>CAUHGY010000006.1 GCA_959605945.1 uncultured Clostridia bacterium | reverse complement strand
CCTGACTCTTAATCAGGGTGTCCGGGGTTCGAGTCCCCGATGGCGCACCAATAAGAGCCTAAATCGAATATTCGATTTAGGCTCTTATTTTTATAGGTAAAATATCTTTTCAGAACACTTCTTTTTCATATTTTTCTCTGATGTATCCTGTTTGATTTTATTGCTCGATAAATTCTGCCGAATCAATCTCAATTCTATCCATTTTTACCAATAAACAGCTTTGGGCGGGCATCGCCGCGTCACCAACCCCATTCTTCTTTTCAATTTCTACTGAAACGCTTATTTTCCCTCCTTCGACGGCAATCTTTTTCAAACTGTAATTTCTTCCAGGATAAATTTCGGAATGAATATACAAAAGCAGTATTTCATTTGCAAAATCAACGATAATGTCATCTCCCTTGAAGATTTCATCAAACGTCACATTGTCAGAAATAATAAAAGTTCTCGTCAGGGGAGCAGTTTCATCATAAATGTATCTTTCGGATTGCTCATCGTTCTCATCATAATTTTCGTTTGGATAATACGCCTTTACACGATTTTCCCGCAGAAAATCGTCACGAATCCACTGTTCAGCATTATTAAATAATTCTGCATTATATTTATTGCCACACCCAACCGAGCCAAACAAACAACATATTAAGACGATAATACCTACAATGCGTACAAATTTTTTCATATGATACCCCCTTTTTAATTATTAAACGGCGCACAACGGTATTTTACTCACTTCAAAATAATTATAGCATAAGAAAAACGAAATTGCAAGATATATCAAAAAACCTTTTGGCACCGTGGCGTGTGCTTGGCATAGACAAGTGCGGCGCGCTAACGCGCGCCGCAGCCAAGCACACGCCACGGTGCCAATCAAAATTTTGTATTTGAAAATAATCTTGTAATGTGTTATAATGTTAGCGAGTTAATATTTCAATCGTTAAAAGGCGGTAGGCTTATATGTATCATTTGCCCGAAAATATTTGCATAGAAATTTTGTCAATGGAAAAAGAAGATTTGAATTTAACAGAGCAACTTTGCAATGACGGGTTGCTTAAAGAGTGCGGCTATCACCCTGAATTAGAAAAATGCCATAAGCATAACAGCAAAAAATTAAGCGCAATTATAAACCGCTATGGCTTTCCTACGCTAAAAAACAGCAACTCGAATGTGGTTAATGCCGCATGGAGAATTGTTCAGCATTCTATCGGAGAACCCTCATTTATGAAAAAATGTTTTGCGTTGTTTCAGGAGTTTTCAAGTGAGGAAATACCTTTGAATTTATGCGCTTATCTCGGAGACCGTATTGCTTTTTATGAGAGAAAGCCGCAAAAATACGGAACGCAGTTCGATTATGATTTGAATGGAAAAATGACTGTATGGTGGTTAGAAGATAAAATTCATGTTGAAGAATGGCGCGCAAATGTTGGTTTGCCTCCGTTAAAGGAGGTTGAAAAGTATTATGCTTCTTATCCCACCGTATCCATAGAGGAGGCAAAATTCATGCGCAAACAGCAGGAAACTTGGCTTTTAAGTGTAGGATGGTGTAATATAGAAGATATTCAAGCCTATTATTCAAGATTTTGAAAAAATAAAGTTAGAGTTGAATGCAAAACTGCTTTCAAATTTTTAACTATTTTATATTCTAAATTTGAGAAGTTTTTCTTTATAATATCATAAAAATACAGTTATAGGATAAAAGCCTAAATCGAATATTCGATTTAGGCTTTTATTGGTGCACCAAAGGCGATAAAGGTTGAACCCCTTTATCGGTAATAGCCTTGTCGTTATCGGCAGGGCTTATTTCTTTTATTTCCTTATCATTGCCGAAAATCAGATAAGTAACTATTTCTTTATCATAAACGAATACCTTGTAAACAAGGTTATCAATGAGCAGTTTTTGATAGGCTTTGTCCGACGGGTTTCCTTTAAGCATTTGCGCGATAAAGTCAAGGATTTTCTCTTTCGTGATTTTCCTGCCCCGTTCAAGTTCGATTTGCGCTTTGCTTGCCGACAGGTCTTTTATCAGAATTTCTATCTCCTGCATTTTCTTTTCGATATTCGCCCGCAGCATATCGTTCCGCGCCAAAATGAAAGCGTTTGTAAGTTCTTCCGCCTCGTCCTGCGCGTGGCGTATTCGCGCCTCTATGCTCCGCAAACTGCTTTCGCCCGTGCGCCGCTCATAATGGTTTACCGTGTCTTGTGCGGCGATTTCGGCGTTTTCCCGCCTGCTCAAAAAATTGAAAACCGCGCTTGCGACGGTATATTCAAGCGTGTTTTTGTTTTCGCTCGATTTGCGGCAACCGCATTTCCGCTTGCCGTGGCATACATAATAGTAATGCTTTTGCCCCGTGTGGCTCGTACCGCCGCCCGCCGACATACTTTCGCCGCAGTAACCGCAAAAGGCTTTCCCCGTCAGAATGTACGGCTCTACCGCCGAATTTGCGCCCACTAAAATTTTGTTCTTCACAAGCCGCTTTTGTACCTGTTCAAAAGTGGCTTTATCTATGATTTGCGGGTAGGTGTTCGTGCTTATCCTTTTGCCGTGCATACATTCGCCCGTATATTTGCGGTTGCTCAACCAGTTTTCAAACGTGCGGAATTTGAACGGCTTGCCCCTGTAAAGTATATGCCGCCTGTTCAACTTGTCCGCGATTTCCTTTTTCGGCGTTCCTTTCGCGTATTCCTCGAATATGTAGCGGACAACTTCTGCTTGCTCCTCGTCTATCGCCACACGGTGTATAATGCCCTTGTTGCCGCGCTTGTCGGTGTCAATGAGTTTGTACCCGTAAATGAGTTTGCCGCCGCAATAAGTGCCGTTTTTCACGCTCGTGTCAAGCCCGTCGTGTACACGCTTTGAAAGGCGTTGCGAATATTTTTCGTCGTTCCACTCCAAAAACATCTCGTAAAATTCGCCGCCCTCGTCATCGCTCACGGGTTCGGTCGCGGAAACAACCCTGATGCCGTACCGCTTTTTTAACTGGGCTTTGTACATAATACTGTCAACGCGATTGCGGGCGAAACGGTCGACTTTATATACTGTGACATATTTTTATGGACACTATTCTAAAAGTATATCAACACAAACGGGCAGTATATAAAAAATCTGAATCTAACAAAAAACGACCTTTGATTTTCAGAGGCCGTTTTTTGTTTTTATGGGATTCATACTTATTTAATTTAATAAAATGACCATTACCACTACCATTGCAACAATAGATAGTAAAGCGATAATGAATGCACAGATTGCATAGCCACGCTCTTCTCGGTTAAATATAAAAATAAAATTAACAACAGTATGAATTAACTGACCGATCACGCCGTCGATAAGAAAAAGAATCGCAAACGTAGCGCATACAATCAATAATAGCAATCCCCCAATAAAGGTTTCACTGAACATTATTTCCCATGCCTTTAAAACGCCCCAACCAGAAAGCACTGCTATCGCTATAAATGCAATGTTAACAACGGCGTAAAAAATACGCTTGCCTTTTTCTGCCGTAATACAGCTGCCAATATGTCTTATCAGTTGACTTACAAAATTCATACATTAAACCCCCGCATAAAGTCTTTCAGTCGAATATTGTCTCGTCGCTACAAAAAATACTTGCAAAGTAACTTTTCATAGGTACCATCCCTAAAGCAAAATTCTAATATATTATAGCATATTATCTTTAAACGTGTCAAGATGTGACTCAAAATTAGCTCATTTTGTCTTCACGTGTGTCTGACATGATGATATTTTATCTTTCTAAAATATTTTCTATTACGGATTATGTTTAGTGCTCATATGTTTATATTAATTCAAAAATAGTTTTGGAATTCATTTGGCACTGTGGCGTGTGCTTGGCATAGATGAACTCAAACTTTTCAAAACCGCTTCGCAAGAGGCGGTTTTCTTCTATAAAAACCACTTTGGCACCGTGGCGTGTGCTTGGCATAGACAAGTGCGGCTCGCTACGCTCGCCGAGTCCCCGATGGTGCACCAAAAAAAGAGATGTAAGCCATCTCTTTTTTCATTAGGAAATACCTATTGATTTTGACAATCGGAATTTATGAGTTCTTTACGTTTTTTCTTACCGAAAAACAAAATGTACCACAATTTGTACCACAAATTTTTCACATTGTTTTTTCCTTTTCTCTTATTTAAAAAAAATCAGTTGCACCCTATCTTTGTCAGCCTTTCGACGGTAGATTCGGGTGCAACGGTGTTTTTAAAGTTACTTAGTAAATATTAAATAATTAAACCTTACACGCAAGGCAGTTACTGTCGCAAAGCGACGGTTAAGCGAGATTAAAAAATACTGCTTTTTGCTCCGATTACCGATTATAATGCCCCGACAATTTTATGAGGTATATAATATTTTTCCAATGCGGCGATATCATCGTCCGTCAGAGATATATCCGCCGCTTTTACGGCGTCGTCGAAATACTTTGATTTAGTTGCCCCTATAATCGGCGAAGCAACGCCTTTGGCATATTGCCAGGCGATTGCGATCTGCGACATGGTAACGTTATGCTTTTCGGCTATTTCATGAACTTGCTTTACAATTTCGTAATCCTGTGTCTCCGTACTGTCATACTTTGAACGTGCCGTCCTGTCGGTTTGACTGCGTTTTGTATCGGCATTCCATTCCAAACGCGAAAGCCTTCCCGCGGCAAGAGGCGAATAAGGAGTAAGCGCAACGTTATATTGTCTGCAAACGGGTATCAGCTCGTGCTCGTCCTCACGGTATAAAAGGTTATAGTGGTTTTGCATGGATACAAATTCAGTAAAACCGTTTTGTTCGGCGCATATCTGCATATTATGAAACTGATAACCGTACATGGCCGAAGCGCCTAACGCACGGACTTTTCCGTTTTTTACAAGTCTGTCCAGCGCTTGCATGGTTTCTTCGACGGGAGTAGAATAATCAAAACGGTGAATAATATACAGGTCGATATAATCGGTGCCAAGCCTTTTTAACGATAATTCAACTTCACGCTCGATAGCTTTACTGCTTAATCGGCCTTCATTAAAATAAACTTTGGTTGCAATAACAACTTTTTCGCGTTTAACGTGTTTTTTTAATGCTTTACCGAGATATTCTTCGCTCGTTCCGTGAGAATAACAGTTAGCGGTATCAAAAAAGTTTATACCCAGATCGAGAGCATGTTTTACCGTTTGTTCGGTTTCGGTTTGTTCGAGCGTCCATTCGTGGAAATCTGCCGACGGTTTACCGAAACTCATACCGCCGACGCAAATACGGGAAACATTCAAATCCGAATTTCCGAGTTTTATGTATTTCATATGAAACTCCTTTCTTCAATTATAATTTTTTTACGGTAAAATGTAAAATATTTAATTTCCGATATTTATATTAATAATACAAATGACTTTGATTTTAAAAATCTCCGGCGGAGCATCGCCGCTCTGTCTGTAAATAAATTACGGCCGCATATTTTCGCACACGTAAATTTATTTTATAACGATTAAACAAATTCAGACTAAAAAATTGACAAACCTTGCCGCATCTATTATACTCAAAATTAAGATTCGGTTTTCACTGCCGAAACTGTTTTTTCATATAACAACACAAAATTCACCCTGAAAAATCAACATTAAACAAAGGTTAACAATGGACAATCAGAAAATACTCAAAATAGCGCTGTTGCAACTTCTCCCCGGAAAAAACATTCGCGAAAACACGGATATCGGTTTAACGGCATGCAGAAAAGCAAAAGAGCTGGGTGCGGATATCGCGCTTTTCCCCGAAATGTGGAGTTGCGGATACGACATCGACAAGAGTCCCGATGAAATTTACCGTCTTGCAGTGCCTGCGGACGGCGAATTTACCCTTGCCTTCAAAAAAGCGGCAAAAGACCTTGATATGGCTATAGGAATAACTCTGCTCGAAAGTTTTTCTCCGTCTCCGCGGAACACTTTTATTTTATTCGACAGGCACGGAAAAAAAGTTCTTTGCTATTCCAAGGTTCATACCTGCGATTTCGGCGAAGAAAAAATTCTTACCCGCGGCGAAGATTTTTCGGTTACGGCTCTCGACACCGCCGCAGGCTCCGTCAACGTCGGGGCGATGATTTGTTTCGACAGAGAATTTCCCGAAAGCGCACGTATTCTGATGCTTAAAGGCGCGGAAATAATACTCGTTCCCAACGCCTGCCCCATGGAAATCAACAGGCTTTCGCAGCTTCGTTCAAGAGCGTTTGAAAATATGACGGGCATTGCCACCTGCAACTACCCCGCCGGAAAACCCGATTGCAACGGAAATTCTTCGGCTTTCGACGGCGTGGCATATATGCCGGACAGCGACCTGTCTCGCGATATGTGCATTCTTTTGGCAGGAGAAAACGCCGGTATTTATCTTGCTTCTTTCGACCTGACTGCTCTCCGCGCCTACCGTGAATCCGAAGCACACGGCAACGCTTACCGCAGACCCGAAAAATACGGCGCCCTCACAGAAAGAAAAATTGAATACCCGTTTATACGCAAAGATTACAGATAAAGCCTGCACAGCACTTTTTCATATCCCGAAATTCATGCTTTGTTTATAGGAATACCTGTTTAACTCGCAGTTTATAAAAAAAATAGAACTTAAATCATAGGAGGATTCTTTTATCTAAAGATTTTTAATTCCACCGCTCCAAGCGGTGGTAGTTTTTCGCTAAAGGCTACAAAGCAACTCTCGGGCGCAAGACAGCGCCCGAGAGAATTTTATTTGCCTTTTATAAATCTACAAACACAATGCATTCTCTTTGCGGCAATTCGGGCATACTGTCGCAAAGCACACCGCCGGAAGTGTCGCAAAGAATATATTTTGCCGTTTCGCCGAAATATACGGTGAATATTCCGGATATGTCCCAATCGGTATCGGTGACGCCGTGCGCAATAACTTCGCTTTCATTTGCGAACACATCGTTTTTATACAACGTCCCGTCTTCGACCGTAAACCACTGAGTTCCTGACATAATATAAGCATAAGACAAATCTTCCTGAGTCATATCCGTATCGTAAATATTGCCTTTTGCCGTATGTGCCAAAGGATTTTCCGCCGAAAACGCCGCCGCTCCATAGAAAATTTCAAGCGTTTGTCTGCTCGGAAAATCCGAACACCAATGCGTAAACTCCAATTCGCCCGCAAAACCGTTGGTCATTATAAGCTGCCCGTTCTCTATATGCGAATACCTGGGTGAGTCCACCCAACCCCCGCCGTAAGTATACATTAAATCCAGCATCCATCTGTTTCTTATCAGAGTATTGACGTCATTTGCCACAGGCTGCCATTCTGCATTTTCATCGAGGACAAAAATACCTCTCGCCTGATCCTGACCTACCTTGTAAAGACTTATTTCAAATTTATAAATACGTCTGTCCGACCCCATGCGATAACAATCTCTGATAAGAAAATTCTGTTTATTCACCGCACGCGCAACCTTAATGACATTACCTTGCTTTTGTTCAGACTGAACGGGAAAAACCGGAGCCGTGTCAAAAATAAAGTTGCCGAATTTGTCTTTCAGCACCGAAGTATAAATTGTCTGTGACTCGCTGTTGACTGAAATTTTCTGCAATTCTATACCGTTTTCATCTATCAGCACATCGTAATATTCGCCGGATACCTGCAAAACACCGTTTTCCACGCTGCTGATATAACTGGGGCGAGGAAACAGCTCCCCCAGATCAAAAACACGCCCCGTGGCGTTATCGATTACAAAACTGGCATTAAGGTCGTCGTTCCAATAATTATATATTTCGTAAAAATAATCGCTGGCGTAAGTACGGCACGGCACGTATCCGCTGTATTTTTTGCCGTCTTTCTCGTAGTTTACCGACGCGAAATAATGCGAACCGTCGCCATAAGGGCGCACGCTTGCCGAACCGTAAGAAGTGTTCATGACCAGTTCTGTAACTGATTTAATATATGAAGAAGAATCGTCAGTCACGGAGCCGAGCGCTATAAAAGTCAGTCCGCCAACAGAATAGAGCTTTGTTACCTGCATACCTTTTTCGGAAAGAGTAAACTCCTCTCCGCCGTCATCGGGCGAAAATTTCACTTCCTCAAAATCATCGCCTTCTTGTTTGACGAGCTCGGTATTTTTCAGCACTTCATCACTGCCGCCTCCTTGTTCATTGTCGGCAAATCGAATAAAATCGCCTTTAACGCTGCGTGAATAGAGAGCAACTTTCTCCGCGCTTTTTTCTTTGGCACGCACCCCTATGCCCGTCGCCTGCGTCAGATCCGCAACACTGCCGTCAAGTTCTGCAATATCCACTGGCTGCACTGATGACTTACCTTCTCCGCAAGAAGCAAAAAACGGCAAGGCCATTAACAAACACAAAAAACAAACTAAGATCCTTTTTTTCACAGCCTTTTCTCTCTTTCCCTTTTTATTTTATTCTAACACAAACTGTTATGGTTTTCAAGTGCCTGGCAAAAATTCACATAGCTTTATTGACGGAATAAAACAACCGCAACCGAGCCTCAGCAAAAATAACTGAGAGATATTATTTGCGGATATAAAATATATTGCCCGAGCAAAACGCAATTGCCGCATTTGACGGCGTCCGCAAGCCGCTTTCGCATGCGCCGTGCAAAAACAACGAAAATTAACCCGCAATATATATTATACCATTGACAAACCATTATAAATAAGTTATAATATACAAAGTCAAACGCTTGCAATACAAAATTACGGGTACGGTAATATGGGGCTATGGCGCAGTTGGTAGCGCGTTTGAATGGCATTCAAAAGGCCAGGGGTTCGAATCCCCTTAGCTCCACCAAGAGCAACCGCATTCTAATATGTGGTTGTTTTATTTTTGTTATAAGGGTGTTGCAGGTATCATTTTTCCTACACAAATAATAGAACAAAGGCGTTCTGATTATTGGAAAACTCTAAAACGAAACAAAGGAATTTGGTCTAAATAAAAATAAAATTAAGGGCTTACAAAACACTCTTGTAGGTCCTTTTTTCTTTATAAAAAATTTATAAATATCTTATTAGTGATAAAATATCAAAACAACTTAATCCATTATTATTGATATAAATAACAAAAATTTTTTACGCAAATATACTCCATGTTTTCTTTCTAGGTCTTTAGCTTACTACACCACAGCGAGTCAGTCAAGGCGAAATAACTTTTTTAGTCAGTCTATTATAGGCTGGCTTTTTTACTTTTAAATAAAAAGTTATTTCGTCGGTCCCCTTTTTCCTTGTCTGTCTCACCAAAACTTCAAATATTTTACCATCATTTTCGTAGTGTAGTTAGTCTAGCCCGTCGAAAGAAAAAAATAAAACAAGGAGTAAAAAATTTTATGAACAAAAACAGCTTTAGCTACAAACAAGGTTTCAAAAAAGGTTTTGAAATCTACAATGAGAACTCTCTCAAGGGTTATTACTCGGACAAATATAACGAACGAGTAATGGAACGTTGCAATCAGTATACGGATACTGGTTACAAAAACGGTGAACCTTTAAGACAATCTCAAATTGATTATTACTTTGGTATGTACGACGGTATCAGATATGGTTACAACCAACACGAAACATACATGCCCGATAGGAAAATTAGCAAATTTGAACAACGTGAATATCAACATTATTACGGAAAATAAGGAGATTAAAAATGATTAACGTTATAGAAAACAAAGATTATAGGAACTTACAAAACGATTATTACGATGGCGAAACTTATGTATATTTTGACATTATTCAGGTTGATGCTGAGAACGACAATATAACCGTTATGGTTAGCCATCAAGGAAAACTTACTATGAAAACTTTTGAACTTATGGTTGACGAAGACAGCGACGTGTTCTTTGAATACGGACCTTGCTTTGAAAAAATATATTTAGAACAATTTATTTAAGGAGGTGCTTTTATGCAACACAACAACTCAATAAACATTGTAATAGGCTCTTGGGGTTCTTACAATGAATGCAACGAAAGGGCTTTAGGCTCTAAATGGTTAGACTTATCCGACTATTCCGATTGGGAAGAAATCGAAGAAGAATTAACCAAGCAAGGCTTTAAGCTAAACGGTATTGACGAGGAACTATTTATTCAAGATATTGAAAATTTCCCCAGCAGTACAAATTGGGATTATATGCATCCGAAAACGTTATTTGAATTATTAAACGATTCTAACGTGCTAAACGATGGATATGCCTTTAAAACAATGAAAGCGTACATAGACGTAATGGGTGCAGACTCATTTTTTGACCTTGTACGTGATAAAGGACATCGTTGGGATGAAGTACTCGTGCTCAACAAAATATTAAATGGACTTTGGAGAATTTATTATGAAAAAATATGTTTACATGGTAGAGTTCGATTGGAGCGTTGAAGATGGTTGCGACGTTGAAACCGAACTTTTTTCAACTTATGAAAAAGCATTAAAACGCTATGACGAAATTATAGCCAACGAAAAAACTGATGGTATGTCTTGGGTTGCAGATGCAATAAATCCCAACGGCACTATTGTTAAAGGCTATACGTTTGAAGAATTTGGTGACCGAACTAAACAAGAAGATTTATCTTGACACTTTACAATGGACGAATATTATATGTTCCACTCAATAATACATTTAAGAAAATTAGAAATTAAATAAGGAGATTAACAATGAAATCTTTTAAGACACAAGCTCATATTCATTCGCTAAACGGCGAAATGAAAGAAATAACTGTATTATATCCAGAAAGCCTTTTTGGACACGTTATTCAAAACTCGTATATTGTTCAATATGGAGATATAAAATGTACTACAATTTTCAACCCATTTACAAATCAATTTTATGCTGATGACAAAGACGGAATTATAAAGGAGAATTAAAAATGGCTACATTATCAGATATGAAAAAATATTTAGATTACGAATTTTCTTCTGGTGGCTACACTGGAGATGATTACAAAAGTTTTGAACGAAAATATATTAACTACTTAAAATCAATAGCAAAAGAAAATGGCTGGGAACTTGTAAACGTTGGTAAAAACCACTACGAGTTCTCAGCTTTTTTCAAACATGAAGATAAATACGTTTATTTCTCTATTAGCGACGTTAGATTTTGGCAAAACGAATGGTACAAGCATATTCTAGTAAGAACTGCTTCTCATCAAAAAGATTACCGTGGTGGTGGAAATTGCTACGCTTCTCTACCATTACTTTCTTTTGCTATAAAACAACTATTTGAGCGAGGTTACTATTGTGAAAACGCATTTAGTCAAAGCTGGCTATAAAGTATGTTACAAGGAGCAAGGCTCTAATCAATACATAAGACATTTTAAGACACGAAACTATAAAGACGCTATCAGTATGATTAACTTTTATAAACGTTATCCACCGAATTAAAGAAATACACGACGGCATTTGGCGTGAAGTTCCTTTCTAGATAGAGAGGGCTTTTTTAATTTTATAAACAAAAACAAGGAGGATTAAATATGACATTAAATTTAACGACTACAAATCGCCAAGAAGAAATTATTAAGCAATATTTAGAAAACAACGTAAGCGAAACGCTTGCAGAAAAAATTAACAACGGCATTAAAACAGAAAAAGACGGAAAAACGCTCCTAAGCAAAAAGAACTTATCCGGCTTTTTCAAATATGCTACTGAAGAAGCTAGAAAACAAGCTGAAAAAGGTGCCAATAGTGCAATGATAGAAGAAAAAGTTGTCTATGGTTGGGTAATGCACTACTTTGAAGAAGACAGCATTTTAGGAACGCTATATAACGAAGATGGAACGGAATATAAGCCTATTGTTAAAAAGACATCAAAGCCAACTGTTACACCTACAACTACTTATACTCCACCCGTTAAAAAGCCTGAACCTCAAATGTCTTTCTTTGATATGTTATCTCCTAAAAAGGAAGAACCTAAACAAGAAGAAATTCAAACACCTATTGAAGATAACGATGAACCTACTACCGAAGATATTCAAGATGCTTTTGAAGAACTTGAAAGAGAAGAAATTAAGGAAGAAAAATCAACTAATCCTATTTACACAAAGTATTTTGAACTACAAAAACAATATCCGTATTCAATTATTGCTTACCGTTTAGGCGACTTTTACGAAGTCTTTGGCGATGGAGCAATAAAGGTTTCAAACGAATTAGAACTAACGCTTACAGGTAGAGATTTCGGGCTTAAAGAACGTGTTTCAATGGTCGGTTTCCCATTTCACGCAAGAGAAAATTACTTTGAAAAAATTGCTAAATTTTCAGAGTTAGTTATATACGATAACAACAATATAACCATCTATACTTGCGATAAAAAACCTTACACCTTTGATATGGAAACGGGCGAAATTGCTAATAGCGAATCTTCTAACGCTATAATCAACGACTTGCTTAAAATCTTTGGAAACGATATGGAGATACTATTATGAAGATAGAAAAAATAAAACCTATACCTAAATATATTATTGAACTAATTAAAAAAAGGGATAAACACGATTATCCTGCTCAAAATGGAGTTACAAGATATTACGATTATCTAACTAAAAACGATGGCGAACTTTGTAAAATAACCGTTGCTGTTAGAAACCACTATAAAAAATGGTATTGCAAACAAGTAATAGTTCACGGCATCGACTCAAAGGATTGTTACATTAAAGATATAGTTTGCTATATGATTGCTGGACACAAAACTGGTTGGTATGAACAAGGACTAGCCAGAGTTAAAAACTGGTGGGAAAATATGGGATTTGCAAGATGATAAATACTTCAACATCTACTGCCCTATTGTCAATGAAAACTATATAGACAAATTCCCTGAATTTAAGTATAGTGCTTATCATTTATACAGAACATACGATTTGTTCAAATACTTAAAAATCTATAAGCAATTTCCAGAGGCTGAATATATGCTCAAAATGGGATTAAATTCTTTTTGTAGAAGTAAAACCATTTTAAGAAATGTTCGCAAAGATAAAAAGTTTAGAAAATGGCTTGCTCAACATAGAAATGAAATTAGAGAACACTATTATTATGCTTCTACATTGTTAAAGGCATATAAAACAAACCGACCTTTACAAGAAACTCAAATGCTTGAAACTCAACTTAAATATTTTAACGTAGATAAAGACAACCAGCCGTTAAAAGAATTGTTCAAAGGTGAAATAGACAAGTTCTTACTATATATCAAAAAACAAGAAACTAATTGTAGAAACTACTTAGACTATTTAAGGGCTTGCAGATTTCTAAACATTGATATGACGCTGGATAAAAACCGTTACCCTAAAGATTTTCATCGTTGGCATGATATTAGAATTGACGAATATAATTCTGAAAAGGCAAAACAAGATGAAAAAGAACGCAAGGCGTTATACAAGAAATTTGAAAAGATTGCTAAAAAATATATGCCGTTACAAGACTATATAAAAGGCAACTACATAATAGTAATTGCTAAAAGCCCAGCAGAACTAACAAGAGAAGGTGAAAAATTACACCATTGCGTTGGTAGAATGGGTTACGACCAAAAGTTTGTTAAAGAGCAATCTCTTATATTTTTTGTTAGAGAAAAATCTAAACCAAATACGCCTTATATAACTATCGAATACTCTCCCGAACAAAGAAAAATATTACAAAGTCACGGAGAACACAACTCATCACCAAACGATAGCGTTAAAAGATTTTTAGAAAAACAATGGCTACCGTTTGCAAACAAACAATTAAAACAAATAGCCGCATAAAAGGAGATTAAAAATTATGGGACAATATTACAATATTTTAATGAAAGAAGAAAACAAAAACACAGTCGTTTACAATAGAGATTTAATTGTAAATGGAGAAAGAGAATACACGTTAGCTAAACTTATGGAACACTCTTGGTGGCTTAACCCAATGGTTAATGCTATAACCGAAAAAATCTATTATGCAGACAAACCCGTTCAAATAATTTGGATGGGCGACTATGCTACTGATTTTATTCAAAAAGGCGAAACTTTTAATGGTTTAACCTACAACGATATTTGCAAATATCACAATCGTTGTTGGGGTGAAAAATCTAAAAAGAAAGCTATTAACACAACTGAATTTACACTTAATGACAAATTCCTTGTAAACCATACAAAAGAGCTTTACATAGACTGCACAAAATATTTCAAAACTAATGCTATGAAATCTAAATATGATAGCTTTGAATGGTGCATTCACCCACTACCACTATTAACCTGTATTGGAAATGATTTAGGTGGTGGAGATTATCGCTACCCTACCGAAGATTCTACGACAGACTTAGTAGGAACGTGGGCTTTTGATAAAATATCAATTCAAGATGACTTGGTGCCATTTTATACCGAATTAACACCTATATTTAAAGAACAAGGTTGGGAAGAATAAAAGGAGACAAAATTATGAACTATTTTAGAATTACAGCTTATAACAAAGAACAAGATTACTCAATTATAATGGACTCTTACGGAGCGTTCAACGAACTATGGCAATTTAGCTCAATGTTGGTAGATAAAGGCTTTTCAATAATAGCCATTGAAAATGAAAAGTTCTTTAACGATGGTAATATACCAAAAGTCACAGAACAAACTAGCAGAATAATACTGCGAGCCGAGTCGCAAGGACGACCTATAAAGGACGGTAAACAAATAACCGTTGGGGGAAAATCTTATACAATAACATAAAAAATATCAAAGCCGAGATTGTTTTTTATTCACAATCTCGGCTTTTTTATTAAATTACACATAAACTTAAGAATATTTCTAAGATTATACTTTTTCATAACATAATTTCTAAAATGGTCGGTTATGTATCCTGGTCTAATTAGTTCGCCATTTGGTTCTTTATATATAGAACTATTATATAATGTTAATCTAGTTATAATCTATAGGTGCTTGATATTTATAAATCATCATGAAAAGAGTCATAGGCGAAAGCTTGCCGTCTTCTTTTAATACTTCAGCAATTTTGTCCTGTTGTTCCCTACTATCAACGCCGATATAAAGCATCATTGAATTTGTAAGTTCATTATAATGAGATAATACACCATCAATGTAGCACGCAGTAAAGCAGTTCTTTCCCTCCGACAGACTTCGCTAATTCTCATCTTTAATTCTTCAAGTTTTTTGCTATAACCATTATCACTTTTATCAAGGTTTTTTGCTAAAACGCAATAACTTTCCATCGCAATACAATAAAAAACATTTAACACTGCGGGATATTCTATGCTGGTCTTTTTAACAGCATGCCCCCACAAACTCCACATACCATGTCCATTCATAAAAATTTCTGATGTTCTTATCGCGTGCAAAACTAGCAAGCAATCCTTTTTCATCAACAAACGAAGTAAATTGTTGCGAAATAAAAGTTAATTTATCCCACAATTCTATCGCCAAAGTATTATCTTTACTATACTCAGTATATTCACGAACTATAAGAAAACTAACCAGAGTAAAACATATAATAGTCAAAAGCCCGTCTCACGGTGCTGTTATAAACATATGTCCATCTTCACGCAACCTTTTGAACAACAAGTCAAAACTTATTTATATATAATTTTTTTATATTTTCCACCTATTATTATTGAATTTTTTATATTTTATGATATTATATAAATATGAAAGAATCATTATTAAATCAATTACAAATACTAACAGGTGGTTTTGCCATTATTAAGAACGATATTGTTTTTCAGGCACCCGCTAATGAATCCCTTGATAATCCAACTAAAAGAAAAGAAAAGTGGCAAGAGCTAGTGCCTATTTTCCCTTATCATCGCATATACTTAATCACTGAAGGAACTGCATCTTTTAAGCTTTCAAATTCCACTAAAATAAAAATGGAAAAGAATAAACTTTATTTAGTATCCCCATTTTTAATTCAATCTTCAGAAATAAACGCTAACAACTCTCATTTTTACCTTCATTTTAAGTCAGATAATACTTCAATAGATCCCTTTGAGTATTATGCAATAGATCTTTGTGCTAATGCTAATGAAAATGATGTTTTTTATTTTAAGGAAATATTTAAATATTATAATAAAGATGATATTCAATCACAATTAAAAACAAAGGCATATTTTGCACTTTTGCTTTCAAAATTTTTCACAAATAGCCACCCAAATTCAGTAAATACAAAGTTATTTCCCATAATAAAATATATCAATGAAAATATTACAAATAAAATCACAAGTAAACAACTAGCCGAAAAATTTGGCTATAATGATGCTTATTTTTCCTCAATGTTTAGCAAAGCTTTTAATATATCCGTCACGAAGTACATAACAAATAAAAAAATAATTTATGCTCGTCAACTGCTTGCAAATAAAAACGCATCTATAAAAGAAATTTCCGATAATTTAGGGTTTGCAAATGAATTTTATTTTAATAGAGTATTCAAAAAAATTGCAGGCGTGACACCTGGAAAATGGCAAAAGAATTTCAACTCTGAATAAAAATCTATTAAATTATAAAGAATTTGATTTTCCATAAATTCTTTAATTGTTTTCGTAACCTTGAATAATGTGTACAAATAAAAAACCTATGTCAATAGCCATAGGTTTTTGTCATAATATGCATACTAGTGATTTACTTTATAAAAAAATCAGGTGTTATTTAACTTATATTCCTATAAAATTTTACACTTGCAAAATCAGCAAATTTATTTAAGGAAATTTTTCCCAAAGATTGTATTTAGTATGACACTTCATCAATTTAATTTGCTTATAATTCTTTTTAAATAACTTCCATTGGAAACAATAAGTCCTTTTTCTATATCGTCTTCTGTAAATTTAGCCATTAAAATTTCTTTCGCAGAAACATCAAGTTTTTGATTTTTAGAACCTCTTTCTCTATCATAAGTTACAAAAATAAATCCATCTTTTTCATAAGCATCAGGGTAAGAAACATAACTTCTTTCATCTAAAAGTAATCCTCCCTCAAAAGTTTTTCCATCATCTTTTGAAACAAATGCGGTTAAATTGTTTCTCCCTTTAAAATTGAAATGGTTAATGAATAAAATATTACCAGATCTTAATCTACCGATAAAGAATCTTGAGTTTGGATTCTTTATCCCGCTATCAACTGGAATTGACCACGTTAAACCATTATCTTTTGATTCGGATGTTTCTATATTTTTTGTTGTTCTTATATATGAACAAATAGTCCCGTCTTTTTTCTCTATAAACATATGTTCATCAAATGACGGATAATGACTTCTCACCCCACCAAGCATCGCAAATTTTTTTTCATTGTCCATTAAAACAGCATATGCAAGTTCTTGTTTTTTGGGCTTTTTAATTTTTACCTTATTACAAACCTTTAGCATCGCTTTACAAAGATTCCAGTCCCAAATAGCTATGGGTAAAAGAATTTTTCCATTTAATGTTTCTAATGGTTTATTCAACATAATACCATCGCTAACATACGTAGGCTTGGACCACTTTAAATCTGCTTCATCTGGATTTTCACAAACACTCACAAATGTTTGCATTTTAGGCATTTGCGCCCAAAAATACCATAACTTACCATCTTTATAATACAAACAAGGATCAAAACATCTTGATTTTTTCCCTGCATCAAAGATAGTTACAGGTTCACTATAATTTATCCCATCATCGGATTTAACAAGAACGCAATAATTACCAAGTTGTTCATCTTTGCCACCACTATAAAAAGCAATTAAAATTCTTCCCTTTTCAGTGATCGCAATGGAAGGAATTCCTTGCCAAAGACGTTTTTCTGAACTATATTGTTCTAAATTTGTAGTTTTGATTTTTGCCTTACATTTATTAAACATAACTATCTTTGAACTCTTCCGCTTGCATTACCATTTGCTAATGTTTCAACTTCTTTTACAGTTACCATATTGTAGTCGCCTTCGATTGCGTGTTTTAAGCAACTTGCTGCTACTGCAAATTCTATTGCTTTTTGTGGTTCATAGTTAGACATTAGTGAATAAATAAGTCCACCACCAAAAGAATCTCCTCCTCCTACTCTATCTACTATGTGCATTGCATATTTTTTTGAAAATACCGCCTTGCCATCTATATACAACATGCCTGACCAGTTATTATCATTAGCTGAAATACTTTCTCTTAAGGTAAAAGCTACACCCTTAAAACCAAATCTATCTGTTAATTTCTTTGCTACTTGTATGTATCCTTCTCTATCAATTTTACCTGTGTTGATATCTGTATTATCGGCCTCTATGCCAAACACATCTTTTGCATCTTCTTCATTAGCTAAGCAATAGTCTACATATTTACATAGTTCTCCCATAATCTCTCTAGCCTTCTCTTTACTCCACAATTTCTTTCTAAAGTTAAGGTCACAAGATACTGTTATGCCACGCTTTTTAGCTTCTTTTACGGCCTTAAGCATAATTTTTGACATATCATCACTAAGTGCCGGTGTTATTCCTGTAAAGTGGAACCAAGTAGCACCCTTAAATATTTGCGTCCAATGAAAGTCTTTTGATTTAGCCATTGCCATTGCGCTATAAGCTCTATCATAAATAACCTTACTTGGTCTTTGAGACGCGCCCTTTTCGCAATAGTATATACCTACTCTATCTCCACCACGAACAATTAAACTGGTGTCAACGCCAAATCTCTTAAGTGAATTTACTGCGCACTGTCCAATTTCATGTTCTGGAAGTTTGGACACAAATGCAACATCTATTCCATAATTTGCCAAACTTACTGCGACATTTGCTTCTGCTCCTGCAAATGTCGATACATATTTATCCGATTGATAGAATCTTAAATATCCTTCAGGACTCAATCTCATCATTATTTCGCCAAACGTTACTGCCTTCAACATTTTACACACTCCACATATTTTTTCGCTAATTCCTTAATACTTTCAAAATCATTATTTTTAAGCATTTCTTTATCGACAATATTTGCACCTAATCCAAACCCACAAATCCCTAACTTTTGGAATTCTTTGATATTATCTAAATTTATCCCTCCAACCACTAAAAGCTTTACAGCTTTTAGTGGTGAAAGAATTGCTTTAATATATGATGATCCTAACGTTGATGCCGGGAACAACTTTACAAAATCTGCACCAAGTCTTACCGCAGTCATTATTTCTGTTGGCGAATACGCACCGGGCATTGATACCATACCTAATTTTTTAGTTAGTTTAATAACCCTATCATAAGTATTTGGCGATATGATAAATTCACCACCTGCTTTCTTTGTTAGTTTTACCTGTCCTTCCGTTAAAACTGTACCCGCTCCCACGTGAATTCTACCACCAAAATTTTCAGTAATTAACTTTATGCTATCGTATGTTTCGGTGTCATCTTCTCCTTGCTGAAAAGTTACTTCTAAAAATCTAATACCTCCTTCATACAATGCATTCACTAGTGGTAAAATCTTTTCTTTTTCTACCCCACGTATAATAGCTATGATTTTTTCTTGTTCTATTTGTTTTAAGATGTCCATATTACTTTTTCCTCTTTTTTAAGATAATCAAGAATACTGCTCCACCAGCTACTAACACACCAGCAACAGCGACACCTATATATAACAAATAATTCGTTTCACTCTTATATGTTAAAATTATTGTTTTATCTGCTATCGGAGTAATCTTTAATGTATTAGATGATTTCAAAAATTCATACCCATCAATCTTTTCCGGTTCAATTTCGGTATATTCACCATAAATACAATCAATAATAACGGACTCGTGAATTTCTTTACCCTTTTCATTTACAAATTTTAATGTTAAATGAATTGTCTTTTTTTCGTACATTAAAGAAATCGTTATATGATCCGTAACAGTTCCTTGCAAAGCTTTATCTGCAGAAACATAGTCATAGCCGACAATTTCTGGTGGCGTAATATGATAAACTAAAACGTCTCCGTCATACTCTGCTTGATAAATTGAATTTTGACGTAGCGACATTCCGTCCTCATCTACATACTCTACCGTGATTTTATATGTCAATCTTTTGATATCAAGAACGCTTATCGCTTCTAATTTTTCGGCTTCGGAAATATCAACCACGTAAGAACCTGTGATAGAGTGTTTTATATAGACTTTTTCACCTTTTGAAAAATCTACCATATTGACATCTCCATTTATATTTTCGTCATACGAATAATATAATGATGCAACGTCTAATAATTCTTCCGTGATTATATTACCATCTTTTATCCCTACTGCACCAATTACACAAATTGCAGTTGGTCTATCTACGCCTTGTAATGAAGGGCCCCTAGAATCAAGTGCAAAATGTAATTTCGTAAATATAAAATCATTTTCCACAGGGCTATTACCTTCAACAGTAACTGTACTTCCCGGCATTGTTGTACCTGTTGAAGTTAATGCACTCCAAGGAATAAATACTGTACCAGATATATCACTATCTAAAACATAACGGAATTGTTCACTTTTAATAAAACCTATTGTCCCATCAGTACTAATAAATACATCTTCCCTATAAACACCATTACTGATTTTATATAATGCGCCGTCATTTCTTTCTAATAAAATTCTAGGAACTTGTTCAGCAGTTGCTGCCGTTCTATCAATTTTTAATAGAATTCCTAAAGTATCTTCTACCCTAACGCTTTGCATTTCATAAGTAGCCATTGCCAAACTTTGTGTTGGGGCACCACTATTATTACCAACAATAAGAGCACTTCCCAATACTTCATTTTTTATATTCACGCCTACGAAATCATTATTTTCATCAAGAATAATATCACAATCTTTGATTGCATTTTCTTGATAAGTAATTGTTATTTCCATATCTTGATTAAATGTTCCAAAAAGTGATCTATCAATATCTTTTATCTTATAACCAAAAATCTTGGGCGCACTGCAGGAATACTGGTATTCTGAACCGATTTGTTCAACAAAAGCGTAAGTACTTCTTAATAATGTAGCGTTTGATTCATCCACAAAATTTATCTTTACAGATGGGTATGGACTATCAACATAATGAAGTGTTATTGTTGTATTTTGAATAATTTCCCCTGTCAATAACGCCGTATCATTTGTGTCGAAATCAAATGCATTAATAGTAGGTGCCGTAATTTCGTATATATATTTATCTACTTCCAAATTATATTCTACTTTATATACAGAGGCATCCTCTAATTCATTACTTAATTCATCAACATACTTGACAGTAAGATTTAAATAATTCCTCGTATATGTTAAAGCACTAAAATCACTTTCTGTTTCTCTCATATCCCAGCCATTTAAGGTATACTTAGTGTAAACTGTTTGACCTAATGTCATATTTTTAATATTGACATCTTTGCTCGTATCAGTTGCATCAATTGCATAGGTAAGTGAAGAATGGTCTAGTAATGAATAAACTTTTACGTTGGATGTGTCTTTTTTAACTAGCGCAATATCACCTATAGAAGTTGCCCTTTCTATTTCTAGTTGACGAGCATCAAAACCTTGCCAAATAAAATCCATTTTTGAGATAATTGTTGAATTAGGAATAGTTGTTCCTGTTTTTGGAATATTTGACACAACGCTATCTAAAGTTTTTCTACCAGAAGAATAAATAGATTCAAATGGAATATACAACGTTCCACAACTTCTCTTTTGCAGAGTAAATGATGTACTTCCAGCGTTACCCAACTCGGTATAAATGGTATTATCTTCATCTATAAAAACACAGTTATCAACTTTTGCATAATATATTATCCCATCATAAGTTTCAAAAGCTATATTTGGGCTTAAATTTGATGAAGCAAATGAACGATCTATATTAATTAAAATTCCAGTTCCATCACTAACTCTAAAACCATTTAATACAAATGTAATTACAATTTTGTCAGTTGTTGGAATTGTTCTTCCATCTGGAATAATTTTGATTGCTCCAGTATTTAACGTATCTAATCTTACCCCGTAATCTGCATTGTTTATTCTTACTGAAGAATATTGTGTGTTTGCTATTTCGACTAAAGGTGTATATTCATATTTAAATGTTAGTTCAGTATCTGCTTCAATAGTTCCATTCAATGCATCTGACTCTGCTGCGACGAAACTAAAACCTTTTACATTCATTTGTTCGAAAGAATATTGAAACCCATTATTATAAGGAATTTTCACACTTATACTATGAAAAATATTTCCTCCAGTAGAATAAACGTAATTCGCTTTTACTTGTACGGCTATACGAGTAAACGTCAACGTCTTAAGCAAATCTTCGTCAACAGCGGAAAATCCATTTCCAACAAATTTTTTACTAATTGAAACAGCCTTCCCCTTTGTCATATCGGATAAATTTACATCCGCTGTTTCACAAGTACTATCATTGCTGTACACAAGCTTTGTACAATCTAATAATGTAGTAATTTTAGAATTATCAGCATTTGAACTATCTATATTGATACAAGAAATCGCATTGATTGAAATTCTTCTTTCCGCATCAATTTGAGCTTTTGTTGACGTCTTCCAAACAAAACTTAAACCACCGATACTAGGATCGTTTACAATTTCAGAACCACTAATATTTTTAACGTTCGTCCAAGGGATAAACAATGTTCCTTCAAGTTTAGCGTTTAATTTAAAATTAACAGAACCTTCTGTATATATTTCTACTTCGTTACCATTTTTATCAATAAAAACACAACCTTCCGGCATAACCCTATATCTTGTATCATTATTTGCATTTTTTAACATGATAACAGAATACAATGTTTTAGTAGAGTTACTTCCATTTATTGAAACAAGCAGCCCACTTGTTAATGACATTTTTATGTTGTTAAATTTATAATCAATAACTATGTCGTTATATCCATCTTGAGCTTTCGTTGTATCTGGTACTATTTCTAAAGCTCCACCTTGTTTCGCTTGTAAATTAACACCTAAAAATTCATCATTTGAATCTTTAACTATTGTATATTTTTCTTCTGATACTTTATCTTTTTCATAAACCAAATTTAATACCGTATTTTCTGTTAAATTACCAGATAAATCACCAGATAAATCACTTCTAAACGTATAACCTGTTATTTCAGGTGCTGTCGTGCTATAAGTATACAAATAATTTTCAAAAGCTATGCTGTTTTCAGTGCTTTCTATTAAAGTAGTTCCAAATTCATCAATATAATTTACCGTTAAATTTATGTTGGTTTTTTCAAAAGACATTTTGCTTAAATGTTCCGAATTAATAGCTGAAACCGTAGAATCAACCAATATTTTTGATACATTTACCTTTGTCCCTTTTGACAAATCTGCAAAATTTATATCCGCTGTAAGATTGTTGCTATCAGTAGTATACGTTAATTTTGTTGTATCAATTAAATTAGTAACTTCATATTTAGAAAAATCACTATCGTCCTTCTTTAAAGTTGAAATTGACATAATGGCAATTTTCCTTTCTTTATCTAGTTGTGAAGCTGTAGTAGTTTTATATACAAAATGCATACTATTTATATTTGGTGTATTCGCTATTTCACTACCACTCATGTTTTTAACAGATGACCAAGGAATATATAACGTTCCAACTAGTTTACTTGAAAAGGAATAGTTAAAATCTGAGCCAATACTACCTGATGATAAATCTCTAATATTTCCTGACGGATTGACCCACATATTGTCATCAACATATGCACGATAATAAGTACTATTAGACGCATTGCCAAAAAGTATCGAGCCATACAATGTATTTGCACACATACTTCTATCAATATAAACCAAAAAGCCATCAATACTTGAACTATTTACTGCGCTAAAATTATAGCTTATTAAAATATTCGAAACTGTTGCTGTAGTTCCATCTCCATTAGGTACAACAACCAGGCCACCATTAGTTGCCTTACGAATATTTACACCTGCAAAATTATCATTACTATCTTTTATTATTGAATATCCATTTCCATTATACGCAACTGTTGCGTTAGCAGAATACATAGTAAATGATAAACAAAATGATATTAAGGCAATTAAGCATAAAGAAAATAATGATATAATCCTTTTTTGTTTGTTCATAATTTCTCCTTCGATTTATATGTTTGTTTAATATATTCTAATATTTTTTGATTAAATAAAAATATTGTATTGTATCTTGGTGGGGAACCACCAAGACACATACTTTGTTTGAACATTTTTATTATTCTATTGGCATTTCTCCAATACCCCAGTCGTCAATGTTATCTCCACTAACACGTAGAATATCAAAATATTGTACTTTTGTGATATTAATAATTGGCTTTATATATTGTTTCATTATTCTTATCCTCATTTTCCAAAATAATTATTCGATGCGGTATTATATAAATATAATGCCTTCATAAGTTTTACTAGATTTTCATTATCGGAATTATTAATCGCTGATTTAGCACAACATAATGCGCATGTAGTTAAAGAATAAGTTGTTCCATCATCAGTGTTAACAACCGAAACTATAAAATCCTCATCAAGTAATGCTGCTGAAATATTTCTTACTATAATTGCATATCTATCAGCATCTTGCTCAACTTCTGCGACTTGTCCATTTACTTTAATATCTAACTTTTCAATGTCTTCTGCATTAAAGTAAATCTTCATAGTTGTTTCCGATTCTAAGAATAAATTATAAGAAATTAAAGAGAATCCTGTTGCTTCACCAGAAATAGTGCTTGATTTTGTAATATTTTCAACACTATCTACAGGATTTTCAGCAAATAATCCCTCGTTTGCAAGATTTTCTTTATCCACATCAAAGAACGTTTGTGCAAATGCTCCGTAATTAAGCATAGCTTTTACAAGTTCAACTTGTTCAGTTGTACCGTTTGCCAACATATAATCTGCATAGTCTTTTACAGAATATTCACGAGCTTTATCAGAACAGCCATTACCATCCACTAACACAGCTTTGATTTTTAACGTCATTTGCGCAGCTGCAACTTTACAAACAAATTTATATCGATTAGAACTATCTAATGTTTCTAATACATCCTTAACATAAACATTACTTTCCGTATCGCCAACAGTAAATTTTATATAAGCGTTTTCATCTTCTATAATTTGTGTCGGTAATTCATAATAGAACGCCATTGCAATTTTGCCGTCTAAACAAACATTTATTGCCTTAAGTTTTACACCAGAAAAATCCGCCAATAAATTATATACTAGATTTATAACCGTATTTTCCGTAATATCATCAGTTAACTTATCAGAATTTTCGATATCAATTTCATAATTTTCAATCGAAGGAGCTACATAATTATACGTGAATTTTCCTGTTGAAGAAGAGAAAGGCACGTTAATACTTTCTACTTTGTTCTCGCCATTTTCTTTTATTGCATTTAAATTTCTATCAACAAAATTAATCTTTAGCAATAAATCCGTACGAGTATAATTTAACTTTGTTAAAGTAGTTGTATCATCTGTTACTAATGCTAATGCAGAAGTATAAACTCTTGCAGAAACCTTTTTACCTTCTGTTATATTCGCTAAATTGACATCAGATGTCGTGTCTTCTACATTTATTGAATATGTTAACTCAGCTGTATTTAACAATTTTTCAACAACAAAATTTTCATAACTATCGTCGTGATTCACTAATGCAATACTACCAATAGCTGTCGGTCTTGTTGTTTGCAAATAAGCGGAATTATCCGTATTTAAAAGCATAATAACATTATTAACGACAGCATTATCAAGAGTTGTCGTAGAACCTTTTGCTTTTGTCATTGAAGACCAAGGAATATATAGAGTCCCATTCGTTTTACCAAAATTGAAATTTATGCCACTACCCCCTATCGTTCCTACATTACCACTGGTGGTTACAAACTTACAACCATCAATACTTGCCCTAAATAATGTTCCATCCGATAATTCTATCAAAAAACTAATATTCATAGCCCCAGATGCAGACGAACGGTCAATATAAACTAGTAAACCCTTAGATTGATCTGGCTTTATGCTTCCAACATTGAAAGTTATACCGGTTCTATTTGTAGCAGCTGTTCCACCATCACCAACGAAATTTAATAATCCGTGTACCGATAAATTTAAATCAACACCAGCAAAGTTTTGTTCATCGTCTTTTATCACGTCAAAATTATCTGTATTATTTTTCGCATAGGTTAATTTTATTGTTGTATCAGCTGTTATACCACCTACCAAATCAGCGTCAGCTTTTACAAATTTATATGCAAAAATATATTCAGATTGAATTTCATAATCATATTCTTTGGTTTCTTCATTGTAAGAAACGGTTGGACTAGTAGATGATTTAATTTCATTTCCTTCTTCATCTAAATATTTAACAGTTAATATTGGCGCAGGTACTTTGTCATACACTAAATCAATTTCACCAGAATTATTTATTGAACCAATTAACGCATCTGATTTTGACTGATTAAATACATATCCATTAATACTAGGCGCCGTTATATTATAGGTATAAACGTTATTGTTTATAGATAATGTTTGTGATGTACTATCCATAAGCGTTTCGCCATTTTCATCTACATAGTTTACCCTTAACGTAATATCTGTTCTTGTAGCTGAAATTTTACTTAAATGTTCCGAATCAATGGCTGATACAGATGTACCTGAAATCATTTTTGAAACACTAACTTTAGTACCTTTTGACAAATCTGCTAAATTTACGTCACTTGTTGTATTACTTGCATCATTTGTATAAGATAATTTTGTTGTATCAACAAGTAAATTTACAACTGAATTATCTAAATTTTCGTTATCAAGTTTAATCGTTGAAATTGAAGCAATACTTAACGAACGAGCTGAATTAACTTGAGTAGCTGTCGTAGAACTAAACACATAATGTAAACTTCCAATATTTGGAGTGTTTGCTATTTCACTACCACTCATATTTTTAATAGAAGACCAAGGTATAAATAACGTACCGACTATTCTTGTTGGCAAATTATATCTAAATGTTGAACCTATTGCGTTATTTGCCAACGAACGAATGCTTCCTGATGGATTAATCCACATATTGTCATCAACATACGCACGATAATATGTACTATTAGACGCATTGCCTAAAAGTATCCAACCAGCAACTGTGTTAGAACTCATCCCTCTATCAAAATAAATTAAAAGCCCATCGGATGTAGTTTTATTGATAGAATCAAAATTATAACTTACCATTATATTTTGAGATGTAGCAACTGTTCCGTCACCTACTGGGGCAAATACCAATTCACCCTCTGTGCTCAATTTGATATTAGTACCAGCATAAGCACCTGTTGAATCTTTTATTATCTTATAATCTGTACTAGACAATGTTTCACTTTGAGCGAATACTAAAGCAAATGATAAAGCAAGCGTTAAGATTAGCGACAATAAAAGACAAGTTAAGAGTTTTTGTTCTATTTTCATAATTCCTCTTTTTTAGAATTAAAATTTTTATTTTTTATTGCTTTTATAGTCACAAAAACTAGCCCCACTGGAATTAAAAACAACAAATAAACCGTATTTGGAATGCTTCCTGCACAGCCATTAGAACTTTCTACGATAATAGAAAATTCTAAAAGACTATACGAATCAATTAGTTTTGCTGGTAATGATGTTATAAATGTTGCTTGATATACACCCTCTTTATTTTCATCATAACCATTTATTTTATAAGTGCCAGTAAGAACAAATTCTTTTCCGTTCTCATCCGTTACTGTTATTTGTTTTGAATATTTTGCCAAAACGTCTTTTATATCAGTTCCTAATTTTACTCTTTCTTTTTTCGTATAAGCACCATTAACAGAAATTATGTCTGAATATTCTTTATCAACCTTCATTACGGTTATAAGCTGATGGGCTTTTTCTGAATTCCACTCACCTTGTTTTACATCATTTTCAGTAAATATACAAACTCTCATACTTGCTTCGCCGTATCTATCTTTATCAAAACAAGCATAGATTGTTCCTTCTTCGTCCTGATAAAAATCTGGATATGACGATAAGTGATTATCAAGTCTAAGAGAATATGGCCATGTTTTGCCATCATCTGTACTTAAATAAGCCGTCATTTTATAACGATTTACAGGTCCCATCCCTTCAGCATTTGTTATAAATAGTAAAGCTCCCGATTTAAGCCTACCCATTGTAAATCTACTTCCTGGACTTCTAATTTGACTTGGAAGATCCGAATTAAAAATACTCCAAGTCACCCCACCATCTGTCGAGAAACTTTGTTCTATACCACCATTTACGGCATTTTCTAATCTTCTTAAAGCCCATAATCTTCCATCAGACAACTCAACGAGAGAAGATTCTGAATACTGTCTCGCGCTTTCTGGCGCAACAGATTCTATTTCTGTGCCATAATTGTATGACAAGCCATCATTATTTGAATAAATGAAACAAGCTGAACCCTTCTTGTTAGCCATACCGGAAATATAAGCAATCCTTCCATCTTCTAACTTTGTTGGTTTTGTAAAACTGGAATTTTTTACACCTATAAAGAAAGGCTCATCATAATAAATTTCGCTTAAATCTTCACTAGAATTGTAAAGTGGTAAAGCATAAACACCTTGCTGATTCTTATAAAATAGCATATATAGTTGACCAACTTTATTGAAATAAAACATTGGACAAGTAAGCATTACATTGTCATAATCAACTATAATAAATGGGTCTATCCAAGTGCTTCCATTATCCGAACTTACTGCTATAACTATATAATTGTGAATATCTGGCTCTTTTGGACCACCCGTTTGCCATGCAACAAATATATTATTGCCTGATTTAATAACAGTTGAAGGTCCTGTCCATTTTCTTGACGAGGGCTTATAATCTTCATCCGTATCACTAGCTATTTTAGTCCCAAGATTACTACTTCCATCAATTATCGTAACAGAAGACTCGCCTAACGTATGATTTACTTCTGTTTTTGCATAAGCTTTTTGAGTTGTATTAACATTAATTGTTGTTAAAATTAAAAATACAAAACACCCAATAAAAACAAATAAACTTTTTATAGTTTTCTTCATTATTTCACCTTATTTAGTACTATAAACCCAACTTGGTAATGACATATAATCATTGGAAACGCCATATAACTTAACTTCTGGTGCGACATAATTAGGATCATTTTTGGGCCAAGCGTAAGTTATTCCGAGTTCTTGTTTATATTTTTTGAATGATGCATTTCTAAACGCCAACCACTCATCAGCACCCTTTGCTTTAGAAACTTGTAATGCTTTGGTATAAACATTGTTTAGTTCTTCCTTTGTCTTTGCCATTATCATTTTTGGTAAAGCATCAATCCAAACAGCTTCAATATCTGCTTGTTGGTCTACATATTTATTTAATGCTTTTCTATCACTTACATCTAAAGGATATCTAAATGGCAAACGAGAGAACGTATTTTCAAAGTATGTTTTCTTAATTTTGTAAGAAGTCCAATAATAAGGTGCAACAATACCTGCAAAGTCATCGCTTTCAGAAACCATTCTTGCGTATAAAGAATTTACTAATGGTGATAATCTTCCGATTCCTAATGAAATAACACTTTGTCTATTTCCTTTAGAAACAGCTTTCTTTAATTTTTCTGTTGGCTCAATCACCCCGTATGTACTTACCTTGCCTGTCCTAGGATTTATTTCGCCAGGTCTTACTGAATAGTTATAATATTCACCCTCAATTTCACCATAAATCATTTCTCTTTGACCTTGCTCACTCATAAGATAGTCTAAAACTTTAATAACACGGTCTTCTCTCTTGCAATTTTTTGTTATCATTACGTTATAATAACCTCTACCAGCATAATCCATTAATAATGGCGCATCTCCATTTTCATTAGTAAGCATAATACTTACATAATCTTTTGATGGATCCACAGTATTAGTTGATTCATTATAACCATCTTGTTCTCTCATAGAAAGTTGTTGACGATTATCTTGATTTGTGCCGATAGAAACAAATGATTTACCATTTAGTATTTGTGTTTTACAATCGTTTTTCCCATAAGCAAAGTTAGATGATGATACAAGTTTTTCATTATAAAGTGTATTCATAAATTCAATTACTTCAACGAACTCTTCTGTACCATATTGATATACTAAATCGCCATTTTCATCTTCATAAGGAACACCCATAAATTCCATAAGTGCTGTCAATGTATAAGAAATAACATCGTTTTCTGCCGTTTTATTAAATGGGGTAAATAATACTGTTGGATTTGCATCGTTAAGGTTATATTCCTTTTTTACCCACTTACACATTTCAATAAAACCAGACGGTTTCGTTATCGTTGTATCTGGATTGAAAGATGCATCTTGTCCTTTTTTATAGTTAATATACGCATCTAAATAATCTTTTCTTGCGATAATATCACAAAGGGAATATTCATGTCCACCAAGTTCTTTAAACTCTTTTACATCTGCATCATTATAGAAATTCGATGCAAGTGAATATGTATATCCATCCGTAGATTTATAGTAATTCAAATGTTCCTTAGATACGTGATTAAATAAACTTGGCGCATAACTTTCAGCCAATCTATCAATAGCGTAACAATACCCTTCTTCTGCTAATTGAATACGTAATTGAGAATTGTTTAATGAAATAACATCTGGAAGTTTCCCACCAGCAATTGCGGTATTTAATTCAGCATGATCGTTATTTAATGCTGTTTGAAAAGTTATTTTTACGCCCGTTCTTTTGTAAATTAGATCTTCAAAATTTTGTCCACTCCATGGAAAATCCATAAACCAAGTAATTTCAACGTCTTCATCACCTGGTTCAATTTGTTCCCAAGAATTTACATTAGGATCATAGTTTGTTGAATACCTTGAATAATCAAGATCTGCATCATTACTATCAAAACAAGCTACTGAACTTGAAATAAATAATATTGATAAAATAACAGCTAGAAATTTAATTAATTTTTTCATATTTTTATATAGTTTTTACACTATCCTCCTTTTAACCTTTTATAGAACCCATCATAATGCCTTTTGTAAAATACTTACTTACAAGTGGATATAGACAGAATATAGGAATCGATGAAATAACAATTGCCGCAAAAGATAATGATTGAGAACTTACTTCGCCATAATATTGACTACTCATAGCGCCTGACATATCACCTTCACGAATCAAACGCATTAAATAATATTGTAATGTCCAAATTGATTCATGCTTACTTGTATAAAGCATTGTGGTCATATAAGCGTTCCACTTACCAACAACTATCCATAGTCCAACTGTCGCTAAAACAGGTTTTGACAACGGCATAAATATTTTTAACCAAATTGTCAATTCTCCTGCCCCGTCAACGACTGCCGCCTCATATAAACTATCGTCAATCGCTTTGAAAAAGTTTGAAATAACAATCATGTTATATACTGAATAACAAGATGGTAAGAAATATACCATGAAGTTATCATACAAATTTAATAATACGATAACCATATATGTTGGAATCATTCCACCCTTGATAAACATCGTTATTAAATTAAAAAACCAAAAAAACTTTTTTCCTTTTAATCTTTTATTGCTTATTGCGTAAGACACGCAACTTGTTAGTACCAAGCCTAAAAACAATGAAATTATTGTTGCTGAAAGCGTATTGAAAAATGATATATATAATCTTGTATCTGCCAAGACTACCAAATAACTTGCAATAGTAAACTTTCTTGGGATTACCCATATAGGTCCATACATTGAATCTATAGCGTCATTTAAGCTATTTGCTATTGTGTAAACAAACGGATAAAGCGAACAAAAGGCAAAGAGAACTAAAATTATTATCACAAGAACATCAAACCAGGTTGCTTTCTTTTTTAATGCACTTGACTTCATTAGTAAATCCCCTCCCCTGTAAGTTTTTTGGCAATAAAATTTGTTGAAGCAAGCAATGTTAATGAAATAACGCCTTCAAACAAGCTTAACGCCGTTGCTGTTGAATAATTTCTATATGTGAAACCTAATGTATACATATATGTTGCTAAAACTCTTGTTGCAGATTGATTTGCTGTAGTTTGGAAAATATAAAATTGTTCAAATGAGTTATTTAATAAACCTGCAATTTGCAAAAGTAAGAACACCATTATTGTTGAAGTAATTGAAGGTAATGTGATATGCCAAGCTTGATTAAATCTATTTGCACCATCTATTTCAGCAGCTTCATATAAACTTTGATCTATGCCAGTAATTGCCGCAGAATAAACTATTGAACCCCACCCAGTAGTTTTAATGATGCTTACAATAATTATTTTGGGGTAAAAATATTCAGCAAGGTTCAAATCTATTGGATTTTGTGCAGAAGATAATCCTATTGCTTCTAAAATTGGATTAATTATACCGATGTTTGCATCACAAAGATAATTTACGATGCCACCAAAAACAACCCAAGAGATAAAGTGAGGTAAATTTGAAATAAGTTGTACTACACCCTTAAATCTTTTACTATTAACCTCATTAAGTAGTAAAGCAAATATAATAGGCATTGGAAAAGAAAACAAAAGCAAAAGAAGATTTATTTTTATCGTGTTTCCAAAAACATGCCAAAAATCAGGATCTCCAAACAAATCAGTAAAGTTCTTTAGCGTCCACTCTTCCTTAAACATCGCTTGTATAACGTTTAATGACTTATTACCATCTTTGAAACCGAAAATAATTCCAACCATAGGTAAATAAGCAAAAATTGCCAAAAAGATAACGCTGACAGATGCCATACAAATCAATGTTATATCTCTATTGTCAAGCTTCCGCTTTTTTTGCACTTCCATTTTTTCTCCTTATATTTCATATTTAAATTCATATTCGCCCGACTTTAATTCGAATATTTCTGTTTTTTGGGAATTTTTTAATTCAACATTAGCTTTAGTATTTGATGGAACAACTAATTTATATATAATGTTTTTGTTCTCTATCTTGTATTCTACTTTTAATTTGCCATTTAACGTATTAAACTCACATTGCATTGAAGGAATATCTAGAATAACTTGTGGCTTAATTGAGAATACTTGTACATCTGATTCATCGAATAAAAACTTGATTCCAGCAAAGAAATTAAAGAACCAGTAATCATAACCACCAAACATCGGATGACAATATGAATGCATATTCTCTTCAGTTTCTGAAATTTCTTTTTCCCAACGCTCCCAAACTGTGGTTGCTCCATTTTCAACCATATATCCCCAGCTTGGATACTCCCTATTTTTTAACACCTTTAATACAACATCGCTTCTTCCATTAATTGATAAAGCTTCAAATAAATGTCTATACGCTTGATTACCACATGTAATATGGAAATTTCTACCTTCTAAATCTTTTATAATTTCGTTAAGAATATTTTCTTTTTCTTTCTCGTCACAAACCCCTAGTGATAAAGCAATCGAATTCATTGCTTGAACATTTATACAGTAGCGATGTGTTTCCTTATTATAAAATTTTTCATTGATCAAATTTCTAGTTTTTTCAGCTTTAATAGAGTATAATTCGCAATCAACATTATTCCCTACAATCTTTGCAAGATTTGCAAGCTCCTTAAAATACCAAAATAAGTACGTAGTAGAAATAACGGGTATTGGAAACGCCTTATTTAGTCTTGGATTATCTGCATGAATCAACTCTATTGCAGGAACCCAATCACCGTAAGTCCCAAGGAATAATACACCATCTTCTGTTTTAGAATCTAGATAATTAACCCATTTTTTAATATTTTCATAATGCCTTTCAACAAGCCTTAAATCATTGTATCTCTCAAAAGCAAACCTCGCTATAAGTAAAGGAGCTATTGATACAGGATCTGCTATTTCATTTCCTAAACCAAAATATGGCACAACGTCTTTAATTGCACCCTCTTCATTTACTGAATAGAAGATGTCATCTTCTATCTTATTAAAGAATAATTCCATATTAAAGTTGTTTACAGTTTGAAATAATCTGCAGGACAAATCGTTAAGCCATCCCATACGTTCATCTCTTTGCGGACAATCTGTCAAAATACTTTGATGATTACACTCTTCTGTATTTACTGAAATATTATGTAACTTGTTCAATAATTCATCAGAACAGGTAAATGTGCTTGCTTTTTCTGATGCTGTTCTAAGTTTTTCTGCATAAATTTCTACAACTTCAACTCTACTTGATGTTGTCAATTCTACATATCTAAAGCCTCTATAAGAGAATCTAGGACAATAACTTTCTTTTTCATTTCCTTTTAAAATATACCTATCAGTATTTTTTGCATTTCTCATACTTCGAGGATTTATTCTTCCATCTTTAAATAAAACTTCTGAAAATCTTAATGACACCTCGTCATCCCTATTACCTCTAACTGTAAAAGCGCACCAACCCGTTATAATCTTTCCAAAGTCTAATATTGTTTTTCCATTCACAAAATTTGTACTTATAGGATATATCTTCTCAACACTTTTAATGGGATGCAATAATTGTGATCTAATTTCTATATTAGGATCATGAAGTTTTCCTACTGCATAATACCAACCTGTATTTAATCCAAATTTTGGATTATACTCACTCCAACCCGCAATTTCTTCTTCAAGTCTTGCATCATATGTTTCGCCGTCAAATATTGTATTTTCAATAATCGGTGATTTTTTAACTTTCCAAGTTCTTTCTAATCCTTTGGTCTTTATATAGTTTTCAGTACCATCTTTATACTTTAAATAAACGACCATAGCTACTTGTGGATAGCCATTCCAACCATTTCCACAAAGAATGCCTACTCCATTATGTTCTTTAATATCAACAGTAATATCATAAATATTATAATAAATGACCTTTGAATAATCCGAAACAATCGGATTAAGCAAACCATTTTCTTTATGCTTTCCGTTGATATAAAACTCGTGAAATCCTATTCCACAAACATAAGCCCTTGCCCTTTCTATCTCCTTATTTTGAGCCGTAAAATTTCTTCTAAATGCTAATGCAGAACCACTTGCCGTATATGGTAAAGTTCTCCAAGAAATTTCCCAATCTTTTTGAAATAAGCCCATCTCAAAAGTATTGATTTTACTTTCTGCCAAACCACAAGTAGTTTCTGCTACAACTTTGACGTAACACAATTCGCTACTTGCTAATGGTAAACCTTGGTATTCAATATTTATATTCTTTGATGAGTTTATCACTCCAGAATCCCATTTATCGCCTTTATCTTCCTTTAATAGATCTATACTTGATGATACTAAAATCCTATAATTTCTTTGTGTTAAATTTTTATCTAAACCATATTCCCAAGAAAATCTAGGTTTTTGCGTTTCAATTCCAATCGGGTTTTCTATATATTCTGTCTTAAATTTAACAATTTCTGCCATATAATTTCTATCCTAATAGTGTCTTTAATATTGTTTGCGCGTAAATTCTCGCTAAAAAATCATTGGGATGGTTCAAACCACTTCCTGTCATATCTCTAAAACATTTTTTTTCTAATAAAGACTTGTGCATTGATGTCATTTGAACGACCGCCACATTACTTTTATTTTTTGCTATATCCAACAAAACATCCTCAAACTCTTCTTGATGACAAAAATACTTTGTAGACTCTGGATTAGGCAACGTTGTTGATACAAGCATAATTTCTACATTAGGCAAAGCCTCTAATATAATATTTACAAGAGTTGTCATTCCCGTTTTGTATTTGTCAACGGTGCATCTATCATTCATTCCAAAACCTATAAATACCAAATCGGGATTTTTATTTATTACGCTATCTTGAACATTTGAATTTGCCCAAACATAACCCGTCCCTCCCTTAGATGTATTTGTATTTACAATCCTTGTCTCTCCATCAACCTCATATCCGAATTTATTTGAAAGATATGTTGTTATCATTTCAGGGAATATTTCTGCTTGTGGTGCTATATTTATTTTAGAACTTGAATTACACCCCGTAAAAATACTATCGCCATAAAAAATAATATTCAAGTCTTCTTTTTTATTTAATTTATCCAAAGTTTTTGAGAATTTTTCACTTTGTTTTTCTGGTTTATAACCAGTCCATTTTTCCGTATGTCTATAAGTAACAACTATTTGTTTGTTCGGAAAAGTTGTTCCTTCGCTTTTTAAAAAATAATTTCCGTTATCTGAATTACAAGCATAATTTTCATCACCCGTAGTAGGATAAAGTTGCTCTTTTGTAAAATATGGAATAGATGTTTGTTCTGTTAATTTTAAACGACCGTTTTCAACAACGTAATCTTTACCTTGTTCATATGTTTTTGTTAATCTATAATCCATAACCGCAATAATTTCTTCTATAGGGAAAGCAAGCGTTGCTGTTTCAAATATTTTATTTTTATTCTCATCTGTATATTGCATAAAACAAACTGTTTCATTATAAACTATTGTTCCTTCCCAAAAAGGTTTTGCATATACTTCATTTACATATTTTGTGTAATCCATAATTTTTTCAGGTTCTTTCTCCTCATCAATAGGATTGTTCACCTCTTGATTCGGATCATTTCCATTTTCATCACCTGAAAAAGAACAGCCATTCATCATTAGACAGAAACACAACAATATACATATAAAACTGGACAATCTTTTCTTTGTCATTTTTTAATTCCTTCCTTTCTTTTATAAGTATTACGTTACTACTTCTTTATACAAAATAGATACAAATTCTACTTCTATTGCCAAATACCTATTTTTTAGTGTTTTCATAATCAAGTCTCTATTTTATTTAATTCTAACATGTGATATTTTCCTAGTCAATATCTTTTTTATAGGCGTTTTTATACTTTTTTTATATTTTTATTTGTTTTTATGTGTTGTTTCTATACAAATGTAAAAAATTGGTATTAAAAACATTATAGCCATCCTAAATAATTTTATAAATACATCATTACATTTTTTGCTTTACTGTTTTGAAAAAGTGCCACGACTAACACTTTTGATTTAATGCATATGGGAAACCCATTTCTATTTTAGAGCATAGAAAAAGAACTTGGATTTTTTACGTCCAAGTTCCCTTTTTCTTTTTTGACCGTTTAAAAACTGCAACATGCTTAAATATAAAATATTTTATAAAAAAATGAGTTGTTAAAACTTTCAAAAGATTGTGGAATACATTTATTTTCTTATAAAAATATAGCTTATGTCAACGAAAATTTATTTCTGAAACAGCAGCAAAAACGAGCAGAGTCGTCATAAAGACAAAAAAGGATTGTGTTTTTATTCCGTGGTTGATGAGAAAAAATACCAAACGAAAAATAAAAAGCTTGTAATGAATTACAAAAAAATGATTGTAAGCTATTTGTAATAGATTAAAACGATCAAAGTAAAAGAAATTTAGACAATATACTATGCAAAAAATCAGAAAAAAGTGCATCGCAATAAACTTTACTTCCTGTTTTGAATTATAGCGTTTTTTGCGTTCTATGACAAAAGTTATCAGGAAAAATTATAGACAACTTAGTTGTTCAAGTGTTTGTAAGAGATGATTATACGCTTGTAACACTGAATATTAAAGGTGGTAAAACCATTGATTTACTAGACAATAACGATATAAATATCGTTATTAAAGACAAGGTTTCTGTTAGAATGCAATCACCACTTGCCCACCACTCGAAACCTGAAACGAACCACTGTCAAGTGAAAGAAGTTTTAGGTTTTTTCTTATTTTACCGTTTTTATTTTCAAAGCGTCGAAAAATATTGTCAATTACAAATCAAGACCGCATAAAAAATCGCGATAAAATTCAGGGCTTGCCGCACGGAGAATAAGGGCGGAGCACAAGTAGGTCAGCGGCGATCGCCCGTTCCGCGCGACTTTGAGTCCGGATTTATCAAAATGCCGTAATTTTGCGTCTTTTAAAAATTTTCCGTCAATCAGTTTTATATACCAAAACGTTGTTCTGTATGCTACGCGACAATTTTATAAATAATATTTCTTCTCTCTTTTTGCGTACGGGCAAAATAAAATCGTTTGTATAATTTTCCGTATCCGTGTACAGAGCAAGCACGTTTCAAAAAAGAACCGCAATAAAGACGGCGGCGCTTGCCTATTGCAACATCGCTTGATCCCTTCAGCGGCGAAAATTAAGCAGTCAGCCGCAAAACTTCCTGCCGCTTTATTAAAATATTTCCCAACTGATGACGGCAGTGGCAACAGACTCGGCGTCGTCGGGCGTAAAATCCATTGCGGCGGCTTTGCCGCGCGCCTGCAACGCCGTATATCTTGCCGGAGACACGGCATTAAAGCGCTGTTCCCCGCAGTCTATCGATAAAATTTTTCCAAGCGTCACACCCGATGCGCCGGCAATTATTTCGGCCTTATCCAAAGCGTCTTTACAGGCTCTTTCAAGCAGAACAGACTTTAACTTTTCCGGTTCTTTAAGCGTAAACGCGACCGATATTTTCGGTTCGCACCCGCATTGCGACAGCGCCGATAAAAATTCGGAAAGCCTGACGGCATCAAAACCGAACCCTATTTTTAGAGAATGCACGCAGGTATATCCCTTGAACACGCTGCGATACCCCGTTTGTTCTCTTACGTCCTCGTAATCGGCGCGGACGTTGAAAGAAAGCGTTTTCAGATCCTCTTTACAAAATCCCGAAGACGTTGCGGCAGAAGAAAGCTCTTCCGTCTGCTCAGCGGCGCAGGCGGTTGCCCTTTCGTAGTTTTTATCGGTATTTTGCAGCGTCAAAGAAATTTCGACATAATCAGGTTTTGCCGACGCTTTGCCTATCCCCGTTACGGTTATATTTCTTTCCATGATATCTCCTTTATTTCTGTTTCGCGCAAATCTTAAAAAACAACTTTTTACTAAAAGTTTTCGGTTTTTGTTTCTACGCTGTTATTTAATTATACATAAAAACGTTCTCCTTTTCAAGCTCTTACGGAATTTAACGTAAATTTTCCGTCTGACGGCAAAAAATGTCCGCCGTCCCGCGGCATAAATAAAAACGCCGCCATCCGTAACGACGGTAACGGGAAAACATTTTCGGGAAAATTTTTATAAAAATCAAAAAATATTGTGTTATTTTTTTATTTTTTGGCAAAAACATAATTAACCTCCGTGAAAGCGCACCGCAGAATATAACTCCGGACAGTAAAAATTTTTTACAAAATTTTCCTTCTCATATAATTTCTGTTGAAAAAATTCGGAAGAAAATATAATATCTATAGGCATGCCGAAAAACGCGGCAAAATATTAAAAAGAAAAAATAAAAAAAGGAGATCAAAAATGAAACTTTTAACCAAACTCACCGTGTTTATGCTTGCCGTATGCATGGTGACGGGCGCTGCTGCCTGCGGCGGCAATCACGAGCACACTTACGGCGAATGGAAAGTTCGCACCGCCGCCACGCTCTTTAACGACGGGCTGGAATACCGCGAATGCACCGACTGCACCGACGAAGATCCCGCGGAAGAAACACGCGTTATCCCCGCAACCGGCAAGACGAGCGCCGTCAAAGACGCTTTCAGCACTTATAACGAAAATCTTACGGCGACCGAAAACGGCGTTAAACTCGGCACCGTTTCCTACTCGGGAAGCGACAGCAACAGAACCGGCGCTTCCGTAAATCTTGCCATCGCCAACGGTGACGAAGACGGCGTTTTTGAATTCGGCGACAAAGAATTTACCGTCAAATTCACCCTCGATTTCACCGCCTGCGAAAACGATGATTTCACGCTGTTTTCCATGAACTTCGTCAAAAGCCTTCCCGATCAGGACCCGCCGCGCGCATACGTGACCGAATGCATTTTCGGAGTAGTCAAAACTGCCGACGGCTATGTTATAGCGCCGTTGACGGGCGTTCATTTCAATGAAAACGACCGCACCGCCGTGACCGGCAGCGACAAAAAAATAACCGTTACAGACGACGACGGGATAATAACTTTCGGTTATAAACTCAAATACGACGCATCCGAAGCCGACGACGCTCAAAAACTAAGCTCCAAACTGGTCGTAAACGGCGAAGAGAAATTCGCTTTTGAAATTCATCTCAATGAAGGTAACACTCAGATGGACGGAATAGGCACGCTTTGGAACGCATCGTCAGGTACGGACAACGTGGTGCTTTCAAATCTCGTCAAAGAATAACCGATCAAATAAATAATAATTTATAAAAATCTTTTTATAAAATACGCTTGTTAAGCCGCCGCTGCCCGCCTTAAAAAGGCGGGCAGCGGCGCATTTAATTATGCGTTTGCATTTATCGGGATTTTACTTTTAATATTCTTCCCGAAATTCAATAAATTTCATCTGCAGCGCATGGCCTTTCGGGGTTATTTTGCCTGAATTTACCGCAATGCACTGCATTTAAACGTTTTGGTCGACGTCAAAATGCCGAAAAGATTCTACATGGGAATGTAGGAAACCGATGCCGAAACGGTCATGATGATAAATATCGCACAACACACGACAGCTCCCGTCCAGACACTGCCCGTCATTCTGTAAAAAATCCTGTTGAATATGGGAAGCAGAAACATCATTACCACCAGCGGGAATACCATGTTGACATACAGCCACACTTCGGTGCCGTTGCCCCAATATCCGTAGTAAGGCGAACCCGTTGTGAAATAGCACACGTAGTTGATGAGCAGAATGAAGGCAAGCCCTACGCTGTTGGCCAGCGCGGAAACCAAAACCACTTTCCACTCTTTCCACCCTTCACGCGCTATACTGCCGTTGACGCGCACGGCGTTGGAGAGATAGAAAATAAAAATTATGGGTATATATTCAAGCGATGTGACATACATTCTCGCATTGAGCGGAGCCGCCGATACGAGCATGAATCTGAAATCCTGATGGAAAAGCAGATAGCTCACATGCACCAGAGCGAAAAACGACGCAAAGAGTATAGCCACCAGCAGAAATATTTTCAGAAGGTTGAATATTACTTTATACCACGTGCCGCCGTGCACTTTAAGCGGCTCTATCTTGCCCCAGTCGTAGCAAGGCGTTGTCCCGTTTACTTTGGAACTGATGAGTTTGTAAAGATTTTCGCACAGCATGACGCCGAAATAAAGCACCAAGCCTATTGCGCCGTTGATGACCGCCCAAAGCAGAATGGCGTTTACCATACGCGCGGGGAAAACGTAAGTGAAAACGCTTGACGAGTTACCCGTGGGGAATATTTCTATCGAAAGATTGGCAAGCGGAATATAGTCGAGACAGGCGATTATAGCCGTAAGAATCATCGTCGTCCAGAATTCCGCTCTGTGCGCGAAAGATTTGGGTCTTGCCGGGCTTGCTCCGTCAATGACGGCGGCTCCTCCCCCGGTTGATATTTTAGGAACGGCGGCGGTCAACTCGCACTTTACGTCTGGCGTGCCCGCCCCGTCGGACGCGGCGTCGGTTTTTTCTCCGCTTGCCGCAGATTTATCATTTTCCGATACGTTCTCCCCTTGCGGCACGGCCGCACCGGCGGTTTTTCCGGTGTTGACGGTGCCGAAGAAGGGCGTTCTCATCAGCACGCCGCAGAGAGCGATTATGAAAGTGAATGCCGCTGCCAGCGCCGTACCGTTAAAAAATTCCTTGCCGAACCAAATCTGATTATAGCCGCTTATTCCCGAATCCATGCCGAGGGCGGCGTCGAAGAAATCGATGGTGTTGGCAATACTGGTCTTGTCGTACATTTCAAAGCAGTGATTTATTTTCTCTCTGTGCACTACCCTGTATGTGCCGTCGTCCATACTGCCGTAGCCGTAATCGACAGCCAGTTGATCAAAACCGTTGTTTTCTCCGTTAACTTCGTTGATAAAGCGCAGCGCGATAACTTCGAAAGCCGAAGTATCTTCCTGATAGCGGAAAGCGCCTTCGTCGTAATAAGCGTAAGAAAGAGCGGCGTTGCAGCGCAGGTTCTTATATTTATTCGCAGAAGAGACTTTTATGTAGCCAGAAATATACACCGCTTTGATAACGCTTTCTTCGTAAGTCTCGCCCGAAAAGTCGGCAGCCAGCGTGCAGACATTGCCGCCGCCGGCGGAATGCCCCGTCGCGCCGAAGCGATTTCTATCGCAGAATTTAAAATCTTCCTCATTGTTATAAACGTATTGCGCAAGATATTCGCACCCGTTCGCGCCCGCCGTGGACGTTTCCGTCGTGCCTCCCTGACCGCCCGGATCGAGCGAGAACACCACCGCGCCGCGGCGCGACAGTTCCATGCAATACTGCGCCATGGTCGCTTTAGTGCGCGTAAAACCGGGAACCACGAATATGGTGGCGGCGGGGGTATCTTCGGTGGCGGTGTCGGGAACGTACATGGTGACAGAATAAGAAGTGGCGTTTTCCATCACAAACTCTTCGCCGTTGATTTTGCCTTCGTTATATTTTTCCGTCATCTCTTTGGTGAGAGTAAAATCCGAAACATTCACCTTAAATCCTGACGTTTCAAAGCACATGCCTGCAAATCCGAAAGCGAAGATCAGACAGAACGCCACGCACATGGCGATGAAATTTTTCGTTTTGTAAAACGGCCGATGTTTTGCGATTTTCTCATCCCCAGTCACGTCTTTGCGGATCACCACAAGTTCGTCCTCGGTGTTTCTGAAAAACGCTATGCCGTTGAGAACAAACGACGGAATGGAAACAATGCTCAAGATCCAACATACCAAAAAAATCGTCTGATCTTTTTTGGAGAGAGTGACGGAATCCATTCTCTCGCGCAGGGTGGTGACCATAAAGCCGTCGTAAAGACTTATGAGCCCCAGAATTAAAAACAGCCAGTAAATTTTATCGGACAGCGCGAACGCGCACGCCGCCATGATCATCCAGACGGCGGTGAAAATATAAGCGCATATCGACGCGGCGTTCATCAGTTTTCTTTTCAAATACATAACTTATTCCTCCTACGCGAATATCGCTCTCACTTGGTCTTCCTGCAGCCAGGCGAATACATAAACCGCTATATCGTCGTCGGTTAGCCTTGCTATGTTGCGGTTTTTGCCGCCCATCTGATAATCGTTGACGCGTTCTATCACCTCTATTCCGCCCGTCGAAGTTATATTGCCTCCCATTCCGATGATAATGTCGACGTCCGCATCCTCGTTTACGGCGGCGCCTACGTCGGCAACGCCGCCGTCGTAGGCCCTTATATCGATGTTTTCGATATTGACGGGCGTATCGGGATTTGCGGTGTTGTAATTTGCAAGTTCGGCTTTAAGCGCCTCGGTAAATGATTCCATCATATCCTCAGTCAGTCCCGAAGTTGTTGTTTTGCTGTACCACGCCAGAACAAAATCGTAAATGTGTTTCTGACCGAACACGGCATATAAAACCACGTTTTCGCCCTTTCCTTTTATGCCTTCTTTGATGTCGTCGTAGCGTATCAGTCTTTTACCCGGAAGCAGAAAGTCTTCGCTGTCGACGCCCGCTTCATAGTCGGGTTTAAGAGTCCATCCCAAAAAGTCGAATCCCTGTTTCTTGGGTTCGGCGACGGTGGCGTTGTTGAAAATGTTGACAACGCATTGCCCGCCGTACTCGCCGTCGACGCTGAGCACTACGGTCACGTCTTTTTCAAACATTGAGACCGCACATCCCGATGCCAGCAAAAAACACAACGCAAGCACCGATGCGATGACAGCCCCGATCGTTTTTCTCATAATCTTTTCTCCTTTTTGTTATTACCCGTTTTTCCCGCACGGGTTAAACGTTTTTTCGTAAAATCAGTATCCGTCAAAGGTCCTTTTTGCTTTGCCTTTTGCAAAGCAAAAAGGCGTACGCTTTTTAAAATATACCGATTTTTACCTGTTTTTTTCATTATATAATGTATAAATCAAAAAGTCAACGGTAAATGTAAATTTTTACCATTTACAGTTAAATTTAAACATTCTTTTCCACCCTATTCTGCGCTGAAATTGCGGCGTTAACGGCTTCGAGCTTTAAAAATAATTTTATAAAAACGGAAAATAAAATTTTCCGCTATTAAAAACAAAAACTTTGCTTTGAATATTTGTTAAACAATATAGTTCTTACGATAACGTTCTTTATAAATAACCGCATGCAGCCCGCGCCGATCGGCGCGGGCTGCAATTGATTAAGACCTGGTTTTATTCTATAACGAGAATGCATTCAAGGAAAAGATACGTGTTTTCGTCTTCCATTCTGACGGTGAATTTATATTCGCCGCGCTCTATGGGACGGACGCCGTTTTCGAATTCGATTATCACGGGCACGTTGTTTTCGGTGACGACGACCGGCAAGATCTCTTCTCCCGTATACGTTCGGGGGCTTAAATCGACGACAGCGCCGAGGATCTTTTTCTCTATGGTAAACGTTGCCTGCGTTTCGGCATAAGCAAAACAATCGTTGCCTTTAAAAATTGCCTTTACCGTGTAAACCCCCGCGTTAACGGGACTTTCGACTTTTTCGCCGAAAAGGTAATACTCGTAAATAAGATCTAAATTTTCGTCCTGCGGCATAAACTGAGCACTGCCGTTATAAATCACCGTTCTGTCTTTCACTTCCAATTCTACCCGGGCTTTGGCTATCGTGAGCGTACCTTGCGTCAATGCCATGACAAAGTTGTCTCCGCACGTTGCGGTAATAACATATTGTCCTGCTTTTTCACCCTGTTCGCGCGAAAGAACAATGCCGTAATCTGCCGCATCCGTATCGTTCGCATTTTCGACCGTATAAGTGAACTCCGGGTCGTTTTCGCCGTAAGTTTTTTCCGCATCGCCGATGACGACGGTTATCTCCCGTCTTTCCACCGTAAATGTTGCTCCGACAAAATCGATAACATAATTTTTCCCGTTAAGCGTACCGATAGTTATGGCGTAAACACCTGCGTCTTCGCCGCTCTCGCGCGAAAGACTGCCGCCGAGAACGTCGCCGAAAACCAGATTTTCCACGGTATAAGTCAACTCACCGTCGGCGTCGCCGTATATCTTGCTTCCGTTGTCGGCGGTCACCGTGATATGACGCGGCAAAATATTGCAATACGCTTCTCCGAGAACTATTTTATAGTTATGATTATTCAATGTGCCGACAGTTATCCTGTAAGACCCCGCGTCTTCGCCGCTCTCGCGCGAAAGACTGCCTGAAAGTTTGTCTTCTCCGATAAGCCCGTCTGCAGTGAACGTTATATCTCCGTCAGTATCGCCGTAGATTTTGCTGAAACCATAAGGCGTCACCTTAACCGTTTTTTTCTCTATTTCAAAATTACCGAAAACGGGTATAACCGAATAATTGCCGCTGACGTCTTCACCGAGCGCATTTAATACCGTGACGCCGTCTATTACGTAAACGCCGGCATTTTCACCCTGCTCGCGTGAAACCGTAATATAGTCGCCGTCCGCAAGGCATCCGTAAAGCAATTTGAATTCAAACTGCCGAGGGTCGCTCTGACCGTATATTTTCGAGCACGACAGCGTTTTGACTGCAATTTTCCTCGGCATAACCGTAAAGTACGCTTCCGCAGTTTCCACAACATAATTATCTGCGTGCAGAGAACCCGCGGTAATCGCGTATATTCCCGCATTTTCCCCTTTTTCCCTTACAGGAGCACCGGAAACAGTATCGCCGCTCAAAAGTCCCTCCACGGTATATTTAAGTTCCGGATCGGTTTCTCCGTAATACTTATACTGCCCTTGCCGTACGGTAACTTTAAGCGGTCTTGCCCTTACGGTATGCACGCCTTCCATAACGCCCTCGTAAAATTCGTTATCGATTACGGTAATTTTATAATGATAGTCGCCCGCGGCAAAAAGAACGTCGGTTTTTTCGCCGTTATAATACATTTCGACAACATATTCCGCGTTTTCCGACGGTGTGATTTCAAGAGTATGTTCGGTTTTATCGTACATATCAGCGCCGCTCACAGAAAAAACAACCTTCTTTTTGGTAATAACGAAAGTTCCGCTTTTTTCCACCGTGTAATTGGGGTCATCCGAATAAAAACGGTATCCGTATTCCGCCGGCGCGCACGGCTCCGCTGTCTCGCCGTCCAAAGTAAATTCCACTCTTATACATTCGACATCGGTGTCCAATCCGAAAGAAAATACAAACTCCGGAGAATATTCGTATCTCTCCGTTATGTCGACGGGTATGATTTCTTTCGGAAGCACGGTAAATTCGAGGCTGCCCTCGCCGATAAATTTGTCATTGTCGACAGAATAATTCAAAACGTACTTTCCGGCATCGCGCGCCGCCTCAACGGACGAACCGTCGCGCATGTATTCCATTCGGAAACATTCGGGTTCGCACCCGTCGGCAACAAACGGAAGCTCAATTTCTCCGCCGCAGAAAACAAATACGTTCTCACTCAAAGCAAGAGTAACGCGCCTTCTGTAAATTATCTCTATACTGACGTTACCCGTCACGGTCACGCTTTCCAGACTGTCGACCTTCGCTCCGTTCAAAAATATGCCGTAAAGCTCACAGCCGTCGTCCGCAGAATACGTTATTTTCACGGTCTCTCCGTACATAGCGCCGTTTTTTTCGGCAGAAGCTCTGCCGTTTACCGCAGACACGGTTATATTGTAAACAGTGTCGTCAACCTTGAAAGGGAAAGAATACAGCGCGCGGTTCCCGGCTTCGTCAATACCGAGTATATTCAGCGTATAATCGCCGTTGTCGCCGACGTCGAAAAGATTTTCCGTGCCGTCTGCAATCAATTCGGCGGAACTTTCATCCGGCAGGCTTCCGTCAACCGTCCAGTAAAACCGCTGCTCCGATAATACGTTTCCCTTCGGATAAGCAGAAAAACTTATGCCGCGGCGCGTGTGGAAAAGCTCGTCTATTTCCACAGAAAGTTCGGGAACTTCCTTGTCGATATTGTTTTCAGTAAAAACTTCTGTTACGGAGTTGCCTGAATTGTCGGTAAAAATAAAAGTATAGCTGCCGTTGTCCGCAACGGGTACCGTGTAGCTTGCCGTGCGCGTATCTTCGGACATGTACGACGCCGTAAGCTCTTTTCCGTTGCAAACCGCTTTAAATATTCCGCTTTCCGCATCTGTCACGGTTACCGTAAGCGTCTTGCTTTCGCAGGACCAGCCCGTTTCGGAAATTTCAAACTCCGCCGACGGAGCAGTGTCGTCTCCGAACGCCGAGATCTCAGGCTCTGTCATATAAATTATGTTTCTGGTGACGTAAGGTATCCCCAAAAACTTATCGGGAGACTCCACATATTCCGACCGCACATGCAGCATTGCGTGCGTAAAAACTTTTCCCGCAAGCTCTTCTTTCGGAACGCTGACGGAAAACTGCGTATAACTGTCGTACGAGTTGCCGTTCAACGGAGACGCGGCCTGATAAACAATTTGAAAATTATTGTCTGCGGCGCCGTTGTCCGTTTTTGAAAACGAAGGCTCTCCCGTCGGAATACCGAATATAAGTTCGGCATAGAGTTTATCCGGCACATCGTGACTGCCGCTTATACCCGATTTTACCATGACGTCCGCTTTAAACCCGACGGCGCCGTTACTGACTGCCCTGCGCATATTTTCGGAAAGCTCGACGCGTATAAAGAAATTGCCGTTATTTTCATTTATTCCCGACGAGTCCTGATTGTTGAAGCTCACTTCTCCGTCGCCCGCGGTAAAATTGTTTCTGATGGATGAACTGTCGCAATACCAGCTGAGATCGTTTTTTATGTCGCCTTCGGCGCCGAAAAGTTCAAACGTTCCGTTTTTATCGATAGTTTTGTACTGCGACTGTATGCCCGATACGACGTTAGCGCGCACGGTCCCGTCCAAAGAAAAAGCTGCCGATGCCGAACATAAAAATGCCGCAGCGAGAAATGCCAAAATTATCCGTTTTGTTTTGAATCCCGAAAGTCCTTTCATATTCCGCACCTCCTTCAAGATTTTGCAAGCAGTTTGTTTATGACTGCGTTATCTTTTTCAAACCCGCTCAGATCGAGAACGGCGGGATATTTGTATTCATACGTCAAAGACGCTTTTGTAGTCACGGATATCATCATTTTTTTGACCACGTAAGATTCTTCGACTTTCAGCCCGGTAACGTATCCGCGTTCGTCAAACGTAAACGACAGCGAAATCGAATTAAATCCCGTGACGTCGACCGAGCTTAGTTTTTCCACCTGTTTTTCGTAACCGCTCCATGCGGCGCCCGTCGCCTTCACTTCAAGGTCCATACTCATAGTGAACACGCCGTTTTCTTTTTTTACGGAAGAAATTGATTTTACCGTATTCTCCGTTATATTGTACACCAGCGGGTTGGTTACCGAATTGCCGTATACCGACATATACCCGCCGTCATCGGTATCGGTGAAAGATGCGCCGGTATAGTTCGATACAAGATCCGAGCCGATATTTTTGATCTGCGTGTATGTTACCGAGCCCGAACCTTTATCGTAATAAGACAAAAGCGATACTTTGGGATCTACCCCGAACACAACGTCGCCGTAATTGAAATTCCGGCTTAAAATATTGCCGTACACGTCTTTTTTCTTGACAGCTCCCGCCGTCTGTATTCCGCCGGCGCCTGCGTCGACTGTGCCGCTGCCGTATATTTCGTACGCCGTACCGTCGGTTTTAAGTCTCTTTTCATAATTGAGTTCATAAAGCGCCCATGCATAATCCGTGTCGGAAACAGTGCCTTTATAAACTCCGGCGCCGCTGAACTTATCTCCCGTAAACGCTGCGGAATGTTCTATGCCGTCAAATCTGCCGCTTAACTGGATTTCCCCGGAAAGACCTTCCAGCCTGAAACTGCCGTTTCCGTCCGTTACATCCGTGACCCCGCCGCCGCTTACAGTCATCCCGACAACGGGAACCCCGCTCTGCGTCAGAATCTGTCCTTCAACCGCATAAACGCGTTTTACGGATACGGTAAAAGAACCGTAACCCTCTGCCGTGAATTTAGCGGGAGTAAATTTATACCCGTCTTTTTCAAAAATCACCGTCGTTTTCTCCGCAAAACCGCCCAAAAGCAATACCGGTGAGTTTTCTGTCACGATCTCGGTATCTCCGATAAACACGCTTATGCCGCTGTAATCATCAAGCCCTTCAAAAGTCACCGATATAAAGAATTTCAGGCTGACATCGCAATTTCCGGGAGCGGATACCGGAATTTCCGCACTCTCGTAGCCGTCTTTTTCATACGTCAGAACACACTCGCCTTTTAATCCGGAAACGGTATATTCTCCGTTTGCAGACGTATAGACGGTGCGCATGCCGTCAGACACTTCGACTTCTCCGACTCCTTTGCCCGCCGACAAAACTTTGCCGCTGACCGTATAAGTCGCGCTGTATTCGAGTTCTGCGTTTTCGGAAACCCTTGCCGCACCTGAAAATTCGTATCCGTTTTTAGAAAGGTTAACTGCATTTACCCCGCTTACACGCTCTATCACCGCGCGGCCGTCGGCGTCGGTCAAAGCCGTTTTTCCGCCTATTTCCACGGTTACTCCGCTTACGCACTTTTCACCTGATTTTACCGTGACCGCAACGCTGTAATATGTGGCAGCGGATATATCGCAAGGCCCGTCTACGACAACGCTTTCGATCTCATATCCGGCGCATTCGAAAGAAATTATATTTTCGCCTTTAAGACCGTCGATTGCGAAAGTACCGTCGCAAAGCGCATAAAACTCTCCGTTGAGATTCACTGTAACGCCGGCAAGATGATCTTCGCCGTTAAAAATGCCGCCCGTCACGCAATAAGTTCCGTCGATAACGAACACCCCGCTTTCGGCGACGGTAAAGGCAGGAAACTCATAGCCGTCTTTTTCGAAAGTCACCGTGTCTCCGATTTCAAACCTCTCCGCAGCGATGCCGCCGACCTTGAATACAACATCCTCAACCGCAAGGTCGCCGCTCTTTACCGAAAATTCAATATCAACATAGGCCTTGGGATTAAGCGTAACCGGTCCGCAGACGTTTACATCGTCAATAATAAAGCCTTCCTTTTCAAATGTCACGCAGCAGTCATACTCGTTTATTCCGTCCAGATAGAAAAATCCGTCTTCATCCGTCGTCACGCTTTTGCCGCCGGCAAAAACCCTGACATCTCCTACTGGCGTCGTTCCGCTTTTAACCGTACCCTGCACCGCATAGGACGCATTTATGCCGACGGTACAGCCGTCGATTTCCTCGTTCAGCGCCAATCCCTGTTTATCGAACGAATAGCCTGTTTTTTCAATTTTAAGCGTACATTCGGAAGTTATCATGTCAAAGCGATAATAACCTTCGCCGTCGGTGTAAGCAATCCTGTCGCCTGCAGTGAGTTTGACGCCTTCGAGCCCTCTGTCACCCACGGTGATCCTTCCCGTAAAACCGAAACCGCTGTCTGAAAAGACATATACGCCGCACTCCCGAACGTCGTAGTAATCGGGTTTGACCGCCGCCGACGTACCTTCGACAAACAGAACGTATTCCGAAGAGAGACCGGTAAATTCCGCAGCGCCGCTTTCATCTGTATAAGCGGTAAAAATCTCATCGGAAACCTTATCTATCAGAATTGCCTTATAGCCCGAAACATCGATGTCTCCCGATACTTTTACGCTTGCCGAATAAGTAGATTC
>CAUHGY010000005.1 GCA_959605945.1 uncultured Clostridia bacterium | reverse complement strand
GACGGAACAATAAAAATCACTATTCAATGTATTCATATAAACAATAAATCAGTTTAATCGGGTACTACAAAAAATTTGGCTTATTTTAATTTGGTGAAACAGACTGGCGTGAGATTGTACACGATAATATGCAAAGTCCATCGTGATTTTTGTTGTCAAGTAAATTTTCCGCTTTCAGAATACAAACAAATCGTCGCAAGCCGGGGCTAATGCCTTGCCGCTGGTTTGCTCCGCAGAAACGGCTGTCATTGCGTCTTTATAGATCCGCTTTGACAGCCGTTTTGCTTGTTCCTTATTTGGCGGCAAATCGGCATATATGTTTTTGCTTTCGTCATTAAAATAGATAATGCTTATTCCTTGCGGGATACTTTTCATAATAAATACTCCATAAAGATTTTTTATAGCGACTTGCGACGTAGTGACAATAAAGTAATAGTAACCTATCGGCACTGCGGGGCGGCTGTCGCCGCCCCGCATATCGCCTTTTCTTACACAAAAGTGTTACACGTTACGGGGTGGACTGGTAATACTAAGTCCACCCCGTCGCCGTTCATGTGTGGCGGGTAAATGTTATAAATAGCCACACAACTCCTTTTTCAGCCGCTTGCGTATCGTTCTCATTTGTTGCGATATTGAAGAATGCGAAACGCCTTGCTGCCGCGCTATCGTTCTCATAGACAATTCCTCGTAAAAGACTTTATGTATCAGTTCTCGCCGCTTGTCCGAAAGTGTTGATACCGCTTTTTGTACTCGCTCCGTTTTCTCTCTCCGTATCACTATCGCCAATGTATCGGCGGTCTTGTCCTCAAAATCTATTCCGTTTTCGAGCAGATAGTTTAATGAGATATGCCGCCGTGTTTCTTTCCAATGGTTTCGCTTTTCTATTTGTACGAGTTGCAAATATAGCAAATAAAATTCTTCCGAAACGCTCACCTCATTCGTTGTACCGTCCGCAAACTTATACTTTATAATCTGCATTGTATAATGCCTCCACTTATAAGCACGAGGACGGCACAGAGGTAAGGTTTTTTATTAAATTTTTCATAAATGCCCGTTCCTCGATTTTCTGTTTTTGAAAACCGACTGAAACGGACAATTTTCGCAATAAAGAACACCCGCCAGCCGAGAACTAAATCTCGATCTGATGGGCGCAAAAACATATAAAAAAAGCCCGACAAACTTCTGAACTAAACCAAGAGATTTAGCCCTGAAAATTTGTCGGGTTCATACTCTTTCGCGGAGAGTTTTAACACCTTGAACAAATGCCAGCCGTAGGCGAACGTGCGCATACAACCCCGTTATTTCGTTTGTTTTTGGGATATGTATTGCGCTTATTATGAACTGTCAAAACATAAAAAAAGAATTGAGTGCGACATTCCTGCCCCCGAAAATAAATACTTTTGCTTTACTTTCGTACACTCAATTCTTTATCTTTACAGTTATTTGCAGCCTTATGCTTTTTCGGCTATCGTCTTTTGAATGGTAATTTTGCCGTCTTTAATTTCGATAGTCATTTTCTCCCCACATTTCGGGCAATGTATCTCTATCGTTGAACTTTCACCAGCCTTTAAGAGTTTGTACCCACAGGTAGGGCAAACTATATACATTCTCATATTGTTCACCCCATTTTTTTCAGGGCATCAATATTTCCCGTTTGTATATATTGTATCCGCTCTAAAATTTCCTGTTCGGGTAAATCCCACCAACGCATAGACATTAAAGCCGCTATTGTTTCGTCTGAAAAACGTTTGCGAATAAGTCTTGCGGGAACGCCGCCGACAATGGAATAAGGCGGAACATCTTTTGTAACAACAGCGCGCGCACCAATAATTGCTCCGTCGCCTATTGTAATACCCGCAAGAATAACGGCTTCATAACCTATCCAAACATCGTTGCCTATGATAATATCGCCTTTATTGTCCCATGCTTTATCAGAACAAAACTTTCCTATTTTTAATTTATCGTGATTGATAGGATAATGATACAAAACATTATTCCTTTCAAAATCTTTCGGATCGTTCACGAAGTCATTATAAAACGTAAAGTCACCAATTTCAATGTTCGGGTTTGTAATTACATTTTTCAAATATACTGTCTGTTTGTCCCCTGTGCGAGGATATATTTTTTTGCTATCCGGAATAGCCATATAAGTCATCTCCTTTTATAATTTTTTTCAGACTATTCCGGCAAAGACAATGCAAAATTTCATCTTCATTTTCTCCTTATTAAAGATTATTGATTATTTCTTGTACTTCGTTAAAAAATCTGCACAAATGAAAACCGTCTGCGACAGCGTGATGAATATTCATAGATAGGGGTAAAATGGTTTTGTTATTTTCAGTTTCATATTTACCCCAAGTAACGACGGGGGCGAGGTACTTGCCCTCGTCAAAAACATGTATATCAAAGCACTTATACTTTATCCACGGTAAGCAAGATACATCAAATGTATTTGCAGGAATATTCGTCAAATCAAACGCTCGCAAAGTTTTGTATCGCTCCCTGTCCGTAAGAAAACGGGCATAGAACTCAAATAAGTCGTCCGAATATTCCGTAACAAGTTTTACAAAACGGTTATCTTCCTTATGAAAATCTGCATAATACGGTGAGATATAATCCCAATGTATCAGACTGCCGCTTTTATCCCAACTAAACTTAAACTCATCGTGAGTATTGATTACTTTTGATATAACCCACATCATAGAGGGATAAAACTTTAATCTATGATTGTGAATGTACTCAATAAGATTAGTTACATTCATATCGACGGTCATGCTCATAACATTGCGCAAATTGTCGATATAAAATCGGAAAAGATTGCCTCTTTCCCATGTGTCAATATTTACAACTTCGTACTTCATTTTTACCTCCTAAAATTTTAATAATTTTAGAAGGCAAAATCCAGTCCCCGTTTCATATAGATACCTCCTTTCGGGTGGAATAATTATATTATAGCAGTTAAAGCATAACAAGTAAAATGCTTTTCAGGGGGCAAAAATAAATTAAACTTTAATATTGCAACGTGGAAAAATAAGAAATGTATTCATTGACAAAATTAGAGGGTTTTCGACAGTATATCTGTACTTATATGATAAGTACAAACTTATGTCCCGTTGACATTTCCCCTGCGACGGCGGCGAAAACGCCCAAAAAATGCCCAAAAATGAAAAAGAAACCGATAAATCGGTTTCTTTTTCTGACATAAACGCAGAGTGTGCGTATACGTCGCGTTTGGTGGAGACGCGGAGACTTGCACTCCGGTCTTGAACGTCCGCGCAAAACCTTCTACATACTTATCCGACGCTTGATCCCGGCTAAGCCACGGCCGTCGGCGACCTTTGACTTAGCCACGGCAACTATAAGCCGCTGCAAACGCATTGCCCGACGTCTGCAGCCGTTCCCCGCCTTTTTTGATGCCCTGTCTCCGCCCGACGGGAAAAGCGGAGCAGAACATACGCTTTGATTAAGCAGCGTAAGCTAATTCTTGATTATTATTAGCATTTAAATTTAATTTCCGTTTTTACGAAGCCGAGCCTTCGGTATGCTTGCGTTCTGCGCAAAATCGCCCAATCGAAACTAAATCGTCCCCATAATCCGCAGGAAATTTCCTGCGGTAAAATTTCGGCGTTTTGCACTTTTTATAATGCATTTAAAACATCTTAAAACTCAATATTTTCTCCTTTATCATTTTATGGCTTCTATCTCATACGGAGTTATCTGATACACGTAATGGTTAAGCCAATTCATATAAATAAGATTTGCCGTCGACGCCCAGCACATTTTGATCTCGCCGTCTTTACCGTTTACATAATAATTCTCCGGCGGCTCAATGTCAAGCCCTTTTTCAAGATCGCGCAAATATTCTTTTTCAAGCGTATCTCTGTCGTATTCGGCGTGTCCGGTTATAAAAATGAATTTATTGTCTTTGGAACGTATTATCGACGCACCGGCTTCTTTTGACGAAGCCAACAGAACAAGATCTTTGCATTTTAAAATATCTTCTTCGTAAACGGTGGTATGTCTTGAATGCGGCATAAAGAATCTGTCGTCGGTGCCTTTTAAAAGCTTTTCGAACTGTTCGAGCTTTTTATGCTTATAAACTCCGAAGAGTTTTTTCGGCAGGATATGTTTTTCTATTCCGTAATAATAATGCAGCGCCGCCTGCGCACCCCAGCATATAAACAGCGTACTGGTGACGTTGCTTTTTACAAAATCGAATATGCTCTGCAATTCGCGCCAATACTTAACTTCTTCGAATTCTATCTCTTCTACAGGGGCGCCCGTTATAATCATTCCGTCGAATTTTCTGTCTTTAATTTCGGAAAAAGACTTGTAAAATCTCTGCAAATGTTCAAGCGGCGTGTTTTTTCCGACGTATGTTTCCGTGCTGATAAGCGTAAGATTGACCTGCAGCGGAGAATTCGACAAAAGCCGCATCAGCTGTGTTTCCGTAACAACTTTGGTCGGCATCAGGTTTAATATGGCAATCTCCAGGGGGCGTATATCCTGAGCCATCGCCCTTGCGTCATTCATAACGAAAATATTTTCAGACGTCAGAATTTTCGCCGCCGGTATATCTTTCGGCACTATTATCGGCATTTTTCCGTCCTCCTTCTTCTGTAATTTAGCGGCCCCGCCCCGCCGTAAAAGGAATTTTTATTTTTTATATCGGGTAAGCCTTTCCTTTCGGGCGGAAATTTATAATCAGATCTTACCGAGCGCCTGCGCGATATCTTCAATGAGATCGTCTGCGTTTTCAAGGCCGCAGGAATATCTTACAAGCGTCGGCGTGACGCCTGCCGCGGCAAGCTGCTCGTCGGTAAGCTGACGGTGAGTTGCGCTTGCGGGATGCAGACAGCACGTTCTCGCGTCGGCGACGTGCGTTTCGATTGCCGCTACTTTAAGATTTTTCATAAACGTTTCTGCGGTCTTTCTGTCGCCTTTCAAAGAAAAACTTACGACGCCGCACGTGCCGTTAGGCATATATTTTTTGGCAAGTTCATAATATTTGTCGCCTTTAAGACCGGGAAAGCTGACCCACTCTACTTTATCGCTTTTAGACAGAAACTCCGCAACTTTCAGAGCATTTTCCGAATGCCGCGGCATTCTTACATGCAGACTTTCAAGTCCCAGATTGAGATAAAATGCGTGCTGCGGCGACTGTATGCAGCCGAAATCTCTCATCAGCTGCGCCGTCGCTTTATATATGTACGCGCCTTCCTTGCCGAACCTGTCGGCATAGACCACACCGTGGTAACTTTCATCGGGCGTGCAGAGTCCCGGGAATTTTTCGGCATGGGCTTTCCAGTCAAACTTGCCGCTGTCGACAACAGCCCCGCCTACTGCAACGCCGTGCCCGTCCATATACTTGGTAGTGGCGTGCGTTACTATATCTGCCCCCCACTCAAACGGACGGCAGAATATGGGGGTAGGAAACGTATTGTCCACGATAAGCGGTATACCGTTTCTGTGCGCTACTTTGGCAAAACGCTCAATGTCAAGCACGGTGAGCGACGGGTTCGCGATGGTCTCGCCGAAAATCGCTTTGGTATTCGGGCGAATGGCTTTTTGTATTTCTTCTTCGGTACTGTCCGGCGAAATGAAAGTAAACTCCACACCCATCTTTCTCATGGTGACGTTGAAAAGATTGAACGTCCCGCCGTAAATCGACGAACTGGACACCACGTGGTCGCCGCAGCTTGCAATATTGAAAACCGCAAAAAAGTTAGCCGCCTGCCCGGACGACGTCAGCATTGCAGCCGTTCCGCCTTCCAGTTCGCAGATCTTTGCCGCTACGCGATCGTTAGTGGGATTTTGCAGACGAGTATAAAAATATCCGCTTGCTTCCAGGTCGAACAGTTTGCCCATATCCTCACTGGTGTCGTATTTAAAAGTGGTGCTCTGTATGATGGGAATTTGTCTGGGTTCGCCGTTTGCAGGCGTATATCCGCCCTGTATGCAGACAGTTTCGATGCGTTTTTTTGACATAAATGTTCGCTCCTAAATATAATTTTTTATTTCTCTCTCTTTTTCGCGCTTGACGTCTTTTTCCATAAGAGAGCGTTTTTTATCGTAAGTATGTTTACCCTGGCACAGTCCTAACTCCATTTTAATAAGAGCCTGCTTGAAATACAGTTTAAGAGGAACCAGCGTCAACCCTTTCTGCGACACTTTTGCGCTTAGCTTTGCAAGTTCTTCTTTGCGGACAAGAAGTTTTCTGTCGCGCCGTGAATCTCTCGTATTGAATGCGCCCGATTTGTCGTAGATGGCGATATGCATATTTTTTATGTAGAGTTCCCCGCCGTAAACCACGCAGAAACTGTCCTTTAAGTTGACGTTGCCCAGCCTTAAAGACTTGACTTCGCTGCCCTCGAGAACTATTCCCGCTTCGATGCGGTCGAGAATGAAATATTCGTGATTTGCCGCACGGTTAGTGCAGATAACTTTATTTTCCATAAAATTAACCGTTTTGTATTCGGATGTTTTTGTTTTTTGCTTTACGGGACAGAGCTCTCCGTTCCGACTTTTTTCCTGCAGAACGACTGCGCTCTTTCTTTATTCCGCCGCTTTTCTTTTTTTGCGACTTTCCGCCGTCATCCGCGATGACGAATTCGGCTTTTCTGTCGGTAACGTTCACGCCGGCAACGGTGATCTTTACTCGCTGGCCCAATGTATAACCGGTTTTTCCGTCTGTAAGAGTGTATGATTTTTGGTCGAAAACCAAACGTCTTTTGCCAAGCGTTTCTGTTTTGACAAGCCCTTCAACACCGTTTTCCAACTCCACGAAGATCCCGAAAGCCGTGACGCCGCTGACAACGCCCTCAAAAGTTTCTCCCACGAATCCGCTGATATACAGCATCTTATAATAATCGTCCGCTGCACGCTCTGCTTCAATGGCATTGCGCTCCTTTTCGCTCGACTGTTTCGCCGCGGCGCCTACAAAATCGCCGTATTTTTCTTCCACGTCCGCACCGCTCAGAAAATCCTTGATTATACGGTGCACAACGAGATCGGGATAACGCCTTATCGGCGAAGTAAAATGGCAGTAATGCCCTTCTGAAAGTCCGAAATGGCCGAGGCAGACGGGGCTGTAAACGGCTTTCTGCATAGAACGGAGCATCACTCTGTTTATCACCGTAAACGCCGGCGTATTTTCTGTTTTTTTCAGTATCGTCTGAAAATCTTTGGAAAAAATTTCATCTTTCCTGCGCTTAAACGTTATTCCCAGTCCTTTAAGAAAAGCATAAAACGCATCGGTCTTTTCGGCGGCAGGTTTGTCATGCACACGGTAAATAAACGGCTTGTCGAGATAAAACATGTATTCGGCGACGGCGACGTTAGCGGCAATCATAAATTCTTCGATAATTGCATGCGCTTTATCTCTGCGCGCAGGCTCGATACATATCTCGCCGTTTTTATCGACAGTGACGGCGCTTTCTTTTACGTCTAAATCTATACTGCCGTTTTCTTCGCGTTTGGCGTGCAAAATATCCGCCAGATCGCTCATATTTTTCAAACTTTCGGTCAAAAAAGAATATCTTTCCGCCGTTTCCGCATCGCCGTCAAGAATTTTCTGCACGTCGGAATAAGTCATCCGCGCACGGCTTTTTATCACTGACGGAACTATTTCCCTGTCCGTTACCCGGCCATGAGCGTCAACGGTCATTATACACGAAAGCGTCAGCCTGTCCTCCCCTTCTTTAAGCGAACACAGGTCGTTGCACAGCCTTTCGGGAAGCATGGGAATAACGCTCTCGGGGAAATAGACGCTGGTCGCCCGCTCAAAAGCTTCCCTGTCTGCAGGCGTTCCGGGACGCACATAATGCGAAACGTCTGCTATATGAACGCCCAATCGGTAAGCTCCCCCGCCGAGAACTTCAACGGATACCGCGTCGTCGAAATCGCGGGCGTCGGCTCCGTCTATCGTAAACGTCAGTTGGCCGCGAAAATCTTTTCTGCCCGCAAAATCTTTCTCCGACAGACCGCGCAAGCCTTCCGCGAATTTGCAGACGTCATCCGGAAACTTTTCGGGAAGTCTGTAAGTTATCTCTATGGCTTTGAGCTCGGCTTTCCTGTCGAACTGTCTGCCGAGCACGCGGGTAACCATTCCTTCGGGATTTTTATTTTTCGGATAGCTTAAAATCCTGACAACGACCTTATCTCCGCCGTGCGCGCCCGCGCCCTTGCCTGCCGGAACGAAAACATCGTCAAAATATTTTTTGTCGTCGGGCGCTACATAGCCGCCCGAACGATGATTAAAATATGTGCCGACAAGCTCTTTTATTCCTCTCTCCGCTATTTTCAGAACCCTTGCCGCAGTGCGTTTGCCCTGATCTCCGTCAACCGTCTCGGCAAGAACGGTATCGCCGTGCATGGCTCCGTTAAGATCGGAATGGCGGACGAACAAATCTTCCGTTCCCCCGTTTAACGGGACAAGGAAAGCATAGCCGCGTTCGTTACCCTGAATTTTGCCCTGAATTATATCTCTTTTTGCCATAATCTAAAAAAACGGCGATTCCGCCGGGAACCGCCGATAAAAACTTTTTTACTTTCAATCAAGAACCTGACGCAATCTTTGCGACGATGGCAAAAGCTATGCACAGGATAAGAAAAACAATACTGCTTATCACAGTCAGTTTTTTCATTCTGTGTTCAAAAGTTTTGCTCTTGTTCTTGCCTAAAAAAGTTTCGGTCGTTCCGCCGAGTGCTCCTATTCCGGAAGAGTTTCCCGGCTGAAACATAACCACTAAAATAATGAATATGGCGCAAAGCGCCATGATTATCAGCGCGGGAATCTTTATATAGTCGTGCCAGATAGTCCACTGTCCGGCCATTAACATATTAATAACGTTCATAATTATCTCCTTGCCAACCGCGTTTTATAACCAGTCCGTTAATATAAACGGATCAAAATACGTTGTCAAACGCAAAACCTATGCGGGTTTTAAGCATTTCGCTGACATATTATAACACATAGCGAAACATTTTACAAGCATTTTTAAGGCAGTTTTATTTTATAATCAAACTTTTGCCCGTCATTTCTGCAGGGACCGGAAGATCCATCATATCGAGAAGCGTGGGGGCAACGTCGGCTAAAATACCGCCGGAACGTAATTTTTTACCCTTAAATTTTTCACCGACGACTATAAAGGGCACAAGATTCGTCGTGTGGGCGGTAAAAGGCGAACCGTCGTCTGCAAGCATTCTGTCTGCATTGCCGTGGTCGGCAGTCACTATGGCGCTTCCGCCGAGAGAAAGAATTTTATCGATCACTCTTCCGAGACATTCATCCACTGTCTTTACCGCTTTCACCGCAGCGTCAAACACACCGGTATGCCCCACCATGTCGCAGTTTGCAAAGTTTAAAATAACAACGTCGTACTTGTTCTCGCCCAACTTTTCTATAACTTTATCAGTAACCGGCTCTGCGCTCATTTCAGGCTGCATATCATAAGTGGCTACTTTCGGAGAAGGAATAAGCTCTCTGTCTTCGCCTGGATTGGGTTTCTCGACGCCGCCGTTGAAAAAGAACGTCACGTGCGCATACTTTTCAGTCTCGGCGATGCGCAGTTGTTTTAAACCCAGCGATGAAATGTATTCGCCGAGAGTGTTTTTTAAAACCTGTGGTTTAAATGCCACTCTCACATTCGAAAAACCGGCGTCATACTGCGTAAAACACACGTAAACGGGATTTAAAAAGCCCGTTTTTCTTTCAAACCCGGCAAATTCCTTTTCGGTCATTGCCCTCGTAATCTGTCTTGCGCGGTCGGGACGGAAATTAAAGAAAATAATGCTGTCGCCGCTTTCTATCAGTCCGACTTTTTTGCCGTTCGAAACTACGTGCGCGGGAACAACGAATTCATCCGTAACGCCTTTTTCGTAAGACTGCCTGACATACGCTTCGGGATCGTCCGTAGTTTCTCCCATGCCCGCCGTCATCATGTCGTATGCCTTCTGCACTCTTTCCCAGCGGTTATCGCGGTCCATTACATAATATCTGCCGCCCACTGACGCAATACTGCCTACGCCTACTGCCCGTATCTCCTTTTTTAAATCGGCGATGAAATCCGCGCCGGATGTAGGAGAAACGTCTCTTCCGTCAAGAAAACAGTGTATGAAAACATTCTCCATTCCCCTGTCTTTGGCGAGTTTTAAAAGAGCGTAAAGATGAGTGATGTGGCTGTGAACGCCGCCGTCGGAAAGCAGTCCGTAAAGGTGCAGTTTTTTGCCGTTATTTTTTGCGCTGTCTACGGCAAAGACAAGTTCGTCGTTGTTAAAAAAATCGCCGTCGCCGATGGCTTTGGTTATGCGGGTAAGTTCCTGATAAACTATTCTGCCGGCTCCCATGTTCAGGTGGCCGACTTCGGAATTGCCCATCTGCCCGTCTGGCAGCCCCACATCCATGCCGCTTGCACCGATGAGCGTGGAAGGATAGTCCTTCATAAGTCTTTTGACGTTTTCGCTGCCCGCGGCTTCGACCGCGTTTCCTTTTTTCTCGGCACTTATGCCGTACCCGTCCATAATTATGATACAATCAGGTCTTTTCATGCTTCAATTCCTCATAATATAATCTTATGTTATTATATACCATTTTCCCATCAAAGGCAAGTAAACGGCCGGCACAAATATTGCGTATTGAGTTTTCAGGCTATTTATCGGGCAACGGTAATTTCAGAGCATTGCTTTATGTCGATAAAGTCGGCAAACACATTTAAATATAGTTTAGCGGTATATTCTGAATACCGATTCGTAAAGTTCCTTTGCCTGCTCAATAAACTCAAACGGAATAAAAACTTTAAATTCCGAACTGGTCCGCCAAGCAAAATTCAATCCTGACCCCAGACACGCAACAGGAATACCGTTTTCTTCAAGATTGCTTTTAAATATTTCAAAACTATGCGCCGGCAAGGTAACAAAATAGCAATAATCGTCTTTTCTTACCGGTCTCAACTCTTTGCCGCACAAAGAACACTTGCTGGTTTTATTAAGCGCATTGCAATTTTCGCAAAAATACATCCCCGTCCCCCCGTTCGGATGCGGCAAACACGATTCTCCGCACTGTCTGTATAATATACAATACGTTTTACTTATCGAATGCTTTAATAATTTGCTTAAATAACCGTCAAGCGCCCGCGGAAGCGGGCGCTTGAAATAAATCAGTCTTTATAGTTTACTATAGCCGCAAAATCCTGCGCTTTAAGAGCCGCACCGCCGATAAGTCCGCCGTCGATATTTCGCATGGCCATCAGTTCTTTGGCGTTAGAGGGCTTCATGCTGCCGCCGTACTGAATACGGAGATTTTTGGCAACTTCAGCGCCGAAAGTCTTTTTAACAAGACTTCTGATATATCCTATCGTCTTGTTGGCGTCTTCTGCGGTGGCGGTTTTACCTGTGCCTATCGCCCAAACAGGTTCATAGGCGATGACGATATTTTCAAAACTCTCTTCGCCGATATCCTTAAAACCTTCGAGAACCTGTTTTTTCAGCACTCTCTTTGTCTTGTTCTTCTCTCTTTCCGCAAGCGTTTCGCCCACGCAGACAATGGGTTTAAGCCCGTTTTTAAGCGCCTGCTTTAAGCGCATGTTGACCGTTTCGTCAGTTTCGCCGAAATACTGGCGGCGTTCGGAATGTCCTATTATAACATATTCAACGCCGATTTCTTTGAGCATTTCCGCGGAAATTTCGCCCGTAAACGCTCCGCTGTCAGCCCAGGCCACGTTTTCTGCGCCCAATTTTATCTTGCTTCCCGCTATAGCATCTTTTACCGCCCACAGGTCGGTATACGGCACGCATACAACCACTTCGGGTTTAGCTTTCGCCACAAGCGGTTTGAGTTCGTTTATAAGAGCGGTTGCTTCCGCGGCGGTTTTATTCATTTTCCAGTTTCCGGCTATTATCGGTTTTCTCATAATAAATGTTTCTCCATATTTCCGCACAAGCGGAATTTTTATCTTTGTTTTTCTTTATTGTTATTATTTATCGTTAAGGCATTCGATTCCGGGAAGTTTCTTGCCTTCGAAGAGTTCAAGCGAAGCGCCGCCGCCTGTCGAAATATGCGTCATTTTATCCGCAAAGCCCAAAGAAGTGACGGCCGCAGCCGAATCGCCGCCGCCGATAATGGTGGTGGCTTTTCCGTAAACGTCGGCAAGGGCTTTGGCAACCGCTACAGTGCCTTCTGCGAGGACGGGATTCTCAAACACGCCCATCGGTCCGTTCCAAATAACGGTTTTGGCGGTAGCCACCTTGTCCGCGAAAAGTTTTCTCGTTCTGGGTCCGATATCCAGTCCCATCATATCGTCCGGTATATTGCCGGCGTCAAACACCGAAGTTTCAATTTTCGCATCGATAGGATCGGGAAAAGATTTTGCGGCAACGGAGTCCACGGGAAGTAAAATTTCCTTGCCGAGTTTTTCGGCTTTTTCAAGCATTTCGCGGCAATATTCGATTTTTTCGTCGTCTACAAGCGAAGTTCCCACCTTTCCGCCGTTGGCTTTTATAAAAGTATACGCCATGCCGCCGCCTATGATAAGGCTGTCGGCTTTTTCCAAAAGATTGTCTATTACTTTCAGTTTATCGGCGACCTTTGCGCCTCCGAGAATGGCGACAAACGGCCTTACGGGATTTTCAAGAGCGTCCGCCATGACGGAAAGTTCCTTTTCAATGAGAAATCCGCAAACAGCGGTCTTTACAAATCCGTATTCGACAATTGCGGCAGTAGTCGCATGCGAACGGTGCGCCGTACCGAAAGCGTCGTTAACATATATATCGCAGTAGGACGCAAGTTTTTTGCAAAGCGCTTCGTCTCTCTTTTCTTCGCCTGCTTCAAAGCGCGTGTTCTCGAGGAGCACCACTCCGCCTTCCTTGCAGTTGCTGACAGCCGCATCGGCAGACGGGCCGACAACGTCTTCGGCAAAATCCACTTTCACGCCGAGTTTTTCGGAAAGTCTTTCGGCAACGGGGCGCAGAGAATATTTTTCTTTGTCTTTAAGCGCCTTTTTAAGATATTCGGCTTTTGCCGCCGCCTGCTCGCTTTCAGGCAGAGCTTCCACGGCCTTCTTTTCTTTTTTATTGAGAGAAAAGCCGGGCGTCAGAACATTATGCGGCTTACCCATGTGAGAACAGAGAATCACTTTTGCGCCCTGCTCCATTAAATATTTTATGGTGGGCAGCGCGCCGTTGATGCGCGTTTCGTCTGTTATAACGCCGTCTTTCATGGGAACGTTGAAGTCCACTCTTACAAGGCATCTTTTGCCTTTGACGTTTACGTCTTTGATGGATTTTTTATTCATGATATTTCCTCCTGCCCGCCGGCAACCGATAATGGCGCGGACGAGTATTATTTTATCTTCGATTTTCTATTTTATAAATTTAACGTTAGTTTGTCAATCGTTTGAAGTGATTTGGCGTTAAATATCAGTTCGTTGAACGTATTACGGTATTATTTTGCGATCGTGGCGCAGAATTTAAATTATGTCAGGGCGCCGAAATCCGCAGCGTCTTCGCGGTCGGACCGTTCATATCGGCATAAACGTTAAGCGTAAAAATATCGTTTTCCGCCGCCAAAATAAATTCGTAGCCGACGGCTTCGCGCGCTGTCCGTAATCCGCAAATATGATTTCAATAAATTCCCGCCGGCGGTTTTCGCTTCCGTCCGCCGCAAACCGTTCCTTTTTAACGAAGCGGAATTTCGCCCTTGGTTTTGAAATTCGGGTATCCCAGCTGTCTGAGAGCTTCATATACTCCAACGCACACAGAGTTGGAAAGGTTAAGAGAGCGTGTCTCTCCCATCATGGGAATTCTCACGCATTCGGAATAATGTGCCGCAAGCAAGTCCTCCGGAAGTCCTTTGGTCTCTTTCCCGAAGATCAGAAAATCTCCGTCTTTATATGCCGCATCCGAATGAATTACCGCTGCCTTGGTGGAAAAGAACCAAAAATTATTGCCGTTGTAGTACTTGTCCTTAACTTCTTCTATGCTGTCATAGTAGCGTATGTCGAGATATTTCCAGTAATCGAGCCCTGCGCGTTTCAAATACTTGTCCGTTACCTCGAATCCCAGCGGCCTGACCATGTGAAGAACGCTGCCTGTTACCGCTGCCGTCCGCGCTATATTGCCTGCATTCTGCGGTATTTCGGGTTCCACCAAAACAATATTGAGCATTTTTTTTCTCCTGTTATGCGCTATACAAATTTGAATTTTTTACACTTTTATTCTGGATTGCCTGCGTTTTAATTTTCTGCATGCAATAATACATTCTTTAAGTTTAAGGGCAGATAAACTCCGCTGCGGATATCCCGAAAACCGTCCGAAAACAAAAACGGATCGCCAATAACGTACAGAACGGAGCACGCGGAAAACTTCCCGCGTCTTACCGCCGCGAAGAACATCTTTTTATAAATTTTCAATATCCTGCGCCGAATTCTCGGTACAGGCCGCGCTTTCTCGAACTGATAAGGCGATAATCCTTTTCGATTTTAATTTTGGCGTTAACTATGTCTGCACCGCTCGCCACGGTTATATTTCCGCGAATATCGGCGACGGCGGCATAATTTTTGGCGCACATCGCCATCGCCACGCCGTTTGCAAAAGCCCCCGCACGCAGCATGACCTGCGGCATGGGACTGTCGAGCTTTTTGAAAAGACAAACTATAAGTTCCGCGTCACAAAGGGCGAGCACGCGCGGCACTTCGGGGAAATACAAATCTTCCGCTATGATCAGGCCGATTTTACCCGCACCGGTATCGTAAACACGGAAACTTCCCCCGGGAACAAACTCGCTTTCGTCTATGGCATGCGCCATATCGGTCACGCCGAGTATTCTGCCCCTGTCCGCTATTACCGCCGAATGGCGGAAAACCCCGTATGTATCGGTATCGCATCCGCAGATAACAACCGTCGACAGCTGTTTGGAAAGATTTGCCACGTCCTGAAAATATTCGGTATCTCCCGCCAGTTCTTTTTTATAACTTACCAATCCCAGACCGTTGAAACCGAACACAAGCAGATCTTTTTTTCCGAGTAAATCCAGCTTTTCCTGCCAGACAGAATTTATCGTGCCGTCGGTAACCAGACAAACTTCCATAACACACCCCAAAAAATATCGCTCTTATCATTTTATTGCCGCGGGTGTTTTTTTGTTAAAAACTTTTTTCTATAAGTTCGGCTATCTCTTCCACGCTTTCCGCACGCTGCAATGCGGCTTTCGTTTCTTTCATTCCGGGTCGGCCTTTCAAATACCAGACCGCAAACTTGCGGAACTCCAAGGCTGCCCTGCGGTCGGTATAGCGTTCTTTGGCGCAGTAAAGATGTTTTAAAATAAAATCCTTAAACGTGATATGTACTTTTCTGCCCGTCAGCTCGCTGAAAATAAAAGGATTGGCAAGCGCACCGCGGGCAATCATCACCCCGTCTGCTCCCGTTTCGGCCATGCGGTCGGCATCGGCAGGCGTGAATATTCCGCCATTCGCTATAACCGGTATGCCGACGGCTTTTTTCGCGCGCTCTATGGCTTTATAGTCGGGTTCCCCCGAATAATAATCTTCGCGCACCCTGCCGTGTACGGTTATGAGTTTCGCTCCCGCATTCTCCGCCGCCTTGGCAAATTCCGCAGCGACGTCGTCGCCGCGTTTAAGCCCCGTTCTTATCTTTACGGTAATGTTTTTGCCGCTTTTTACGCATTCCGCAATTATTTTTTCCGCGGTTCTGACATCTGCAAGCAAAGCGCTCCCTTCGCCGTTTTTAAAGACTTTCGGCACGGGACAGCCCATATTTATATCGATTATTCCGAAAGGCGCAAGCTCCTCGCTTTCGCAGGCTTTGCGCATAAAATACGCGTCGCCGCCGAAGATCTGCGCCGCCGTGCGCGAAACGTCTTTGCCGGAATATAAAAGATTTTTCGAGCCGTTGCCGCCGTATATCAGACCTTTGGCGCTGACGAGCTCGGTAAACACAAGCCCCGCGCCCAAAGCCAGACAAAGGTTTCTGAAGCAGTAATCGGTATATCCTGCAAGCGGTGCAAGAAAAACGTTGTTTTCAACCGATATATTCCCTACCGACAGTTTTTTTATTTGCATCTTTCAACCTCAATCCCATTATCAGGAATAAGTTTATCAGACCGGCGGTTAAATAGCAAGCGATTGAAGCAATTGCTCCCGCATAAATATTGAGTTCCGGCATCGGAAGCAGCGCCAGTTGCAGCGCCGTTTTGACCGCTATCCCCGCGGCCAAACTCATGACGGGAAGATACGGCATGTTTTTTCCTATAAGCACGGCGTTTTCTGTCTGCAACAGCGAAAGAAAAACTACGTTAACCGACGAAATACGCAAAAGATTGACGGTCGTCTGTTTTTCGAAAGCAGAAAGTCTGTTGAAAAGTATTCTGACCGCAAGCGGCGCGGCCGCTGCCAGAAGAATTGCGCACGGCACAGCCGCAGCGAGAGTCAGAAGCAACGCCTTTCGCGTGTTCTTATTCTGCTCGGCAGCCGTTCCCGCCCCCGCCACCGCGGGAATAGCCGCCGCAGCAACACCGTAACACAGCGCCACGGGAAGATTTACCACTGTCGTCGCCGCGCCGGCAAAAAGTCCGTAAAGTGAAGTTGCGTCAGCCCGATAGCCGCTTAAAATATTAACTATGAGAAAACTGTCTATAACCTGAGAAAAAGGTATGGCAATACCTGCAAGCGTAACGGGTATCGTATATCTGATAATAGTTTTTGCATTGTTTTTGAAAATTTTTCCGTCAAACGCAACTGCGGAAGAAATCTTTTTTCCGTGTCTGCGATAAGCGACGTAAAGCCCCAGTAACGCAACAGCTTCGGATATGCTTACGGCAAGCGTCGCTCCGCCGACGGCGGCAGGAATGTCGGGCAGAAAAAGGTATGCAAAACCCAGTCCCGCAACCAGTTTGACAGCCTGCTCGACTATCTGCGAAACGGCAGTCGGCACCATGTTCATTTTTCCCTGAAAATATCCGCGGTAACATGAAATTACCGCTACCGCAAGAACGGCGGGAGACAGAAAAATATAACCGAGATATGCGCTCTCGTTGCCCTGCCATCTTGCAAGCGGCTTGGCAAGAAAAAACATGGCGAGAGAAAATATTATGCCCAGTCCCGTCAAAATAATGAGGCTGCTTTTTAAAATTCCGGCGGCGTAACTTTCGTCATCGCCGCGCGAAGAAATGATTTTCGAAAGCGCGCTCGGCACTCCCGCACCGGCAAAATCAAGCAGAACGCAGTACACGGGAAAAACCGTCTGATACAGCCCCAGGCCGCGGCTTCCCAGAAGATTGGTCAGCGGTATTCTGTAAACGGCGCCGAGCACTTTCGCGATGAAAGTACCCGCGGCAATGACGGCGGCGCCGCGCAAAATGGTATTTTTCATATGTATAAAAATTGCATCTGCGGCGTCTGTTAAGACGCCGTTCTTCGAAAAATCCGACAGGCCGTCCACCGCCGAACCTTTTAATAAAGCCACTCTTCCGCTCCGTAATTTTTTTCGATGCGTCCGATGCGCGCCGCGACGACAAAAAAATATGCCGATTGAATAAATTTTCTATTCAAACTGTTTAGCAAGCGTCATAGCGCCCAGTCTAACGATATTAACGTCTCCCGAATTGAAACGCGACGTCTTATCTCTGTCGAACACCACGACCGCGCCGAAACAATCGCCGCCCGAAACGACGGGAACGATAATCTGATTTTCCGATTTGATTTCCTCTCCCTTATAAACAGCTATGGGATCTGCACCGTCCTGACGGCTCAAAACCACACTCTTGCGCTCTTTAAGCACCTTTTCGAAATCCGCCGAAAGCAACTTGCCCAAAGCTTCTTTATCCTTACTGCCGGTAACAAAAATTACTCCGTCGGTATCGGTCACGGCACAGGTTTTTTCAAGAAGCTGACTTATCGCTTCGGCAACGCTTTTGGCAAAATCCGAAACAGAAGATATGGGCGAATATTTTCTGAGAATAAGCTGATCCTTCTCGGTATAGAATTCAAGCGGATCGTTTTCTCTGATGCGCAGCGTTTTTCTTATTTCTTTGGGAATAACAACTCTTCCCAGCTCGTCTATTCTTCTGACGATTCCTGTTTCTCTCATAGAAACCTCCTTTCAATATTTTTAGTATGAAGTAATTTTGGTTTTTTATTCCTTTTAAAAGTAACGGCAACTTAAACAAAACCTCCCGTTAAAATTCAGGTCGGGTTTATTCGCATATTGCTTCTGCCCGCACAAAAAAAACGGCCGTGTAAAGTGCGTGCCCCCATAGGGATTTTTTAGATAACGGAAAAGACTGACGAAAATTTTCGTGGTTTTTCTTTTTGCCTTGCAAAACACACGACTTACCTTTGAAAGTATAGTGCGCTATACTTAAAAAAGCGTACCGTTAAAGCGTTTATATAAATTGATAGTCGTTTTATTTCTTTTTATAGCGTAGTTATATGCAATTTTTGTGCCGCTATTACGTTTAGATAGTAATAAAACATTGTGTTTAGGTTGTCGGCTTAACGGCGAAACATAATTTACATTATAAAAAACACAATCGATCGTCTCATAGTTTCGCTCTACATAAGAATATTTACCCGCATTTTTAATTTAGGCGGAAAATATGTTTCTTCGTAAGATTCAGATAAATATTTTTCATTATATTTATCTATATATTGGTAAGCAGACCTAACATACACTCTTTTGATTAAAGGATATTTTGCTTTATGTTTTGCAACAGTTTCCCGTGACAAGTCGTCAAATTCACTCATACTACCTAAAAGAAAAGTCGTTTCCCCCTTATTGATAAGGTCTGTAATTGGTTGTTTTAGTGAAGATATAAGTTCTTCGTCTTTTCGTATAGTTCTATATCATATAAAGCAAACTATTATGCTTTTGTCAAGCCAATTTCGTGGAACTCCACGAGATAAAAAATTTAAGAATTCATATAATATTTCGTGGAATAACGATAAGAAGTTCCACGAAGGTGGCTATATGAACATAAATGATGCAATCATTAAAAGGATTGAAGAAATTTGTAAAGAAAAAAATATCAATGTATGCGAAGCAACGTTGAACGGAGGAAAATCACCGTCTGCGATATATGATTTGATTAAAGGAAGAACAAAATGCTCTAAGGTCTCTACGATAAAAACCTTTTGTCAAGGCGCCGGGATAACCTTATCGGAGTTTTTTGATAAAGACTATTTTAATGATTTTGAAGAATAATCGATATAGATGAAAAACCACGGGTACAAACCGTGGTTTGATTTTATGCGTTCAGAAATATAATTTATATAATCCCTGCGGGAAGAGCGGTAAAAAGCCTCTTTTTTTCAGAATTTTCAGTACTATACTTCAATTTTATATGTACTTTAAACCTCTCTTTTGTAATCGCCGCCGTTGTTTAGATGTTTGTTCCAAAGCTTTTTTTCTCCGTAAAAGTCACCGCTGTATACATATTTTAAAATTACAACGCAGCTGACTTTTCCAAATAATTATATTTTCACAAACCTGCCGTTGCTTCTGTATGCGGCTAAAATAATTTTAACAACTTTTGAACTTTCTCTGCCGTCTATGGGAAATTTTCTACCGGTTTTCACGCAATCATAAAAATCGTCAAATAATGCCTGATGCCCGGTGCCGTAACAGCATTTTCCGTATATACGTTTGTCTTTTTCAAAATCGTAAACAGCGCTTTCGGTGATCACTTTTGCCGGCAGTATATTTAAAATCTCTTTATCCGTTTTTATCGTTAACGAAACGGGAAAATCGCAACACCCCGCATTGGTTGCGAAAAACTGGAAATCGGTTTTACCGCGACATATCACGGCGGCGGTATCTTCCACTTCTATACAGCCGCTCAAAGACAGGTTGGAAATATCGGAGGCAAGTTCTTCCGGCATGCCGATAAGCCATTGTAAAAGGTCAAGCGTATGCAGCGCCTGATTTATTAAAACACCGCCGCCTTCCGTATCTTTCCTGCCTCTCCAGGAGGCTTGTGAATAATATTCTTTGTCTCTGTGCCAAAAAACGCTTCCATAACCCCCGATAATTTTTTTATCTTTCAGATACTCCTTGACAAACATGTTGTTGGGATTATACCTGTTCTGGTGACATACTCCCAGTTGCGCTTTCGACTTCTTTTCGGCATCCAGAATTCTTACTATATCTTCGTATTTTATACATACCGGTTTTTCGCATATAACGTTAATATTGCGTTGCAAAGCCTCTATTATCATATCTGCATGCAGATAATGAGGGGTACATATATGAACTACATCCGGTTTTTCTGTTTCTATCATGGCGACATAATCCCGGTAAGTAGGTATGCCGCATGCGTTTTTTAGTTTTTCCGGATCCGTATCGCATACTGCCGCAGGGATAACGCCCGCTTTTCCGAGTACGTCTAAATGAACGTTTCCGATGACACCCAATCCCGATATAACAGTTTTCATAATCCTTTTATCTTTCCTTAGATCCGTAAGTTCCTGCAGTGTCCGCCACAACGTTATCCGAAACCTGTTTGTGTCCGGAATTTTCAGCGCGAAATTTGAGTTCTTCAAGATAGCGCTTGCCGTCGATTGGAATATCGACCTTTATTCCACCGTGCCAACCCGAATATTCAATAGCATTCATCAGTTCAACGCCACGCAAACCTTCTTCGCCGTTTACGAAAAGTTTATCTTGGCCCAGCATGGTTTTAACGAAATTATTTATAATACCTGCATGCTGTGGATTTTTTCCGTCGGTTTCCACCTCTTTTATCTCGCATTTAAGTCCTCCGAAAGCATTTTCGGAGCAAGCCGAAAACCGTCTGCTGTCTTGTATATTTTTATAAAAATAAAGCTTATCGTTTTCACATAAAAGCTTACCTTTGGTGCCAGAAATTTCCAATCGGTTGGTTCCGGGGGCTTCGCCGGTGGAAGTTATAAAAATACCCGTAGCTCCATTAGGATATTCAAAATAAGCCGTAACATCGTCTTCAACTTCTATATCGTGCCACTTGCCGTAGTGGCAGAATCCTCTTACCGAAGACGGCATGCCGGCAATCCACTGTAACAGGTCTATTTGATGCGGACATTGATTAATCAATACTCCGCCTCCTTCACCCCGCCACGTGCCACGCCAGGATCCGGAATCGTAATATTTCTGCGTTCTAAACCAATCGGTAATTATCCAGGTTACTCTCTGTAACTCGCCGATCTCGCCTTCCGCAATGATCTCTTTCATCTTTCTGTAAACGCAATTCGTGCGCTGATTGAACATCATGGAAAACAGCGACTTGCTTTTTTTCGCCGCCTCATTCATTTCCATGACCTGCTCGGCATAAACCCCCGCAGGTTTTTCGCAGATGACGCCCAATTCGTGTTCAAAACACTCTTTGACGATCTCCGGATGTTGATAATGCGGCGTTTCCACAAGCACCGCATCGATAAGGCCGCTTTTTAACAATTCCTTATAATCGGAAAAATACTTTATATTTTTATTTACCGTTTTTGCTTTCAAATTTTCTATTTTGAACGGATTTACATCGCACGCCGCCGTCACAGACGCTCCCACGATTTTCCCGCCGTCGAAAAGATTCAATATGTAAGACGACCCTTGATTACCAAGTCCTATAACGCCGAATCGCACTTCTTTCATTTTACAAATTCTCCGTTTATCTCTTTATATCCCGTTTTAAACAATATCTCTTTTATAGCTCTTATCGCAGCATCGAAAGCCTCTCCCTGCGACGGAAAAGAATATTTGTTTTTCATTTCCCGGCTGTCATTATCGGAATATCCCGCAAATACCGTCAGATGAGGTTCTACCGACAACACTTTATCCCCTTGAATATCAGCAACGAGTTTTACGAGCAAGCCGTCACCCTCGCCTGCAGGCACAATCTGCTGCGTTTTTTCTATGACGTCTTTGATATGAAAATAATCGGCGCGGGAATGTAGTTTTTTCAACGTATACTCTGCCTTTTCCCCGCACTGTATAAAGTTTGCCGGATCGTAAACACACCCGATTCTCTCTACGTTCAAAAGAATATCATCCACTCTGTCCGCAATATCTCCGTAGATATCTTTTTCGTTTTCATGATAAAGTTTCAATCCGTATTCAGCGGCAATCTCCACCATACGGTTTAAACGATCAAGCACTTTATTTCTTTCGGAATAAGCATTATAAAAACTGAAAGCGCGGATTTTATCCGTACCGAATATTACGGCTGTCTCGCAAACATCTCGTATTTTTTTTTCATATTCACAAAAATCGACATTTATATCAACTTTACCGAGCGGCGAACCTATCGACCATACCGCGATGCCGTTATCGTCGAGACGCGATTTATATTCTTTCGTTTCGGCATGCGTAAAATTTATGACGCTTTTGCCTTCAACGCTGCGCATTTCAGTATAAGAAACTCCGTTTTTCATCAATGCCTTTATTTGTCCGGCTATGCTCTTATCCGCTTCGTCCGAAAATGCACATAATTTAATCATAGTTATTTCTCCTCTATATTATTTTTTTGATGATAGTCTTTTAAACTCACGCATATATTTCAATCTCACCGTTGTGAGAATGCCGTCATGCGCAGCCGTCGTTTCAAGTTTTGCCGCCGTATATTCGGTCGCTATCTCAAGATCGGTGCCAGATGTTATGAATACGCTGAGCCCTTTCATGGCGATATAATATTCATAGTCGTCGGGGTTAACGGTGTTTTTAAAAAACTCATCGAACATCATGTTTTTACCTATACACACAGCGTGTTCAGCCGAAGTCGGATATATCTCTTCATCTGTAATTATAGCAAGCTCCACCCCGGAACGTGCCGCAACCGCTTTTTGAAATATTTTCGCACAATTTTTTTCTTTTTCGGAAGCTTTGGCAGATATCACTATGCGATATTTCGACCCGCCGCCGACAACTATATTATACCATCTCGGATAATATTCGCAAAACCTGTCGAGCATGATTTCATCGGCAATCTGTTCATATTTTTTGTCGTATTCGGAATCGCAGACACCGAAATAAAACTCGGAATTTTTGCATATCATGCGAAGCGGCGTCACCAAAACTTTTTTAATCTCCTGCACAAGTTTATATTTGTCTTTGTAGTTTAATTCGGATTCCAGGGCTTTTCTGACGCCGTCCTCAAGAAGCGCCACCATTTTCTCCAAAAATTCTATGGGATAGTATTCTGCGGAATAACATTCGTGTTCAGGCTGAGAAACCGTAATTCGCATGCCGTCGCGGTCAATTTTTTCACGCATAAATCTTTCCATGGCCTTAAAAAACTCCCAAACGTTATCTGCCGCGACCCCGTAAAGCGCGCGAATATATTCTTCCGCAGTTGCGTAAACATCCAGATCGCTGTTCCAGAAAGCCTTCCCGATAACATAACTTTTCAGTTCCGCCCTCCAATCTGACTGTGCGGCGTAAGGTCCCGTATACATTACGTATTTCATTTTCTTTCGCACGTAAAGCTGCATGTTATCTTTAAGATAACCGAGCGACGGAGAATAAAAACCCTGCGGCATACCGGGATAGTCCCACATCATCAGATTTTCGGTAAGATTGCTCCAGCCGTCTATCTGTTTTTTGACCTTCGGCGACTGACGCCCGTCGGTCAACGCAAACGAAAAATCGGCTTCAATCGGTGCATAACGAATAAAAAGATGTCTGTCGGGAACAACCAAATCGTCAATCGGCATTCCGTAATCGTCGACGGGGGGATTTTCAGTGTTGTGATACGCGAATATCACAATACCGAAATCGTCGTTTTTGCCGTTTTTTTTCAGTCTTTCGGATATCTCTCTGCATACGGCATTGAAAAATATTATCATCACGCCTGCCTGCGTGCCGTATTTATTTCGTTTGGCAACGCACCTTTCACAATAACACTGCGCACCGGCATTATCTTGCGTGCCGAACATAAAATATTTTTTCTCGGGGGCTTCTTTTTTGAATTTAAGTACCGCACGTACTACGTATTCCGCCACGCTTTCTTTCATGCCCGCGTCGAACTCGCCGTTTTCGGTCACCCCGTTGGAATAACAGAATTCTCTGCCCGACGAACCGGGAACGTCGGCAAGAAACTGCGGTTTTAAATGCATATCGGGATTTCTGACAGAATAAAATTCCGGATGTCTTGCGGCCTGTTCTTTCGTTATGTAAAAATGCGAATTATGTGTGGTGCCTATTCTGTTATACCACTCGTTCACATGCCCCAAATCCTTGTTTTCAATAACAATATTGGGACTTATAAACCGTCTGTGCATGCAATATTCCCAGTCATACGCCATCTGAAAAGACAGCATATCACGCTGAGGAAAACAAGGGGCACATTCGATATTCGTCTCGTTTATCTCTACACACTCTCTTTCAGGAATATACTCGTTGTCGCGATTGAGCCATTTGACGCCTAAAAAGCGCTCTATGAATTCGAACGTTCCGTAAGCGACGCTGCGCACGGTCTTTCCCACAATAAAAATATTCCCGCATTCAAAAATTATCTTGAAAGCGTCGTCTGCAAGTTCATCTGCGCCGTGTTCTTTTGATATAACCACAGAAAACTCATTGTCTCCTATGCTGATATAATGGCGATGATTATCGTATTTGCCGATAGAAAACCCACAGCATTTTTTAAAATAGCCGCCGAGCTGCTCTGCAAGATATTTATATCCGTTTACGGCTTCGTCGAAAACAATTCCGTAATCTTTTGCGTTTGTTTTATCTATTATCATGGTTTACACCCGCCTATACACCGTAAATGTCTTTGTAACTCTGAACGGTTCTGCCGCTGCCGAGATTATTTATCCCCCACTCGTCGCATATCTCGATAAATTCGGTGACGAACTCTGCTTCAGTTCCGAGGTCATAATATTTGCCGTAGTTTTTCAAAACCAAAGTCATTGGTGAAAGTTTTACTTTATCCAGTTTTTTCGCCGCCGCTTGCTTTTCTCCCGCAGAAAGCGTCGCATCCGACATGATACCGCGTTCGGCGTTATCAATAATGTCGAAAATGTGTTCAATAAATTCGGGAGAGTAAGTGTCGGTGTTGTTAAAAGAAGTCTGCGATTTGGAAACGTCTATCGAAAGCGTCCCTTCCGACCGCATCTCGGCATAAAAAAGTTCGTATGCGTCGATGACCGCCATAACGCCGTCCGCCGCCGCGCCGTAATACAGTTCTATAAACTCGTTCACAAGATAATCAACGTCCCAGCCGAGATTCCAATACAACCTGTTTGCTACATAACATCTTAATTCTACGTGCCAATATTCGCCTTTCGTGCCGACAGCTTCGCTCATGACGTAATTCACTCCCTTTGATTTATACAATTTGAGATTTTCTTTATAATAACTCAAATTGGGGTAGTACATCAGATTATCGAAATAGTTTATCACATAATCCCAAACGAGCATATGGTCACTGCACTCATCCCAGCCGTCAAACATCTTTTTATAATATTCGTAATTCGGCTGGCGGACATCGTTTATAGCGTAAGCATAATTGGCATCTATGGGAGCAACACGCATATAAACATGTTCGTTGGCCTTGCACAAAGCATTTATCGGTTCGTATCCGCCCTTGCCGTTCTCCTTAACCGGCGGTTCTTCGGCATCGTGATAGGCAAACGTGGCAAAATTGACTGTTCTTCCCTGTTCTCTTTCAAGCCATTCATTGACTTCGCGTTCAATACAGTTGATGAACATAACGGTCACACCCGAAAAACCTATTTCATCATATCTTTCAAGACAAGTAGCGCATTTGCAGATGAGTCCGCGGTAATCCATTTTGCCGATCATAAACCAGTCGTAGGTCATATCCGTATCATTTGCAAGAATGCCTTTTATTTTGTCGATTATATAGCCGACGCCGCTCTCGCCGTCTTTAAGTGTACCGTCGGCGTTCACTCCGTTAGTGAAACAAATATCGTAATACCCGTATTGACTGGGATTTGTTGCATCGGTAAAATATTCGGGATGCGTTTCAGCAAGCGTCTTGACTCCGTCGCCGTTGGGATCGATATCCGCTTTATTCAGATATCCTGTTCCCGGTTGATCGGCATAATCGGTAGTATTATGATATTCTTTTCCCGGATTATACCAATTACCGAAATAAGTGCGGCTGTGATTATAAAAGGCTTCGTTGTATTGAGGATTTGTGGAATAGCCGTACCACCTCCTCATTTCAAACTCAGGCTCTTCCGTTATATCGCAAGGATAGAGTAACACCGTTTTCATCGACGGAACGTGAGTGAAAGTCGGCGTCAGCCACCTGACTCCCAAAAACCTTTCTATGAAACTGTATACGCCGTAACGCACTCCGCGGTCTATATCAGCCGCGATAAAAACATCTTTTCCTACGGTTTTTATTACAAAACCGTCATGTTTCACGGCGTCGGAGTCTATTTGCGCCCTATTTTGCATAAGGCGCGTGTCTCCGAGAGAGATAACGTTGCCGGTTTCAGACCATTCTGTTTCCGAAATAAAAAACATTTCCGCACCGCTGACTTCCCGCACATACTGAACCAACTCGGAAGCAGCTTCAACTATTTCGTCGCCGGCGTCATCCGGGACAATTATTTTATATTCAGTTTGCCCGTCCGCAATAAAATCAAAGGAGTCCGCTGTATAATCTATCCCCGTTCCATACCCGTAAGAAGCGGGGTAACTAACTGTGTGACTGCCGCTTTCATTGTCGCCGCAACCGTATCCTGTGACAAGAATCATCACTAAACAAAGCAGCACAACGGCGATTTTAAAATAAATCTTTTTCAATATGTTCATATCAATCCCCTACTTCGACCGTAAAAGAATATTTAACGTAGTTGAAACTTGCGTCATGCGCAAAATAAGTTACCGTGTAAATACCATATTTAACAAATGTAATCAACTCCCCGGGAGCACAATCTTCCGCCGAATAATCCGCCAAGTTCCTTACCGTCACGTACACATTCAGCTTACCGTCGCGGTCATCCGTCGCCGCAGCGTCGGGAAGAACCAGAGTTTCTCCCCTTTTTACAGTATTTGCAATACTTCCCGCGATAGTAAGAAGGGGCGTAACATTGTCATATACAGTGCATATATAAGTTATAGTTCCAATGCCTTTGCCGCCGTCGGAAACTTCGAATATTATCCGATATTTGCCTATCTCCGAACATATAAACCGATTTTTCACCGACAAATCCTGTGTTTCCAGGATTTTTTCTCCTGACGGCGCAACAACGGTAAGTTTTGACGTAGCCGTAGGCGACACTACGTCAAAAGCCGTTGTTTCGGGTATTATTATCTCCGTTCCCGGCACGGCACGCATATCGTTATCGAATTCTCTTTCAAAAAGCAGCACGGGAGCTATCCTGTCCTGCCAAGGCGAACCCTCAACGATATTAAGGCCTATGTTGGATATATTGCTGATGATTATCTCGCTATCGCCCGTTACGTCTCCGAACTTTAACGTCACGTAACTTCTTTGCGCTTTATAGTCGGGCAGATCGCATATCTTTTTGTAAAGAGAAGCGCTATATACCGCACCCCCGTTTATATAGATGCCTATCGAAGTATTAACATCGGAAAAAGAGCCGTTTGTATAATATTTGACGTCGCTGCCTCCGACATAAAGCGCGCTCTGTCCCGCCTTATCCGAATTTTTATAAATCCTTATATAACTGTCGGGATAGACACCGTCAACGTCTTCCAAAATAATATCGACATAGCCGAAATTAGTCTTCTCCTCAACGCCTTTCATGGTGACGTACATATTGTTACTCGAATAACCCGTAACCAAAGGAAAAGCGAACGCTGCGCAAGCATTATTTTCAGACGTACTGATGCTTAGTCCGTTTCTGCCGTCGGTAAAACTCGCGCCGCTCTCGGATATAAAGAAATCTGCCGGGGTAATCCCAACGGAAGGCAATACATTGACGATAAATTTTTTACGTTCCGTTCCGTATTCAGTGCTTGCCGAATACTCCACATCGTACCTGCCATCATTTATATCAGCGATAAAGCCATCACGGTATGCTTTGCCGTTGACGGTAATTTCAGTAAGCGCCTTTTCTCCCGTTCTGCTGTTATAAGCCTGCGCTTCGGGAAGAATCAGTTCGGCTTTGTCCGACACCACGCGCGGCACTCCCGAAACGTTAAGAACCGTACAGTCCGAAACGGTAAGAACAAAATCTTTCTTAGCGACTTTCCCCGAATATACGCTTGCACTCACCGACAGCACAAGGCTGCCAGTCTCCGAAAGATACACCGTGCGTTCGTCCGAGAGTTCTGTCTCTCTGCCGTTATAAAAAAGTGTTTCTGTCTTTTCAATTTTTCCTGATCCGCCGTAAACCACAGTTTCGGGAACTTCTACCGTAGTAAACAGTTTTCCCTCCTTAAAATCGGCTTTGAGCGCGATGTACATGGGTACCTGGTTTTGCGTTACCTTAAAATATATCGTCTCGGTAGTCGACTGTTTACCGTTTGATGCCGTATATTCTACACGATAATCGCCCGTCTGTTTCGGTGTGAAAACACTGTTTCCTCCGTCAAAAGAAACTTCTTCGCCGTTTTCCGAAAAAATTTTCACCGCCATATCATCACAACTACCGAAATACCAGTCGAAAGCTTTTGCTCTGGGAATTTTATAAAGATTGTCTACCGAACCGTCCGGTAAACTTTTGACACCACCTGAATTATTTATATAACCTGTACTTTCTTTGTCAAAGGTTATCTCGGGAACAGGATAAGACGAAGCGTCCGTAAAATCTTCATTCCCGACGTTTGCGCCGGCAATCGATTTAATTATAATGCCGCCCTCGGAGTTTTTATTTACAAAATTGGCGGTAACGCTTATGTATGCCTTACCGTCCTTAAAACCGCCCCATTCTTGTCCCGCGCCCACGTCTGCCGTATTGTCAAGATCAAGCACCGGATACCTTACCGGCGTACCCGCGTTCTGCGATATCAAAAAAACTTCCTTGGATTCATAGTCGAGAGAAATCGATAATGGATGAACTTTGTTGGTTTCGGACCATTCCTGCCAATCGCTTGCCGCCGAACGCTTTATAGCATAATAAAATCCCGCGTTTCTCGGATATGCGCCGTAAGCCGCGTCGTAATAGTTGTTACCCGCACGCGCTCTGTCGAGTCCGGAATATCTTACTCTTCCGTAAATAACGCCGTTGGAATAATCGGTATAGGCGTAAACCGAAAAATTATTTTCTGGATCGTCTGCGTCTGTCAGCGTCACGGTTATGTTGTCTAGTGTAGATTTATCTCTGCCGATCAGCGAATAAATTTCAATCAACGGATCTTTTTCCGTCTTATCCGTGAAATCCACAGCGTTGGAATACTTAAAAGAAACGGTTCCGTTTTTTTGCTTTATAAGAATACCGGAATTGCTGTTGCCAGTCTCTGTGGAAGTATAATGCTTTCCGTCCAAAGCGTAATTTAAAACAATTTCCCCGCTGCTTATTTCGAACACGTTTTTTTTGCTTTCCGTTTCGACGGCGAAAGCTGTAAGCCCGGCCATGGTGAAACACGCCGCAGAGACCAGTACTGCCAAAAAAATTACTATTTTTTTTGCATTTGTCATCCTTTAAGTCCTCCTACCATAAGATTGCTGCGCATTATTTTCTGTCCCGAAAGATATATAGCCATAGACGGAATGATAATTATAGTAAATCCCGCAAAAACATGCACGTCAGAAAGCCCCGTCTGCGGCAGAAACGTGCGCATGCGGTACATTCCGTAAGACAGATTGGGAGTGCTCGGATACCAAATAAGAAACATCTCGTAATTGTTCCAGGCCGCTATAAAACTTAGGATATACACCGTGACTATGGTCGGCAGCGCCATAGGCAAAATCACCCTGAACATTACTTTATACTCGTTTGCGCCGTCTATGTAAGCCGCCTCTCCATAAGTTTTGGGAATCGCCTTTACCGCGCCGTATATGATCATAAAATATAAGCCCGAAAAAGCCGTTGCCGGAGGCAGAAGAACTTTTACGTACATATTATCGTAGAGCCCCCACCGCTGGAAAATAATCATCTGCGAAGCTATGCCTCCGGTCAGCGGAATCATCATGATAAGCAGCCCGAAATTATATAAAAATCTGTTGCCGAAAAATTTGAAACGTCCCATTGCATAAGCCATCATCGTCATCCAGAAAACCGAAACAGCGGGAGCCACTCCCGCATAATACAGACTGTTTATAAACATCTCTAATATTCCGTAAGTTCTATCTCCCTGAGTTATGGAAAAATTACGCAACACCTCTGCGTAGTGCTCAAAATGCAAATTGTTAAGTGCCGGAAGTTCGAACCGCGACACCCCCGGCATATCCCACAGTAACGGATCTTTTACCGAGTTATACAACATCCACACCAGAGGCACGAATAATGTTATGCAATAAATTATCAAAACCGTCCCCGTGACAGCCCAAAGAACTTTAGAAATTATTTCCGATACCGTAAGTCCCTTGAAGTTGAAAAATTTATTGCCGTTTGCGTTTTTTACCGCAACGGATTTTAAAATCAAACCTGCCGTCATAACGAGAAAAAGCAGCGCTATCGCACATATAAACCAAACCACCGCTATCCCCCTTAATTTTCCGTTCTGTCGAACTTGTTCATTATCGCCTTGAAAGCAAACACCACCGGCGCCGTGAACAGTGCGCTTACCATGCCCGCGGTAGCCACCGCGGGATAGTTCATTATATTATGATTGCCGCTTAACCCCACCATTTTCTGGAAAAAGTATCCCAACCCCCATATTTCGCTCGGTGCGTCGCTCATATAAAACACCAAAAGTGAACCCGAATAGGTAAACATGCTGGCAGCGCCCGTAACTACGTTGGTTGTAAACGTCGGCCAAATGAGAGGCAGAATTATGCTGAAAAACTCTCGCGTGCCTCCTGCGCCGTCAAGAGCGGCGCTTTCGATGATTTCGCCGTCGATCGCGCGCATGGCATTAGTATAAAGCAAAACACTTGTTCCGAAAGATACCCAAATAGTATAAAACAGGTTGTTTGTATAAGCCAGGTTCGCGTCAAAGTATATGTCCAAATCCAAATCTGCCGGATAAAGCCCCCACGCTACCAAGATTTCTTTCAGAGAATAAGTGGTAAACTCTTTATAAACAAGCGCGAACACCATTGCCGAAATCACCTGCGGAAGCATCACTATAACCGATGCAAATTTGCTTGCCGGCATTTCTTTGGCGATATAGCAGGAAAACAACAGGTAAAGCGGCGTGGTTATCAAAAATACAGTCCACCACATTTTAAGCGAGTTCAGAAAACTCGGCAAAGCATTGCCGTCAGCAAGCGTGCCGTTAAAAAACTCCTTAAAATTATTCCACCCTACAAACGTATAGTTGCCTGCAATGTCGATATTCTGAAATGCCAAAAGAAACGAATTGAAGTTTACGTAGACGTAAAGCAACGCAAAACTTGCAAGCGGCAAAATCATAATCGACAAAAGGAATAAAGCGCGGTGCACGCGGATTTTTTCGCCGAACTTCGTCATTTGTTGAGATAACCCTCCGCAGTGCTAAGATAGTCTCCGAACTTATCTTCAACCGTATCCATTACGCCTTTAACCCATGTCGCGGGTGTTTTTCCGCCCGTCTTGAAAGCAACGTAGGGGTATTCATAAGTTTCGCATACAATATTCGTCAGGCCGTAACAACGTACCGGAGACAAATTTGATATCCCCTGAACGTTGATGGTTTTTATATTTTCGGTGTCGCTTAGCATCTCGAAAACATTGCGCTGAAAAGGTGTGAGCTCTGCTTGATCCTCTGCCGACAATTCATATGCGAACGGCTTTCTTATACCGGTCGTTTTGGTATAATAAACACACATCTCTTCCGACATGGTCATTGCTAAAAACTGTTTAGCTCTGTTCATAAACTCTGTTTTAACTGCGGCGCCCTTATCCCTGATATTTTTGGGATAATTGTTTAAAAGCACGCCGTTAGAAGTATCCATTCCCGCAAACACAGTCTCGTTGTTTTCAGAAATCTGTCCGTCTACAGCGGGAAGAAGATATATTCTATATTCTCTCTGCCCGTACTTTCTGCCTTCATCAAGCTGCTGCATAGTTGCTTTCGCTTCATTTTCCCAATACGATCCTTCGAAAAGAAATGCCGGCTGAGCAATTCCGGACAACGACGCTTTATAAGCCTGTACAAAATGATTTTGCGCGGCTTTATGCGAAAAACTATTGCCCGTTCTGGTGTTTTCCCAAAGCAGTTTATCCGTAGTTACGTCGGTTACGTCTCCGATCTCAGCCGCTTTGCCCATAACGTAATCATAAAAAAACTGCGCGGCTTTTTCGTAAGCGGTTTTTACCACTTCCGTCTCGAAAGCATCTTTGCCTTTTTCAAGCTTATCCAAAGTTAACTGCACGTTACCGGCGATATCCTTGATATCTCCTTTCAGAGCGAGAAAATTATAATAATTGTCATACCCCATGTATTGCGCCATTATCGAATGCATGAACGGAGTTGTATAACCTTTGGCGTACTGATTAGTATAAATGAACGGTATATCTCTTTTTCCATCCAGCCCCGGATAAAGCATGCGGGAGATAATCTCTTCAAACTCTTCCATAGTGACCGCCTGACCGTCATCATAAGTGCCGTATTTGCCGTCTTTTCCCTTAGACAGAATGTATTCTCCCGCATCGTAATTGCCGAAAGCCTTTTCCGCCACAAGCAAATCCCCTTCGGCGGCTGCCACAATATCGTTTTCCTGTGCATTGACGGCTCCGAGTTCGCTTACGTCGGCGTAATAAAGGTAGCCACGTTCAAGAAAATATTCATAGTCGAACACCAGCCCGAAAATAGCTGAAGTATAAGGAACCGCGTAAATGCCCTCGCCTTTAAGGTTTTTAAACGACGCCGTAAAACCCTCATAATCGAGCATTCTTTCTTTTATAGGCTTGGTGTCGCCGGGGGCAGTCATCTCATAAACGTCAGAGACATCCAAAATCATTCCCTGTTCTATGAGCGGAACTATACCTGCCTGTCCGCCGAAATAAATACTGTATTCGGAATAACCCGAATTTATCTGATCTCCGAGCGTCCCGAGAATATTAAATTCGCCGTCCTGAACAATCACTTCGTATTTAACGCCCTGCTCATCCATAATCTCATTGAATTTTTCGGCACTCTTGTTCAACCAGTCAAGTCCCACGAAACCGTCGGAATTAACCGCAACATAAATTTGCGTATAACCTTCTCTTCCCTGATTTCCTGCAGGTTTACCGCCGCACGCGGCAGAACTCAGCGCAATTGCCGCGACGGCTATAGCCAAAACCGTTTTCTGTATCTTTTTCATATAATCCCCTTATGCAACGCCGTTTGAATTAAAGCCGTATTTTACGGAACAATGGCGCGCAATTTTTGTCAGATCGTTTCGCGATCTGTTTATTCCCGAAATTCCCCGAACACGTCCGGTAAAACAGCCTCGTTATCAGCAGTCACGGATGGATTTACCGTATCGTCAGACATGGGCGGTTCATCGGAAATTCTCATGTTTGCAAGGTAAACTTCCGACGTAAACAAATCAGTCTGTCCGTGAAGGGTCAGCCCGCCCGAAGATACGGCATCTCCTTTCAGTTTCAGCGTAACGGTGTACCATTTGCCGTAACATGACGGAGAACGGAAAATATCTGAAGTTGCCGAAACTTTATTTCCTTCCGCATCGTATACGGCGACGTTTCCGAAAACGTGACTGGCTTCGTCGCTCGCGCCGGCTTCGGGCGCGGAAGTCAGATATCTGCCCCAAAAATTGAGCAAAGATGTTGACTCTCCGTTTTTTACCCTCATGCGTAAAAGCATTGCTCCCGTAAAACAGACATCAAAAGTCAGATACCTGCCTTCTGTAACTAGTCCGCTGAAATTTTCGTCCCACACAAGTCGCACGCCGTTTTCATGACTGGAATAGTCGGGATAATTTTTCTCCAAAGTATTCCAGCGGTACACGCCGCGCTTTCCGAAAACTTCAACATTCACATATTCCAAAGCGGTCTTGTCAGGCGCAGCGGGATATAACCCGCTTACGCCCGCGCCGAGAATTGCCGTGCCCCCGCCGGCCGTCACAAACGACACCGTCTGACTATATAATTTCCCGTCGACGGCACGCTTGCACACTGTGGTAAGTGTATAAACGTATTTGGAATTTAATTTTTCAAAATCCTGTTTGAATTTATCGAGATCTCCATAAATATCGCTGCCTGTGACATATTTCAGCACGGTCGTCCCGCCGTTTGCGTATCCCACGCGGTATTCGACCAGGCTGTATCCGTCTTTTATAGCATGATCGAACCCGCCGTCATAGACTTTGCCATACGAAAGCCCGAGATCGTAAAACGCAGTCACGGGAAAGGAATATTCATTGCCGCGCACTGACACCACGTATTCATAGTCGCCGGCTAATTGAAATACAAAAGTTTCTTCCGCGGCAATCCTGTTTTGACCGTCGTCGATAAAATATTTGACTTCCGCCTGCTGATACGGATTGATAAATGCCGCCTTAGGCAACAATATACTTTCAAAACACGGTTTTAAAGATTGCGTAAACTCTTGCAGTTCCCCGATTTCGAGTTGTACGGGTTTTAGGTCGATAACTGTTAAAACTGCAGCCGTCTGACCCTTCTTCGTCATGACGCGTATATTTGCTTCGCCGACTCCGCCCGTTAGCTCGTTAACCGTTCGACCGGAAACAATGACGTTTAAACCGTCAAACACGATCTCGTTCCCGTCCAAAGCCGTGCCGTTTATCGAAATCCCGAGAAAATCGTCCGCATCTTCCCGCGACAATGAAAGAGTCAGCGATTCGTCTGCTACGTCAAAAGAATATTCCGCGGCAAGTGCAGGGTTTTTCTCTTCTTCAACCGTCAGCGTACGCTCTTCCGACACACTTTGCCCGGCCCTGTCTGTCGCGCAGTATTCAACGACAAATTCGCCGGTGTTGAGCGAACCGTCGCTATTAAAAAGTCCGCCGTCGTCAGAGATGAAAACGTTAAGAGCATTGCCGAAACAATCTTCCGCCGTGACGTCTTCATAAACCTTACCCCATACTTCCGAATATTTACAGTTTACCTTCTCCGCAGGTACCGTCAATGCCGGAAGAGAGTAAACGTAGACGTTAATCGTTTCGCTTACATTTTCTGCACTGTAAATTACCCGGTAAACGCCCTGCGTCCCGAATTTCACCTGCGTAGTATCCATGTTTACTTCCGTTCTTTCGCCGTTTACTATCGCGTACGCTTCAGACGAAATATCCGTCGCCGAAAGCGGAATATGAACATCTTCCGCACCGTATATGGCAGCGGATGCGGGTGGAGTTATCGTTTCGCCGCCCGTGCTTACTTCATTTTCTCCGTCGCCACCGCAACCCGAAATCAAAAACAGACATGCAATTACGACAAAAACGGCCATCAAAAATTTTTTCATATAAAATTCCTTGTCGGAAAAATTTTCCGGCTTTTTAAAGCGGAGTAATGCTATCTGTGTTGGGGACTTCAATTAAAATATTATCGAGATATGCCGATGCGCTTCCCGATGTCCCAAGACTGTCAAAAGCAAAAGCAGTCCAGTTTGCAGCAGCGTTATTGTTGACGCTATCGCCTTTAATTTCCACTCTCACTGTGATCCATTCGTTCAAAAAATCCCCTACGCCGTATTTCGAGACATCGATTTCCGTGCCTTCGGAATTAAAAAGATTGTAATCGAAAAATTCCGAAACCTGCGTCTGAGGAGAGGAAAAATCGAGAATATAGTGTGAAAGTGCCGTCTGTCCTGCGAGTCTGCCGTGCATTCTGAACGTCATTTTAACTTTTTCCGTCATATAGACGTCAAACGAAAAATAATTGCCTTTGACAATTTTACCGAGCGCATCGGCCGTATACGGAATATAAAGCCTGTTGGCGTCGGCGCCGTTTACCGTAGCGGAATAAACATAAACTCCCGTTCTGCCGCCGACAGCGGAATCGTTTACTTCAAAATCCGCATTTTCGGGTTTTATGACGGCAAGTTCTGTCGGATCTATCTCGGTTATTTCGTTTTCAAGCTCTGCATAATCAAGCGCTGTCGTTATGCGCACGTTATCGATATAAGCACTCTGTTTTGCACCGTATTGATTAAAACGCAAACTGAACGATTCGGGAAAATCCTGTTTTATTTTTAAAGCAACCGTCCACCATGTATAATAATAAGTTCCTGTGTGCAGTCCCCAACCCTGCGGAGCGTCTTTTGTAATCCGCCCGTTTTCGTCGGTATAATATGCGCGCATCTCGAGAGCTGTTGTCTCCACGTGATTTCCGATAGAATAAAGTTGCGTGGTGCTGAAATTATCCCCCAATTCCGCAACTAAACGCGCAACTCCGGTAATATAAACATCGAACACGATATACCTCCCGGCAGTTGCAAGATTAATCAACTCATTGTCGAAAACCAACCTGCCCTGTTTATAAAGTTCATTGTTTGCAAGCGTGTCCGAAACGGCATAATTATACACGCCTGTCCTTCCGCCTATCTCTGCATCGCTTTCGGTAAACGTAAACAGCGTTTCATCGCCGTTTACCGCCAAATCCTTTGCCGGATCCAAAGTAATGTGGTTTTTATTCTTAACCGTGACGGTTTTCTCCGTTTCTCCCGCTTTAACTTTCAGGCTCAAGTCGCCCAGTTCCGCAACGGTATAAGTTCCGTCTCCGTTATCAATGAACTTACCGTCTGCATCCGTAACGGTAACGCCTGCATCGAGAATATCGTCGCCATTGACTGCAGATGCAGAAATTTTGATCACGTCGCCGTAAGCAGTTTCGGTTACAGGCATACCTTCTTCATCTGTAACGGCAACGTTAAGTTCGTAATCAGCCAAAACATCGTCCACGATACCGGTAAAATATTCATTTGCTTCCGTCATGTCATCGCCGTCGAACGCACCCGCGGCAAGCGCTTTGGATGCCACCGTAAACACGCTTCTCTCCGCAACAGTATCCGCATACACGAAATTCTGTCCGTCAACGGTATAATACGCCTTCGCCACGAAAACACGGCTAAAATTATAATCCTTTATTTCCGTAATAGAAAACATAAAGACCATCTCTTGCATGTCGCCGTCGCCGTCAACATCGTTCTCGTCGGGAGCGGGGTTCACTCTGCCGCGCAGATAATAATTATCCGTAGGATTATTTTCTCCGCCGACGATATATTCGCTCCATTCACCGCTGCCTATTTCGAAAGGCTGAATATTTTTTTCTACGTAATCTTTGACGGTAAGTATTATTCCGAATTCGAGATTTTCGCCGTATTCATGGTAAAGAGTATCATAGTCTTTGGCGGAAATCTCCGCCATAAAACGCAAACCGTTTCCTCCTTTACCGTCGCGTACTCTCGCCTGTGCCTTATCAAGCATTTTAAAACTCGTAATCTCTGTCGAAGCATTCGCTTTTTCCGAATGCATCGTCATAAAACACGCTGCAAACAAAAGAACCGTTACGAACAATGCCGTAAGCAGCCGTTTTTTTACCGCATTCATAACAGTTTCCCCCCAGCTTTTTCTCCCCCGAATCCGGGATCAATGACCACAAACTCGCTTTCCGCAAGAACGTTCTGAACATCGCCGAAAAAAACAACTTTTAATGACGGCACGGAATAAATTTTCATAATACGCCCTCCTTTATCATAAAATGCAATTTCTGTCTGATCGCATGACCGCATTTTTCTATATTGTAAAAGATAAAGATGCATTAATCAATACCAATAATACTTTTCAATATGTCAAAAGTTACGATTTTAACATTGTTTACAGAACCGTTAAATATTTTAAAACTTCAAAACGGGCAGAATCTGCCCGTTTTTTCGTCAAATAAATTGATAATTTTCGCCGAAAACATACGTTTTTAACGTTTTACGATTAAAGAGACGTTTTTTCACGATGAAATAAAATTTTACGAATTATCCGCGCCTGAGCCCGGCGAATATCTTTTAAATGCACGGTTGAACGTATTAAGCGATTCATACCCGCATTTTTCGGCTATGCCCCACAGAGATATTTTGCCTTCGCTTTCTCTGATAAGTTCCAGGGCTTTATTGATCCTGCATCGGTTAACGCATTCTCTTATGCCCATTCCTATATATTTATTGAAAATATTCGAAAAGTAATTTTTCGTGTAACCGAACTTTTTCGACAGTGTTTCGAGAGTAAGATTTTCTCTGTAATGTTCGTCGATATATTCGAGAATAGCCGCAACGGTGTTCTCTTTTTTATCTTTTATATCATCCGCGAGAGGATAATATTGCAAAAGCGTGCCGAGCAGTCTGAAAACAAATCCTTTGCGTGCATATGCGTCCATCCTGCTCCACAACGGAAAAGTCTCGTCCAAAAGACTTTTCAGATGACCGAAATTTTTGCCGCCGGCCATAAGCAAAGAAAAAACTTTACCTTTCGGGCATACCGCATTCAGATATTCCTGCCCGACAACAAGCACATAATTAACTGACTTTCCCAGTGACCTGTAAGCGTGCGGCCGGCGCGATCCGACAAATACTATGTCGCCGCTGCCGCAAACGTGTTTCTCACCGCCGACGTCTATAAAATAGCTACCTTCGACTATGAATTTCAGCTCTATCGCGTTGTGAACGTGAAGAATGACCTTTGCTCCGTCAACAGCCTCGCTTCTCATAAAATATATGTGCCCGCTGTTGTCGGAATGTTTTTCATACAATGCTTTATCCTGCAATATTTTCACCCTCTTTGTTTAAATATAACAGATTTCGACCTGAAATTCAAGTTATTTTTATATAAAAACAATAGCGAGGTCTTTAAACTTCCGCCTTTGCCTTTCTGCAACGGTTACTATCGCAGTACATTAATCTGTTGTTCCGAAATTTCCGCGCGTTAGCGTTATATCAAAGCTCAACTTACGGGCGCAAAATTATCGCCCGTTATATTATATTGTGGTCCGCTGTATTGCTGTTGCGCTTTTTAATCGTAATCTTCCGTCCGATTTTCGTCAATATTGAAATCGAAATAAAAATCGTTATCCCTGATTTCTCTTTTTTTGTATGTATCGGGAGAAACTTTATTTATTTTTTTAAAGTTTCCTATAAAAGCCTGCTGTGAAACGTATCCGACTTCTTTAGCTATGGTAGAAAGAGAATAATTTGTCATCATAATAAGACTTTTTGCCCGCTCGATACGAATCTGTGTTATATAACCGTATACGGAAACATTCATATTCTCGTGAAAAAGTTTTTGCATGTATGTGGTGGAAAGTCCGGTATACTTCGCAATTTTTTTAACAGACAGATCGGGGTTAAAAAAATAAGTATTTACATATGCCATAATTTTTCTCATATATCCGTTTCTGTCCGCACATTCGGTGGCATTGCGGTAACATTTGAGAAATTCTATAAGCAGCATCCGCATTTCTACGTTAGACACTTACAAAATAACAAGACTCTCAAACATACATCGCCACACCGTTGGCGAACGCAGTTAACTGTTAAAAATAAAAGACAAAAATTACCTGCACGCCGATATCCTTAAAAAGAACTCCAAAATTTTTAAAAGATAAAATTCGGCTCAGAATATACATATACACTACATTTTTAAACATTATAATAGATACACTAGATACACTGTGCGTCCGATTCAATGATATTTATCGAGCACAATTTTATACGGTCGCAGCGTTTCTTAATACAATCTTAATATGAATGAAAAAAACATAACGTTTTCTTCACGGCATAGGAAATATAATTATAAAAGTCATGGGTACAAAACACAGATTGAAATTAACATCTTTCCAAATAATACTTTTAGGCTTTGCGGGCGTCATAGTGACGGGCGCCCTTTTATTGTTTCTGCCGTTCGCAACTAACGAAGGCGAAAGCACCGCCTTTCTCGACTGTCTTTTTACTGCTACTTCAGCGGTATGCGTTACAGGCCTCGTTCCGTTGGATACGGCTACTCACTGGTCGGGTTTCGGACAGGCGGTGATATTGCTGCTTATACAGATAGGCGGAATGGGCGTCGTTACCGTAGCCGCTTCATTCGCATTGCTTTCGGGCAAAAAAATCGGGCTTTTCGGTCGCGGCACCATGCAGGAAGCCATCGCCGCTCCCAGCGTAGGCGGAATAGTAAGGCTTACGGGATTTATCTTAAAGGGTATTTTTCTGATAGAACTGCTCGGCGCACTGATTATGATGCCGGTTTTCTGCAAAGACTTCGGATGGCAAGGCGTCTGGATGGCGTTTTTTCATTCCGTCTCCGCGTTCTGTAATGCAGGATTCGACATTATGGGCGGCACGGGTGAATTTTCGTCGCTTACGGGTTACGTTGCGAATCCGGTGATAAACATAACGATTATGCTGCTTATAATAATCGGCGGTATCGGTTTTCTGACTTGGAGAGACGTAGTAACCCATAAATGGCACATACGCAGATACAGAACGCAAAGCAAAGTAATTCTGATAACGACCGGCATAATAATACTGTTACCTGCATTGTATTTCTTTTTCTTCGAATTTACGGATCTGCCTTTCGGAGAAAGAATACTTGCTTCTTTTTTTCAGTCGGTCACCCCGCGAACGGCAGGTTTCAATACCGTGGATATGACTTTGATAAGCGAAGTAGGGCTTTCAATAATGATCATTCTTATGCTTATAGGCGGCTCCCCCGGCTCAACGGCCGGAGGCATGAAGACGACCACGGCTGCCGTCCTTTTCGCGTCGGCGATATCTGTTTTCAGAAGAGCCGATTCCCCGCAACTGCTTAACCGGCGTGTGGACGACAGAACGGTGAAAAACGCGGCGGCGATACTAATCCTTTACATGACTCTCTTTCTGCTCGGCGGGGCGATAATCAGCCTGGCGGAAAACCTGCCCATGATCGATTGCCTGTTTGAAAGCGCTTCCGCAATAGGTACCGTCGGACTATCGGTGGGAATTACCCCCTCGCTCGGAATATTATCGAAAATAGTACTTATAATTTTAATGTTTATCGGAAGAGTGGGCGGACTGACGCTGATTTACGCGACACTCGGCACCATAACAAAAACCAATTCGAAATTGCCGCTCGATAAAATTATCGTCGGCTGAGGAGTTAAAATGAAAAAGAAATCAATTTTGCTTATAGGTCTTGGAAGATTCGGCAGACATATTGCCAGAAAACTAAACGAACTCGGACATGAGATCATGGCGGTCGATATAAACGAAGAACGCGTCAACGATATCATGCCGTACGTCACAAACGGGCAGATCGGCGACAGCACCAACGAACAATTCCTGAAAGAACTCGGCGTCGATAATTATGATATATGCATAGTTACCATCAGCGGTGATTTTCAGAGTTCGCTCGAAACCACCTGTCTTCTAAAGGAACTCGGCGCAAAAAAAGTAGTTTCACGGGCGGAACGCGACGGGCAGGCCAAATTTCTTCTGCGCAACGGCGCCGACGAAATAGTTTATCCCGAAAAACAGCTTGCATCGTGGTTGGCGATACGATACAGCGCCGATCATATTCTCGACTATATAGAACTCGACGAATCGCACGGCATATTCGAAGTTTCCGTTCCTGCGGAATGGATAGGAAAAAGCGTCGGACAGATCGATATAAGGCGGAAATACAACGTAAATATAATGGCGATAAAAAAAGACGGAAATCTTATGCTTAACGTCACGCCCGACACCGTTTTTGAAAAAGATCAGTCTCTTCTCGTTCTCGGAGAACACAAGACGCTGCAAAAATGCTTCAACATCTGACACAAATTGCAAAAGCCCGTCCGCAGTGCATTGGTGCACTGCGGACGGGCTTTATTTGTCGGCGTAACAGTGTTTTTCACCGTATTAAAAGCGATTGCGCGCAAATATTTTCTTTATAAACCCGATTAAAGAATAAACGATAGATTTTTCAGCATAATTGTGATATAATTTTTACAAGGAGTCGCTTTATGCCCGAAAACAACACGGTACACAAAAAGAATCCGGCAGAAAATATTTCGGAAAACTCGGCCGGCATAAAAAAAGAAAATATTCTCGCGTGCCTTTCCCCTGCGCCGTCTAACCCGAAAATCGTGCAGACTGCTGCCAAAATGGCAAAAGCCTTCAACGGCGCGTTCACTGCGCTGTACATTCAGCCGCCTGCCGGAAACAAAATGTCGGAAGAAGATGCCAGACGGCTTAAAAGCAACATCCGTCTTGCCGAAAGTCTGGGCGCAACGGTAACCACCGTCTGCGGCGACGATCCCCCCTTCCTGATTTCCGAATTTGCAAGGCTTTCGGGGGTAACGAAAATAGTTATGGGGCGTTCGGCGGCAAAACGCGGCGGCATTTTTAAAAAGCCCACTCTTGCGGACAGACTTATATCAGTTTGTCCCAATACCGAGATTCACATAATTCCAGACAGCGATACGGGACTGCGCGCACAGAAAGCAAAACTCAAAGAAACGCCGTCCGCTTTTTCCGTGCTGTGCGACTTCTCGCTGTGTCTTTTCATCATTGCGCTTTCAACGGCTTTGGGGTATCTTTTTTTCAGACTCGGATTTTCCGAAGCGAATATACTTGCCGTATTTATTTTAGGCGCTCTTTGTTTATCGATAATTTCTAAATCGTTGGTTTTCCGATTGATTTTTACGGCTGCAGATATTTTTTTATTTGTTTTTTTATTTGCGGAACCGTCGTTTTCGTTTACCGCGCTCGGAAAAGGATATATAGTCACTCTCATAATAATGCTGATCGCCGCGTTTGTTATCGGAACCATAGCGGATAAAATGAGAAATCAGGCGAAACAAGCATATAAAGCAGCTTTCCGCACCAAAATTCTGTTTGAATCGAACAGTCTTTTGCAAAAGGCCAAAACCGAAAACCAAATATTGTGCGTCGCCGCGGAACAAATAAAAAAGCTGCTTGAACGCAGCGTATCGATATACCCGGCGGAAAACGGAGCGCTTCAACGCCTTCCGCTGATATGCCGCTCCGCCCAAGACGAAAATTTTTCACCGTCAGAAGAAGATTTCCACGCAGCGCAGAAAGTTTTCGATATTCGGAAAGAACATGTTTTTTCCCCTGCCGACCGCGACAAAAATATGTTCCTGCCCATAAAATCGGGCGATAAATGTTACGGGGTTATGTCCGTCCATAAAGGAAATTCCGCCGTAGACTGGTTTGAAAAAGGTATTCTCGACTCCATTGTCGGCGAATGCGCTTTGACGCTTGAAAATCTTCACAATGCCAGAGAAAAAGAAGAATCTGTCATCGTTGCCAGAAACGAGCAGCTCCGCTCCAATCTTCTTCGTGCCATTTCGCACGATCTGCGCACACCTCTGACCGCTATATCAGGAAATGCCGCAAATCTGCTGTCGAACGGGGAATTTTTCGACGAAAATACCAAACGCCAAATTTATACGGATATCCGCGACGATTCCGAATGGTTAATAAATCTTGTGGAAAACCTGCTTTCGATAACGCGTCTCGAATCGTCCATGCGGCTAAAGTTGTCGGCGGAGCTTGTGGAAGAAATAGTTGCCGAAGCGCTCAAACATGCCGACAAAAAGATATCCGACCATAAAATAACCGTCATCCATAAAGACGAATTACTGCTTGCAAACATGGATGCGAAGCTCATAATGCAAGTAATAATAAATATCGTCAACAACGCCGTAAAATACACGCCTGCCGGGTCGCAAATAAAAATTGAAACCTGGCGAGAAGGCTCAAACGCACTCATCAGAATAAGCGACGACGGCGACGGAATTCCCGACAGTATTAAGCCGCGCGTATTCGAAATGTTTTATACCGGAGCATCCGGAAATGCAGACGGCAGAAGAAGTCTGGGACTGGGGCTTTCTCTTTGTAAATCCATAATAGCCGCTCACGGCGGAGCTTTGACTCTGACCGACAATATACCCAAAGGCGCAGCGTTCACTTTTACTTTACCTGCAAACGAGGTGACCATAAATGAATAATATTACCGTACTCGTAGTGGAAGACGACTCTCCCATACGCAATCTGATTTCGACGACGCTGAAAGCGCACGGATATAAATATCTGATCGCCGCAGACGGCGAAACTGCGATAATGCAAGCATCTACATACAATCCGGATATAATGTTTCTTGACCTCGGTCTGCCCGACACTGACGGAATGGAAATAATAAAAAAAGTGCGTTCCTGGTCGGATATGCCGATAATAGTAATCAGCGCAAGAAGCGAGGACAAAGATAAAATCGACGCACTGGATGCTGGTGCAGACGACTATCTTACAAAGCCCTTTTCGGTCGAAGAGCTTATAGCCCGTCTCCGTGTTACCGCAAGAAGACTTTCGGCCATCCGCGGCGCAGAAAAAGCAAGCTCTGTTTTCATAAACGGCAAACTGAAAATCGATTACGCCGCCGGATGTGCGTACATGGACGATAAAGAACTTCACCTTACCCCTATCGAATTCAAATTGCTGTGCCTGCTTTCGCAAAATATCGGCAAAGTGCTGACGCATACTTTCATAACACAGAAAATATGGGGAGCGGCATGGGAAAACAACGTTGCCACACTGAGAGTTTTCATGGCAACGCTGCGAAAAAAACTCGAATGCGCGCCGCAATCGCCGCAATATATACAGACTCATATAGGCGTCGGATACAGAATGCTGAAAGTCTGACGCAACGGCGCCGACCGCGGCGCGGCAAAAACAGCCGCGAACATTGCTCGAAGGTTCTTTGCATTTTAAAGCACTTGAACAATTTGTAAAACAATTAAAAAACGGCGGAACGACCGTCAATAAAAATATAAGGAGAACACAATGATCAAAACAGCGCTGCTTTTTGCAGACGGAACCGAAGAAATAGAAGCGATCACCCCCGCAGACATACTGCGGCGCGCAGGGGCGGTCTGCGATATAGTGTCGGTAAGCGGAGAATTTCCCCGCGGCGCGCACGGAATAACCGTCAAAGCCGATAAACTTATCGATCAACTCGATTCTGATTGTTACGACGCCATAATAATTCCCGGCGGCATGCCGGGAGCAAACAACATAGCCTCCGACGCGCATGCGGTAAAATGCATCAAAGCTGCATACGCGGGCGGTAAAATCATAGCCGCGATATGCGCTTCCCCTGCCGTTGTTCTCGCCGCAAACGGCATCGCTGACGGAAAAAGAGCTACATGTTACCCCGCTGAAGGATTTATAAAACTTTTGAAAAATTCAACATACACTGCCGCAGCTGTGGAATGCGACGGTAACCTGATAACCGCAAACGGTCCTAAAGCGGCAATGGAGTTTTCTCTTGAAATATGTAAAAAACTGAAATTAACCCCTCGGTTCTGAGCTCTCTGCGCCGCGTATATACGCGGCGCAGACATTTAATCAATGCTGATTAAATTTTTTTCGCACCGCATTGTCTCCCGCAATTCCGCGCGATGACTGTTTTTATTTTATAACTTCAGCGTAACGGCGCACATTCTTTATTTTAACCTTTCTGTTTTTTTGCGTCTGCCCGAAAACACATTCAAACAACTTAAAAAAACCTGCCTCGTTTAATTTTGTTTTTCTTTCAGATAACGGCAGGCCTTCATTTTTGTTTTCGCCTGCATGCACAGAACATCCGATTTTTTCATAAATCCGTTTTCAAGGTATCCCATACCCGGACAGAAACTGCAATATGCGCAATATTCCTCCCTGTGACATTCGCTGTAATCGGAATTGCGGATTTTCCGCCATCGATATAATTTGCTTTGCGGATTTTTCTCCGCAGCGGACTGCCATATCTCTTTAAGAGACGTATCTTGCAGATTTCCGACTTGCAGCGGCATGGAAACGCATATCACGACTTCCCCTTTCGGATTTATGCATAACCCGCTGACCCCGCCCGAACACGGCGGGTCGTTTTTGTATTTTCCGTAATCGAGCGGTTTAAAATCAGCGCCTACATAAAGCGGAGATTCGGGGTCGGTATATAAACGAAACAGTTCTTCTTCGCCGAGCATGTACCTGAATGTTTTCTTGTCCCCTTCAATAGTCGGTATCAACGAAATGTCGGCAACCGAAGTCGCCCCGATTTTGGCCGCCGCTTTTTTGATTTTTATACAGTCGTTACAGTTCAGATTCAAAAGAAAATTTTTTATCTGGACATTCACGTTATCATTTCTCAATCGGCATATCAATGAATACGTTATATCAAACGAGCCTTCCGTCAACGTCACGCTTTCGTGCGTTTCTCTGTTCATGCCGTAAAGACTGACGCAGATACGATATGGATAAAGCGACAGAAGTTCGCTGTAAAACAGGTCGTTTTTTCCCAAGGTCTGGCCGTTGGTAAATATCTCTACTGAAATGTGCTTGCTTCTTGCATAACGCACAAGGTCGATAAAACGGCTGTGCAGCGTCGCTTCGCCGCCGGAAAAAGTTATGCGGAAACACCCGAGTTCATATGCGTCGTCTATCGCTTTTATGCATTTTTCAAAATCGAGTTCAACGGAAGGCATGTTTTTGGGATTATAGCAATGCACGCACTTCAGATTACAGCGATACGTCAGTTCAACAAACAGCGAATACATGAAATTTTTTTCAAAAAGCCATGTCTGCATCTCTTCGATAAATTTCACTTCCCCGTCTGTATCCGCACCGTCTCCGAACGGCTCATACGGCATATATAAGTTCTCCGCCCGTTCTCGCCCGGTGCTTTCATCGATAAATATTATAAGCCCCTGCTCTGCAAGTTCATTCAGAAAACCGGCGACCTGACCGGTCACGCCGCGCTGTTGCGCCCAACTTTCAATACAATCTTCCGAAACGCCGTCGCACAACAATTTCCACATGTCGCTTGCCGGGCCTTCCAGCAAAATATACTCGTGTTTTATTTCGTTTGAAATATATGTGCGGCTTTCTTCCTGTCCGAACAGATATGTACGGAAAGATATCCAGGCGGGTATCTTAAATCTTATCTGGTTGTAATTCATAAAATAAACTTCTCTCTGTTAAGCATTCTTTGAACGGCGACGGAACTTTTCACAAACTGCGGATTGATTTTTTCATAAGAAGCGATAAATTTTTCATAAATATCGAACAAGTTATACGGCTGATGCAGCAACGCTCTCAGTTGCAGGCATATTTCCGCACCGTAAAGCAGCTCTTTTTCTTTTCTCTCTTTATCCAATATCCTGCCGTCTGATCCGTCTAAAAGCATCACGCCGGGCGCTGTCACCCATTCGTAATCCACTGTTTCGGCCAGCAAAGTTACGTTGGCATAATCGAGCGTATCGTTAATAAATCCTTTTTTGTGCAAAACGGCAACATGCCCGGCAAGTATTTCGGAAAATCTATCGCAATATTCTGCCGCAGATATTCCCCAGAAAGCACAACAACTTCCGACGGCGATCGTTTTCTCCGCTTCCGAAAAATACATCAGATCCGCTACGCGGACGGGGCACTTTACCCGCGTATACAGCAGGCACGGTTCTACGGTTTCTCCGTTCCTGAATTTGACAGACGCAAGAAAAGCGTATTTTTCGGGAAGCGGATAATCCGATAATTTTTTATAATACAAAACTTTCGGGAATTCGTCGGATATTTTTTCTATCTCGCGGCTTACTGCAATCTCTCTCCTTGCCGATGCGGCAGGATACAGACCGAATATCAGTTCTTCGTCCTTTTTCGATAAATAAACCTGCGGTCCTCCGTAATTCCATCCGCCGCCTTTAACGGAAATCCAGTTATAATCGGATTTTTTCAGCGCGACGGCTCTGCCGTGCAACGGCGAAATATGCACCGCCTTTGTGTCTTTATAAGAGAAGCCGTCAGGCATAAAAATACGCCCGACGGTTTCATCGCCAAAAACTTTAAAATTTTCCATATCAGCCCATCTTTGCCCTGATACCGCATGAATGGTCTGACAATTTACCGCAACCCGACATGTTGGCGATCGACTGGCCGACAACTTTTGTAATCTTCAGCATGCTTCACCCCTCCTTTCCGTAATAATAAGTTTTTACGCTTATGTCCATAATTATATAAGGTCAATTGACCTAAGTCAAGTCTTTTGACCTGAATAAATGTATAATTTAAATGTTCATTATGAGTTATATTGATACAATAAGGCAGGTTTTAATCGAAAATCATCTGAGCCAACAGCAGTTTGCCGACATTATAGGCGTAAATCAGACCACTGTCAGTCAATGGCTGCTGGGCCGTAAAAAGCCCGGATATGACAGTATTTTGCTTTTGTACGAAAAGTTCGGAATCGAGCCTAACGAACTGTTCGGCATAGAACGGTAAGCTCTTTCCGCAACAGAAACAGCCGGCCGCTTCACGGGTGCCTGCATTCCGAAAAATAAAAACCGATTCAATACCATCAACAATTTTATCCGTTCGCCGAAAACCGCGGATATAATAAATGAAACAACTTTAAAAATTGCATATAAAAGTAAGTTTTATCGTTACGCCCCTGCCGCCGCAGCGGATAATAAATACCTGCTATAAAAACTTTTGCGCGGTTCGGTTGCGTATTTTCCCTTGCGCAAAACAGTTAGTTAAAAGTCCGTTTTATAATAGCCGATCAGGCGACGTGAAAAACGGCTTTTAATACAGTAAACGGTTTGAATATAATAACCCTTATACCGCCCGCGGCAAGCCGCGGGCGGTATAAGCAAAAAGAGAAAACTATCTTTCACAGAGATTTTCAGACAATTACGGATACTTTCTAATCCGGGAACGCCGCTTTCCGCCCGAAACGGAACTCAACGACAATCGCGGTCCTATTGCCGCCGCTATACCGCAACTGCTATACGGCAGTGCGGACAATAACGGTTTATCTTATTATTCATTTGATGTGAAAGTGCGCTGCATTTTTAATAAATAGCAATTATAATTTATCGTCGTCACCGTTATTTGCATCAATATAATATATTTGCGGCGTTATTTTTTCTTCCGATTCATCATTATACAATGAAGTTTCTTCCTCTCTTTTTTCTTTCACAAAGTGATTCGTCCCCGCAAACAAGCCTATTAATATATGAGCAGATAAAAAAACGCCTCCTATAATAAGAAATATTACGCCGCAAGTTCTGAACGGTTCAATATCAGAAACCCAAAAAGCACCAATCAGAACAAGAAAGACGGAAATCAACGAAACAATAAGACAGGAAATTTTCAATAAATATTCCTGCCGCTTTTTCAACTGTTTATCTTCAAATAAACTTTCAAATAAATCATAATAGGCGAAAAAAAGCGGCTCTGAAATAATTTGCAATACAATTTCCATAAATACTTCTCATTTAATCAAAATGTAAAAATCCGCGCCGTCATCCGGACGCCGTATTTAATATTAAAATTATCTGTCTAAGCCGTGCGGCTGCCGCACGGCTTAGATGAGTGAAAATCTTTTTAAAACAACGCAAAAAAGCGCAATCATGTCATATTGGAGCCGAAACGCTTGATTTTCTGAGTGGTAGTCTTTTCCAGCGCTTTCTTAAGCACTTCGACCACTTTTATGCGCTTATAGCCGGGAATTTTGCCGTTTACTTCGTTAACGGCATGTTCGACGCTTGCGAACACTTCTTTTGCGGAAGGTTTGAACCCGAATTTTTCTTTTATGAAATCCCAGTTAGGGAATATTTTGGCTTTGACGCACAACTCGCCGTTCTCTCTGGAGGCAACTACAAGCACTTCGCTTATTTCGGGATATTTGGAAAGCCTGTTTTCCAGCTCTTCGGGATATATATTTTTGCCGTTCGCAGTTACTATGACGTTTTTTCTGCGGCCTTTAATAAACAGACCGCCGTCGCCGTCCATATATCCGAGATCGCCGGTACAGAACCATCCGTCCTTAAAAACCTTTTCGGTAGCCTTTTCGTCATTATAATATCCCAGCATCACGTTATCGCCTTTGGCAAGAATTTCGCCGACCCCTTCTTTATCGGGGTTATCTATTTTAAGCGACACTCCCGGAATCGCCCTTCCCGTAGATTCGGGATTAAAATAGAAATCACCGTTACCCGCAAGAAGTGGCGAACATTCGGTCAGCCCGTAACCCTGCAACGTGCGTATGCCAAGTGCCGCAAAGTCAGATACGCGTACGGTATCGAGTTCCGCCGCACCGACTATAAACAGCCGCATTTTACCGCCCAAAGATTTCCGCACTTTTTTGCGGATTATACTTCTTACCAAAAACGGCGTTTTTTTCATTGCCGAAGACAGCGGAAGTTTTTCAAAATTCTCACGGTATGCCGCGGGACAGCCGCTTGCCACAGTTTTTCTTATGCGTTTGGCCATCATATCGAGAAGAGCCGGAACGACCACCAGCACCGTGGGACTGTACTCGGCAAGATTTTTCGATACGTTCATCACCCCCGAAGAATAAGTTATGCATCCCCCGCGCGAGAGAACCAAAAGGCAATTGAGCGTACACTCGTAAGTGTGATGCAGCGGCAAAACCGAAAGCGTTCTGTCGCTTTTCCTGATCTTCACCATGCTGACCGTTGAGTGAATGTTTGAACATATATTGTACTGCGATAAACAAACGCCTTTCGCGTTGCCGGTCGTGCCCGAAGTAAATATCAGCGCGCGCATTTCGTCTTTCCTGATCTCAATGGCGTCGACCGCCGCATAGTCGATATAATAACGCCTGTCAAAACTTTTTTCGGCAAGTGCCGCCACTTCGGAAAAACCGATAATCTCTGCTTTTCCGTCAATATACGGAACGACGGAAGTTATTGCCGCGTCGTCTATACAGAGCGCTATGCACTCACCCGCCTGAATAAAATCCGATATATCCTGCGGATGCAGCTCTTTATCGAGAGGAACCGCAACTCCCACAGTCGACGCGGCGAGATACGAAACCGTCCATTCAAAACTGTTTTTGCCGCACACAGCTATTCTCTTGCCGCGGTAACCGCGGTGAACGAACTCCGCACACAGCGCATAATACGCACGATACAGCTGTCCGTAAGTTATTTTACGGTTTTCGCCGTACTTATCTTTGACTATAAATGCCGCGCGTCTGCCGAATTTATCCGCACTGTTTACAATAATTTCGCGGAAATCCGAAAATCTTTTTTCTTTATATATTTGTTTTTTCATTTTCATACCTTTATTATGTCCGCCGGCTGCCATCAACCGTCGGCGCTTGCTTCATTGACTTTTTTTTATTTATATGATAATATTTTATCAGCAAATATCAAAAAAAGCAACCGAATTAGTTTTGCTGACCCGAAGAAAGCCCGCACACTACCATCATATGTCGTTTTAACGATAAAATTTTCTAAATTTTAAGTCGGCTTTTATGAACAGCATACAGCCTGTCGGAAAGCCGGCGTTTATCGGCGCATAAATGCCTGACGGGAGTTTTTGCTCGGCAACATAAACGGAGATATATGTTATATAAAATAATAAACGGCTCAGTGTCGTACG
>CAUHGY010000004.1 GCA_959605945.1 uncultured Clostridia bacterium | reverse complement strand
TAAAAGAAGAGGATAAAAAACAGAATCCGTGAGTTTTGAACCGTAATGATATTACATATAAAAAATATATACGATAATTAAGTTTTTTTAACAGTCGTTTCGTTTAGGAAAAGGATTTAACATAATGTTTCCCCCGCGGTTTGAGCCGCGGGGGAGAAAAATCAATAATTATGTTTTTTATAGTAATCGTAATATCTTTTGCCGAGATTTCTTGCCGAAATGAACATAGATTGCGGACTCATAAAGTGTGAAAAGTCAAAACATATTACTTTTTCAACATACGGTTTAACCGCTTCCAAACGTCTTTTTAATACTTCGAAAGGCGTTGCATAAAAGGTGCTTGTAACGTATCGGTCTATTGTTTCTGCGTTTTGCCAAAGTTTTATATTGTGCGCGTCGCAGCAACGTTTTGCACCGGCAAAGTAATCGGTCATTAAGCTGAAAGGCGCAGTGCTGTCCTGAATAGCGCATATGTCGATATCTTTTCCGCATTTATCGAAAATTCTGTTCCATTCTTCTTCGTATTCGGCAGGAGAAAGATATCCTTCTTTAACCATCCGGCTGCTTTGAAAAAACGGACTTATCAAAACAGGTTTTTCCGGAGTTGTATCTTTACATAGGGCAGAAAGACCTTTCATCACTTCGCAGATATTGAAAACGTCGTTACCTGTTTCGTGAGGGATATACCAACCGTGGAAAGCGGGCATATCGCCGTAGCGCTCCATAGTTTCTTTAACGAAAAGTTTGTTTTTTCTGATTTCTGCTGCAAAGTCGCCGTCGCCCCATGTAAGGTCGGAAATATACATACCGATAAAAATTTTTATCCCGCGTTTATGGGCTTCTTTAAGAATCATTCCCGCAAAATCATCCTCTTCTTTTCTGTATGTGGGGAAGATTTTTGAAGGATAGTTGGTTCTGTCGTAGAATCCGCCGCGGATGAGAATGGCTGTGTCGATGCCGAATTTTTTCATATTCGACATTTCTTTGGACCATTGTTTATCGCTCCAATTGAGAGATGGAATATCGTAGGTTACGTCGTCTATAAATGTGCCGGAAATAGGAAAAATTCGTTTCATAAATTGCCTCGCGCTTAATATTTTTTATATAAATATTATATTATAAAAAAGAAATTAAGTCAACCGTAATTTAAAAATTAAATGTGCCTTTTTGCTTGTAATTATCTGGCGATTTGGCTTTTATAGTCATACAATGAATACTATAAATTTTTAAGCAAAAGGAGAATTAGATGGAAAAACTAACAGACCTTAAATGCATGGGGCAAATAAATCCTTTGGCAATTATCGATCATGCGCGTTTCAGCTGGAAGGGAATAGACGGGCAGACATCGGTAACTCTTGAGATACTTGACGGTGAGAATATTGTGTATATAAATCATTATGAAACTGTTGATCCGTTCTGTACGGCCCAAGGTTTTGTTTTGGATGCTTATCATAAATATAATTACCGAGTTTCGGTATATATTGGAAATAAAAAGGCGGCTCTCGGTCAGAATTGGTTTATCAGCGGTAAAAAAAATGCTTTGGCCGGAGTAAAATGGATTTCCGACGGCAGACATTTTGCAGCTCATTCTGATGAGATCGGCTCTTCTTGCACTTATTACAAAAAAACATTTTTTTTGAGAAAAATTTCCGATCCTGCGGTTATTACGCTGTGCGGATTGGGGTTGCATGAATTATACATAAACGGCGTAAAAGCTGATGACAGAGTACTGGAACCTGCGTTCACGGAATACGATAAAAAAGCATTATATTCTTCTTATGATGTGACGGCTTTGGTAAAAACAGGCGAAAACGTTATTGAAATTATTCTCGGCGACGGTTGGTACAATCAGACAACACGCGATACATGGGGTTTTTACCGCGCGCCATGGCGTGAATACCCTAAACTGGCGCTCAGATTTGACAACGAAAATATGCATTTTGAAAGCGACGAAAGTTTTACTGTCTCTTACGGAAAAATTAAAAGATCGGCGCTCCGTTTGGGAGAGATAATTGATTTTAATGCCGAATACGATTATTTTCTCGTATGTATCGTTCCGCCTGCAGGCGGAGAAATAGAACCTTCTTTTTTGCCGCCGATACGTGAATGCGAAAAAATAAAGCCGGTTGCAGTTTTAAAAAAGGGTAATCGGACAATTTACGATTTCGGGGTAAATATGTCAGGGTATGCAAGCGCCTTTTTTTCGGGTAGAAAAGGCGATACGGTAAACATAGAGTACTCAGACAGAATAAAAGACGGAAAATGCGACAATGAAAGCAATTCAATGTATATATTTAATGCCGGAGATCTTTATCAGAAAGATATATGCATTTTGTCCGGAGAAAAAGATTTTTATAAACCGAAATTTGTTTATCACGGTTTCAGGTATATGATTGTTTCGGGTTCGGCGAAAGTTTACAACGTCACCGCGTATTTTGTGCATACCGATCTTGCTCGCGGGGGAAAATTCGAGTGTTCTTCGCAAATTTTAAATAATCTTTACGAAATGAGCATGCGCTCTATATTATCAAATTATCATGGATTCCCGACCGATTGTCCGCATCGCGAAAAAAACGGCTGGACAGGAGATGCTCAACTTTCTTTAGAAACCTGCATATATAATTTTAACATGCATGAAGCTTATGAAAAATGGCTTGACGACATTATCGTAAGTCAGCGTTTTTCAGGGCAGATTCCGGCAATTGTTCCGACTTGCGGATGGGGATACAACTGGGGCAGCGGCCCCGCCTGGGACGTAGCGTTTTTCAGGGTAGCGCATGCTTTATATTATTATTACGGCGATGTTGCGGCTGCCGAAAAAGCTTATCCGGCACTAAAAAAATATTATAGATATATATCTGCATACGCAATAAACGATCTTTTAAGCGTGGGGTTGGGCGATTGGAATTATCCGAAAAATTTAGATTTCAAAATTTGTCCTGTAGAACTGACCGATTCATGTTATTATTTCTATATGTCGAATGTGCTTGCCGAATTTTCGGAAATTTTCTCGGCAGATGACGCCGATATTTATCGAGACCGCGCAAAGAAGACAAAAAAAGCGATAATTGCAAAATATTCGGATGAAACCAGTCTTACGGGACTTGCGGCTCTTACATATTTCGGATTGATTGATAAAACGGAAAATATAGCGCAATATTTGAAAAAAAATAATCATGTGCTGCACACCGGTATACTCGGCGCAAAATTTGTTTTTTCTGTATTGGGTAAGGCGGGGCTGACCGATATAGGCGTAAAGATACTTTCACGCACCGATTATCCGTCGTTCGGATACTGGCGCGAGCATGGTCAGACTACGCTGTGCGAAGATTTTGAACTTACTAATTCGTTAAATCATCATATGTACAGTCCGATTGCGGAATTTATGACAAGATATATTTGCGGAGTTGAAATAAAACAAAACGGAAATGTAGAGTTTAACCCCGCGCTTCCGAAAAATCTCGATAGTGCTTCTGCCGCAGTGACAACTGCAAAAGGGACTTTTAAAATTGATATTTTAAGGAAAAAGAGAGAGCTTTTGATAAATGTGAAAATTCCCGAAGGAGCAGAATCTGTTTGTTGCGGTAAAATTTTAGTGAGCGGAGAACATAGTATTATAATCGATGACTTAGTAAAGGAGTTAAAAAATGAAAACAATGGATGAATTGAAGAAAAAATATTATAAACAATTTGAAACAGAATTGTTTGATTATTGTGCGCCTTTTTGGTTGAAGTACGGCAAAGACGGTTTATACGGCGGTTTAAAAAACTGTCTCGACAGAGAAGGGAAAGTATTTTCGGAAGACAAAAGCGTGTGGATGCAGGGACGCTGCGGGTGGATGTATTCGTATTTGTCGAATTCATTCGGAAAAGACGAAACATTTCTGAGTTTTGCAAAAAGCTGTATTGATTTTGAAAATAAACATTGCTTCGACAGTGACGGAAGGATGTATTTTAAGGTTACATCCGATGGCAGACCTTTAAGAAAACGCAGATACTGGTTCAGTGAAACCTTTTATATTATAGCCTGTGCTGAATATTATATTGTCACCGGAGAAGAAAAGACCATTGCCGACGCAAAAAAAGTATACGATATGGTATGGAAAATTTTTACAAATCCCGAAAGCGATCCCTTTAAAATTTTTCCTAAATTTTATCCGCAAACAAGGAATCTGAAATCTTTGGCAGAACCGATGATTCTTTTGAATGTTTCTTCGATAATGAGAAAAGCAGATCCTGAAAGATGCGACTATTATAATGCAAACATAGACGAATGCCTTAAAGAAATCAAGGGGCATTATTTCCCCGAAATTAACGCTATGATTGAAAACGTTACGCAGGAAAACGGTTATCTCGGAGAGACTGCGGACGGAAGAATAGTAAACCCCGGACATGATATGGAATGTGCGTTTTTTCTTGCGGAAGAAGCGCGTTACCGCAAAGACGCGGCTTTACTCGGATTTGCGGAAACCGTATTTAAAGATGCGGCAGTTCGCGGATGGGATGAAGATTGCGGAGGGATTTTCTATTTTAAAGATGCAGAAAACAGACCTGTAGAAGCCTATGAACACGATATGAAGCTGTGGTGGCCGCATAATGAGGGGATGAATGCGTCATTGCATTTGTTCAAACTTACGGGAAAAGAAGAATACGCTTTTTGGTTTGAAAAAATGACGGATTATGCATTTAAACATTTTAGCGACAGAAAATTCGGTGAATGGTACGGATATCTCCGTCGGGACGGTGTGCCGACTCAGCCTCCATGCAAGGGTTGCACATATAAAGGACCGTTTCATGTTATGAGATGCCTGGCGACGGTTCTGAATATTTTCAACGGAAAAGAACTGTGAAGCTGTGTATCTGAATGTACGGTGAATAATTGCGAAGCATGTATCTGAAAGTACGGTATGCGTTTTTTCCGTAAAATTTCTGAATACGCTGTTTGCAGATAAGATATAAATTTTATTGACAAGGAACTGCGCATTAAATATAATTGAATCATATAGCGGTGTTCCGATGAATAAAGAATTATATGAAAAAAAAGCAGACGATAAAGATTATCTTGTAATTTATAAATATGAGCTTTCTTACGAAAAAAAGGATTTCGTTCATATTGTTCCGCATTATCACGGCGCAGTGGAGCTTAAATTTGTTGTAAGCGGCAAATATCTTGCTCATATCGGTAAAAAACAAAAAGTTCTGGTGGATAAAGAAGTTGTTTTTGTCGATTCTTTTATACCGCACAGCTATACTGTGCTTGGCGAAACATTGTGTTATACCATAATATTCAGCAGAGAATTTCTGAATAAAATAGGACTGAATAATAAAACGTTTCCGACATTTGTTTCCAATAAAAATCTTTTCGACAATATTTTACCGCTCGTTGAATATGCATACAGAGAATGGGACAATAAAGACGAATATTTTAAAGTAGGTTTTTTATATTGTGTTCTTGGTTTGTTGATGCAGAAAATCACGTTGGAAGACAAAACAGATGATGACAGTACCGATTTTTGTGTCGCGCTTATAGAATACATCAATAAAAATTATAATAAAGATATAACTTTGCAGAGTTTATCCCGGCAATTTCTTTATACGGAAAGTCATTTTTCACGGATATTCAATAAGTTCATGGGGATGAATTTGAGAGAATATATCAACAGAAAAAGAGTTGCCGAAGCTGTAAGAATCAAAGAGGAAAATCCGTTGTTGTCACTTTCAAGAATTGCGGAAATGGTCGGATACAAATCGATAAAAACTTTCTACAGAGTTTATTCTCAATACTCTCAAAATTAACGAAATAATACCATGTTATGGGAAAACTGCCCGATTTACGCGGCAGTTTTATTTTTTTATTAATTGTAATTTATAAAAAACTCATATTTATTTCTGTGTAGAAAAACGCAAATTTTGGGCAGATAAGCGCAATTTTATGGGTTGATTTAAATACTGCGGATGGTATAATGATGATGGCTTTGAAAAAATCAGATTAATGGAGATATGCGATGAAAAAAGTGAAGTTGAATTTGGCTATTATAGGTCAGGGCAGAAGCGGAAGAGATATACACGGCGCTTATTTAATAAGCGATAAAAATATACATTATAACGTTAAATATGTCGTTGATTTTGATCCCGTGCGTCTTAAAGAAGCAAAAGAAAGATATAAAGGGTGCGAGACATTTTCAGATTATACAGAACTTTTCGGGAAAAAAGATATTGACCTGGTAGTTAATGCAAGTTATTCCGATATGCACTATTCTATTACCAAAGAGCTTTTGGAGCATGGCAAAAACGTACTTGTGGAAAAACCTTTTGCCCGCACGCGTCTGGAGTGTGAAATTCTTATAAATACGGCTAAGAAAAATAATGTGTTGCTTGCTGTTTTTCAGAATACCGCCCGTTCGCCTTATTATGAACATATCCTACAATTGATAAAAGATAAAACTTTAGGCAGCATAGAATGTGTAAATTTGAGATATAACAGCCTTTCCCGTCGGTGGGATTGGCAGACAAGCCTCAAAAATGTAGGCGGAATAGTTTATAATATGGGTCCGCATATAGTCGGAATAGCCATGGGAATTTTAGGATTTTCCGATGATATCGAGATGGTTTATTCTAAAATTAAAAATACGCACAGCAGCGGGGATGCAGAAGATTTTGCAAAGATAATTCTGACGGCGCCCGGACAACCTGTTGTGGATATTGAAATGAACTCTACCGATGCTTATTGCGATTATAACGTTAAGCTGCAGGGCAGCAGAGGAACCTATATCGGCACTACTGCAAATTACAAATATAAATATTATATCGATGAAGAGAATGAGCCTAAAACATACATAGCCGACTCGTTGAAAGATGAAAATTGCAGTCCCGCAGCCTGCATAGAAAAACTTAAATTTCACGAAAAAAGCGGAGTATATGACGGAACAGCTTTCGATATAGGTACCCGAAATATATATGATGACGTATATTATGCAATTACAGAGAAAAAACCCCTTGTTGTCGCACCTGAGTCAGTTGCCAAACTGATAGGCATATTAGAGCTTGTTCATGCGCAAAACCATCTTCCGATTAAGATTTTTTAATTTAAAAGCAAACGGAGTGTAATATGCAGATAATTTTTAGAGGTTTTAGACATTCTCATATCGAAGGATTATACGACAGGATTAAATCAGGTAAAAAGTTACAGATAGCTGCTTGCGTTGAAGATGATGAAGCAACTAAAAAAGAAATTGCCGCAAGAAAAGGGATTGTTTTTGATGAAAAAGGTTATGACTACTGGCTCGAAAAAGATATTGATATTGTGGCCATAGGCGGATGTTACGGCGACAGGGGCCGTGATATTATAAAGGCGCTTGAAGCGGGTAAGCATGTAATCGCCGATAAGCCAATATGCACCGATTTGGAAGAGCTTAAAGAAATAAGACGGCTTTCCGTTGAAAAAAACCTGAAAGTTGCTTGTATGCTCGATCTTCGTTATCGTCCGGCAGTAAAGGCTGCCGCACAGCTTTATAAAAGCGGAGAGCTGGGTGAAGCAGTAAACGTATCATTTAACGGTCAGCATTGTTTGGATTTCGAACACAGACCCAAATGGTATTTTGAAAAAGGTAAACACGGCGGAACGATTAACGATCTGGCAATTCATGCCGTTGACCTTATCAGATATATAACAGGACAGAATTTTATAAAAACACTTTTTGCGGAAACTCGGAATAAATTTGCCGAAAAGTCCAAAGATTTTAAAGACTGTGCCATTTTTACGGCAGAACTTGAACATGGCGGAAGAGTACAGGGGGATGTTTCTTATTCGGCGCCGGCTTCCGTATACAGCACCCCGATATATTGGGATTTTAAATTTTGGTGTACGGAAGGAATGATGAATTTCTGTTGGAACAAATCCGAAACCGTGGTTTGCAAAAAAGGCAACGTTTACGATATTCCCGGTATAGACGACGGCATCGATTATATCGATGTTTTTCTCGAAGAGATAAAAACGGATAAGAGAGATTTTACCGAAAGCGTTCTGGATTCGAGCGAGCAGACGCTTAAAATCCAGTATGCGGCCGATAAACTGAAAATATGAGTATGAAAGTTTTTTAATTATTTTAAATCTGTTTGTCCTGTGAACCTTAAGACGACGCTGTGTGTAAGCAAATGATTGCTATATCGGCAAGTTTTTACTATGACAGATTTCATTTGTGCTTATGTTTATATGTTAAGGCAAATAGGTAGAGCAGAAAAAATAATAAAAATAAATAAATTTAAAAAGGAGGGCGGATTATGAAAAAAGTATATGCAGAGCCAAACGTTTCAATCATGTTTTCTATTGTTTGTGACATTTTGGCGGCATCAACGGAACCTACAATTGAAGATTTGTGGAATGAAGAGAGCGGAGGTGAAATGCTGTGAAAAAACATTTGCTTACAGTTTTAACTGTTTTATGTCTTTGTTGTCTCTGCTTCTCTTTAGTGTCCGTCAGTGCGACGGAACAGAGTGAACCGTCTTATGAAACTTTCCGTGTAAGAGAGAGTGCCTCGATTCGCACAGAAAAACCCATGGGACTCAGATTTACGGCTGAAATAAGCGCAAGCGAATACGCTTCAATCATTGAAACATATCCGAATGCCGAATTCGGAATAATTATTCTTCCCCAATACATTGCCGAAGGAAAGAATGTTGAGTTCGGCAGTACGGATTTAAGATGTCACGAAGAAGGCACTGTCGAAGAAGACGCCAATTTTTTCCAATATCGTGTAGGTTTGCCGCAGCTTAACGGCGAGGTATACGAATTTACTTGTTCTCTTGTAAACATATCAGAGAGCAATTACGAAAAGCCTTTTATGGCAAAAGCATATATAAAGCTCGGTGACAGCAATTATGTATACAGCGCGCCTTATGCGAGATCGATTTATACTGTAGCTACATATGCTGTTGAGGAAAGCGAGTCGTATGAAGATTATGCGACGGAATATTTAGAAAAAATCATTTCCGATGTGGAAAGCAGATACACTCGGTCTTCGGCGCTTTTGTACAGTGACGCAGAACTTTTTGCAGAAAAGACTTTTTATGTAGGGGACAGATTTACGGTGAAAGGGTTTGTTTCAGACGGAGAAAACAGTATTGAAGCAAACATAGTTTTATCGGAAAACAACGGACTTATCGAGAAAGTAGGATTAAACGAATATGAAGTTGTCGGAGTAGGAACATTTGAACTTTACGCTGCAAGAGGAGATAAACCCGTCACGGATACATCTTTTCTTGAGGGGTATAAGTCGATTGAAGTACCGGAGAGTTCTGAAACAGCTCTGCTGGTGAGCGAAGAAGACCTTACTGCAGGAAATATTATAATAGGCCCTAAGGCAAACCTTACTTATGTGAAAGAGGGAGAGTTTGCCGGATCTTTTCATTGGGAAATTCTTCCGGGACATGCGGGAAGTCTCGATATTACAAATGAGAACAGCGCAGGACTGCAATTTGCGGAAGAAAAATGCAGCGGACTATTCAAAGCGGGCAGCTATATATATTTTGATGTTTACGCAACGGGAATAACCACGCTTGCGAGCAATATAGGCAATAACGGAGCCCCGTTGTTCTTATATAACAAATCGTCAACAAGTGCAGTAGCTACGCCGATTTTTAAGCATTATGTCAGCGGTATAGAAGTAAATAATAATCTTTCTTTACATGCATTGAACAGCGATTATCTTAATACGTGGATTACATTCGAAATTTATCTGACGGCAGACTGTGACTGGTCTATGGGAGCAAGAAACGTGCTTGCTTTATACACGGATACAGAAAACTATACAAACGACATTTATTTGAGAAATATTGTTGTTACAAAAGAAAAACGTCAGACCGAAGACGGGCCGATTTATAGATTTATGGATGATCCTGAAAATATAGGGCAACTCATCGATAAAGGTGCACAGGCTTCCTTTTCATACGATCCTGACGCTCAATTGGGCGGCAGAATCGGGGCTTATAAATATACTGCTCAGACTTATACAGTAACTCCGCTTGCCGATAACGGTGCTTTCTATTTTAAGAATACGGTCGCCTGGGAATTATTCAAAAAAGATAGAATTCTTTATTTTGACTTATATGTGGAAAATATGGCTGCTTTGAAATTTGCATTAGACGATCAGGAAATATTGATTTACGGAAACAGGAACAATGCCGGCAGAGAATGGGATAATGCAAAATATACGGTCAATACTTATGTAGACGGGGTAAAAGATGACGGCGTAGATCTATGGGGAGGAAGTGCTTATTATAATAAATGGATTACATTTGAAATAATTTTCCATGAAGATGCAGTCCAGGGGCTGGCTCCGAACAATTATATCTGCTACGCCAATACAACATTTACGCCTGTATATTTCGATAATTTCATAGTTACAGACAGCCCGCTTTACAATTAACAAGGATAATGCCGACTCGACTTATATCAAATTATTTCAGTTTGCTTGATCCTGACAGAAACTAAAAATTATTTTTACGCAATTACAGGAGAATAAATGAAAAGAAAAAATTTATTTTTTATTTTATTGAGTATCATGCTGCTTTCTGTTTGTTTAGCCGTAGGGTTCGGTTGCGGCGACACGGAATATCAGATAGAGACAGGCGGCGAAACCGGCGGCATCAGCGATGAGGCTGTACCTTATATTGTAGGTGCGGACGATATTTATATCAAACTGGATGCCGCAGAAATCACTGTTGACGATGACGAAGTTTATGCTGTGGATAACGGAAGTTATATGCCGATTGAAATTGATGTAAGCGACGTTGTTTTCGGCGAAAAAGGTGAATATGACCTGGTTTATGTCTATAATGATTTGAAGATCAGTAAAAAATGTTATGTTTTCAGCGAACCGAGCATTTCAAACAGTAACTCCGGCGTTATTGACATAGAATATCTGTCTTTTTTTGATACCGTGGATGACGGTATAACTGCTAAAGACTGTATGGGAAATGATCTTGACGTACAGGTGCTTTCTTATGGAGATGCCGTGCGCAGAGACGGTTCGCTTGTTGCCGGGGAACATACCATAAGCTTTATAGCGGTAGATAAAGCAGGCTATAAAGTGAAAACAGAGAAAGAAATCAATATTCTTGAGGGCGTTACGCCTGAAATAGAAGCAAGTTACAATTATGATGTTATTGACGATGGATTTTCAGTCACATTATCCAAAGACGATTCGCAGTCTTTTCTAAGTTTTTCTATAGATGAAGAACCCATCCCGAATGAAAATATCGTAAAAAACGGCGAAACGATTACGATAAGCGGAGATTATTTGACCGAAGAATTCGGTATAGGAAGCGATAAGCAATTGCGTGTTTCCACTTCTTTGGGCAGCGCGACGGCAAATTTTGCAATTACGGATGACGCACCCGTAGTATATGATGATACGGAAATTAAAAATTTTGCCGGAAATCTTTATGAATGCTTCGGTGAATATTCTGTTCCGGCGGTTACGCTGCTTAATCACAGGCAGAAAGTTACGCCTGTCTATACCGTTGTTAAAGAAGAAGGCGGGGATAATATTCTCGGTGCGGGAAGAAAATTTTCTCCTGAAGACGATGGCGAATACACGCTTACTGTAACTTTAAAAGATCAGATACTTACATATAAGCTTTCGGCTTTTTTTAATCTCGGATTTGTTAACGGTAAAGTTTATTCGGATCAGACAGGATTTGATTCTGATATTGCAGAAGGTTATACGCTTAAAAGTTATAAGGTAGTCAAAGCGTATAACGGCCAGGAAGTACTCAGTTATGATATATCTTCAGGCGATAAAAATACCTTCGAAGAAGAATTTAAAAAACTTTCAAAGAAGATAGTTTACAACCTGATAGTTTCTGCGGAGAATGAAGACGGAAAAACACGCGAACAAACCGTATCGTTTACAATGACCGGCAGCGGAATTACGAACGTTCTCAATTCGGAAGAAGATTTGATAAACAAGAATTTTTATGTAAATAACCCTGAATATGCGGAACTGCAATTTATAACCGGTGAAGTTGACGGTGTATATGGTGCATTTAAATATAACGCGAAAGGCGGTACCGCCACTAGCGGGGATAAATCTATGATGAGATTTTCAACGCAATATCTTGATCAAATGAAAAAAGACAGTTTTATGAGTTTTAAGGTTTATATGACAAAAAGTACTTCGCTTTATTATTCTGCCGCTCCGGAAACAATTCTTATTTACGCTCAAAACGGAACAGCGCATGCTAACGTCAGATTCTATGATGAAGAGGGCGAGCTTATAACTTCCGGGTCGTTTCATACCGGAGAATTACAGAACAGATGGATAACCGTGGAGATAAAATTAACGAAAGATTTTATTGACGGAGTATGGTGGGGAATTGGTTTTTACAATTCGCAGTTTTCACCTGCATCCGCGGATGTTTATTTTTCAGATGTAAGGCTTTCTGCTGAAAGTTATATGGGCGCGTGAAATATGAGAAAGAATTCCGTTTTTATTTAGTGTATATACTGAAGCAACCGAACGGAAATCAAAGGAGAATAATATGAAAACTAAAATCAGATTACTGACGTTTTTACTTGCTTGTGTTATGCTTGCCGGCAGTTTTGCTGCCTGCGGAGGAACAAATATAGGACCTGAAGTCGATAAAAACAAACAGCAGATATACGTTTATGCGCCGGATACGGGAATGGGATATAAATGGCTTGAACATTTTGCTGAAGAATTCAACGCTATTCCGGAGAATGCCGATTATCAAGTCATAGTACAGACGGGAGATTTAGATCTTACGGTGACGCTGAAAGCGCAGCTTGAAGCACAATCTACGGATATCAATATTTATTTCGGCTCGCAGTCTCACATAACTCCGCTTATCCAGGAAGGTCTGTTATTAGATGTTTCTGATGTTTACGACATGAAGGTCGATGGCGAAGACAAAGGCGACATCAAATCCAAAACAATGGATTTTGACACTGTTTCAAAAGCTTTTGCCGCGCTTGACAAGGAAGGAATTTACGGTATACCTTATTCTATCGGAATGAGCGGTCTCATATTCGATTATAAATTTTTTGTCGACCAAGGATATCTCGATTTCGCATCTGCTCAGGATCTGGACATCATAAATTCGCAGGAAAGCGGTGCTGCTGAAATTAAAAACGGAAGGGTAGTAGCTGCTAAATCTTTCGGCAATTATGATGTCGGCGAAAGAATTCTTACACCCGGTAAAGACGGAGAGTACGGCACTTATGATGACGGACAGGCCGTTACTATGGAAGAGTATGAAGAGCTTCTCGCCAGAATAATGAACGACGGAAATTATCCTTATATTTATACTACACAGTATGTAGGCGCTTATACGCCGACCACATACAATGCATTGATGGCTCAGAGCATGGGATATGACAATTATATTAATTTTATGTCGCTGAATGGTCCCATAACCGATAATAACGGTGAAACGGAAACCACCCTTACTCCGGCAACAGGAAAAAATGCATGGGAAACAGATACTATAAGAAAAGCTTACAATGATGCTGTCGGTTTTTACTATAAGAATATTATGGGCAAGATAGGTAACATTAACGGAGTGAATTATTCTGCCAGACAAATGCTGCACGACAAGTCATATCAGACTACTTCTACGTCTCATAAGAATGCACAGAATACCTTCGTTACCGATCCCTGCGTCAAAGAGAGCGGGCTTGCGGCTTTTTTGATTGACGGGTGCTGGTGGGAAGCAAATGAAGCCAGATCCATTATGGAAGGATTAAGTGTTTACGACACGCCCGACGAACCCCGCGGGTACGGTAAAAGAGAATACAGATATTATATGTATCCTAATATTACGGGACAGGTAATGCCTGAAAATATGACGGCTATGGCTTGTCAGGACGACGGATGCGGAGTACTGTTGAACAATTGTCCCGATACTTATGTAAAAGGCGATAAAACAGCGTTTATTGCCAAGTGCAAGGAATTTATAGGCTATACGCTCAGAGACGAAGCATTGCAGTATTATACAACCACTACGGGAAATCCCAGGCCGTTTATGTATGAATTGACCGACGAACAGTATAATTCTCTGACTCCGTTTCAGAGAAACGTATGGGATATCACGCACGATATAGAGCATGTGCAGATAATCTATCCTACCTGGTCAAACAATCTTAACGCCGTGCGCTCGTTTGCAGGGTTGGATAACTGGCTGACTGATAATACAAATGTAACGAGCGTTTCTTATAAAACGCCTTACGATGCTTTCAAATCCACAGATCGTCCGCTTACGCTTGAAGAATACCTGAACGGTGTATACGGGAACATCAATAAGGAATATGACAGGCTTTACAGTGTAGTAGAGGGATTCTATCAGGCAGATGAACAATAACATACGAAAAAATAATTTTCTGACTCAGAATATCAAAGAAAAACTTTTTCTGGCGTCGTTGTTGATAGTTCCGTTTATTTGTTTCTGCGTTTTCTACGTATATGTGAATTTCAGTTCGTTCACAATGGCTTTTAAAGAATACGATGTCAACAATAACGCCAGCTGGGTCGGTTTTGATAATTTTGCAGAACTTTTCCGGGGATTTAAAGACAATTCTCAGATATGGCTGTCGCTTAAGAATTCGCTTAAATTCTGGTGGTTGTCTTTTCTGATATCGAATCCTTTATATTTTATACTGTCCTATTATATTTTTAAAAAATTTATAGGACACAGGGTGTTTCGTGTTATAGTCATGATACCGCAGATAGTATCGGCAATGGTTTTCGCGCTTGTTTATAAGCGTTTTGTAGAATTCGGTTTGCCTGAATTTATGGAATCTATCGGTATAACGGATTTCCCAAAGCTGATATATGATACTAAATATGCTTTCGGCAATAACATTTTCTTTTCCATTTGGCTTTCTTTCGGCACAAGCGTTATAGTATATGTCAACGGAATGAGCGGTATCGATAAGGAGATTCTGGAAAGTGCCTCTATAGACGGTGTAAACGATTTCAGAGAATTTTGGAACATAATTCTCCCGCTTATATGGCCTTCGTTTACAACTATGGTGGTTACCGGCGCCACGGGTATGTTCACGGCTTCCGGAGCGCTAATGACGTTCTATATGTACAGTGCGGATCCCGCAATCTGGGGATTAGGTTATTATTTTACCGTTACGGTCAAAACGTCGGATGGATCTTATATGTCTTATCCGGATGTGGCCACTTCGGGGCTGTTTGTAATGTTGATCACATTGCCGGTGGTATTTCTGATTAAATGGCTTATGCAGAAAGCGGACAGAACGGAGAGTGCGGTATGAGTGTTGTTCTGATTTTTTCAATAGTATTCATTGCCGTTTACTTAATTTGTTTAGGGTTGATATTCCTCAAGAAAACCGTATCGTACCGAGTGGGACTTGACGGAAAAAAACATATATTTTTTTCTGCGGACGGTATTTCGTGGAATACAGTTATCGGCAATCTTTTGTGGGCGCTTATAGGTACTTTCTGTTTGATATATTGCGTATCGCTGCTGGTACCTGTATTCTGGATGTTGATCACATCTTTCAAAAGCGAGCTGGAATTTACTCTGAATGCGTTCGATTTCCCAAAAGTTTTCCATTTTGAAAATTATATCAATGTTCTCAACAAATTTACGATTATTGAAGGATCTATGGCTTACGATCTTTGGGATATGCTTTTTAACAGTCTTATATTTTCAACGGTCGGGCCGACTGTCAGTGTATTCTGGATCACGGTGACGGCTTATGCGCTTTCACGATTCAGGTTTAAGGGAAACAAATTTATTTATAATTTGGGAATAGTTATCATGATGTTTCCAATAGTAGGCAATATAGCGGCGGAAATGATATTCAAACAGAAAATAGGACTGTATGATAATATGTATGTTTCAATTTTTATACCGCCGGCAACGCCTTTTTCCGGAATGTACTTTATGATAATGTACGGCGTTCTTAAAGCAATTCCGATGGCTTATACAGAAGCCGCGCGTATAGACGGAGCAAACGAGTATCTGATTATGTTCAGAATTATAATACCGATGGTGCTCCCGACGTGCGCCACTTTATTTCTGCTTTCGTTTTTTACGTCATGGAACGCTTATGAGTCGTTTCTTGTATGGTATCCTTCCACGCCTAACATAGCGTATGGAATGTACAGGTTTCAGAGAAGTACCAGCGGAGCTCTCGGAGCGGCTACAGAGCCGGAAATCCTGGCAGGATTTGCGCTTTGTATGATCCCGAGTTTGGTATTATATCTGTCCAGTCAAAAACTTATAACAAGTAAATTTACTGTAGGAGGTATTAAGGGGTAATGAAAATTACTAAAAAATGTTTCATCGGTTTGTTAGCGGCTGTTTTTACGGTTGTCGCTGCCTTATCTTTTGTTAGTTTTTCCGCGATTGCGGAAGATACAGAATATAAAAAGTCCGACGTGTTTTCCGGAGCTCAGTTCGACAGTATTACGGAAAACATCACCATTCCGGATTATTGTCTTACTGCGGCAGAGAGAGCTTTACCGGTAAAACCAAGCGGAGTCAGGGCGCTGACGACTGCCAGCGGTGCGGTTTTGCAATATAACAATCCCATTAACTTTTCGTCACTGACAAAAGAGAATAAGATAGTTGAAATATCGGTTCTTAACGAAGATGATCTCGCTATGATGACGGCACTTACGGTGACGTTCACAGATACGGAAGATCCGAATAATTCTTTCGGCGTCTATTATTATAAGCATAGCGGTAACGGCGCTGTTTACGCCCGCGTTAATTATAGGGGAAAAAGTTTAGGATTAGGGACCGATGCCAGCAGTAATGGCACCCTTTTTAACGGAAATTACGGTTCTTACTGTGCATCAAACGAGTTTGCCAAAAAAACTAATTCCGACGGTAGCCTTGGGGTCAACTATCCGTTTACCGTAGCTGTGGATTATGCCGAAAGACAGGTTTATGCGATAGTTGCGGAAAGAGCACTGATGATTCTTGATCTTGACGAAGTAAATTATGTCGGAAGCGGATTTTTATGGAACGGCTTTGCCGATGACAAGGCATATATGTCGATTAAAATGGAATTCGGACAGGCGATACAGGGCGGAGCAATAATAAAATCGATTCTCGGAAATAGTCTTGGGGGAACTTTCGAAACGGAAGACGATTTTGACGCTCCGGATTTTTCGTTCGATATAAATAAGGAATACGAATATAATTTACCTGACGCGGGTGTCGGTAAAGAATATCCCGTTCCGGATTTTTCTGCAAGCGACTGGTATTTCGGCGAATACGAAAAAGATAAAATGAAAATAGAAATACAGGAAAGAACCGGGGAACAGTGGAAAACGGTGGCAGACGTAACCGAAACGCTTGCTTTTACTCCGGAAAAAATCGGCAGCTACAGAGTATTGTATTATGCGGAAAATAAATTTAAATCCACCGAAGATTATATGGAGTTTGAAGTAATAGAACATCTTCCGCCTATAGTAGTTTTGATGCAGGAAGAATACGAGACTCCCGAAATAGGAGACAGTCTCTATATACCTGAAATAAGCGCTTACGGGGGTATCGGAAATGTAATTTATGAAGAAAGCCTATATTATAACGGTAAGCAGATAACGTTACCTGCAAATCGTTATATTCAGGTTACTGAAAGCGGAGTTATTACATTAAAGGTAGAAGCAAGGGGGTACGATAATAACCCCACAACACGATATTTTCCGATTGAAATAGATGAACAGACTGTCTTGAAGGTGAACAGCATGCCTAAAATTCTGCCTTCTACATACACAGTGGTTTTCCCTGAAGCCGTTGCCTATGACAGCGCTACCGGAGAGCCTAAGGGGATAGAAATTACCGTTGACGGAGTTTCGCTCGGAAACGACAGATCTTATGAAGTCAAAAAATCTTCCGGCACCGTAAAAGTTGTTTATTCTGTTGTTAATTCTGAAGAACCGAAAAGCAAAACTTTTATTATACCGGTAGTGAATACATTTGAAGCCAAACCTTCGGATTTTATGCTCACTGAAAGCGGCGATCCGGATCTTATCGATACGAACGACAGCGGCTTAAATTTCTGTGCTGCCGATACGGCGTCGGTTTCGTGGGCCTTTCCTTCGGTAATAGGTAATCCGGGTGTAAATGCTTCTGTAAGGATATCAGGATTAGAAGGTAAGTCCGAATTTGAATATGTAGATGTGTTTTTTGCCGATTATTACAATGAAAGCAATAGAATGTTCGTAAGAATCTACAGAGAATGCGATGCCGGCGACAATGTTTCTTATATACAACTTAACGGTGAGGGAACAATGTATGTGATTGACGGAACTTTGGTAAATCCCGAATCATCGGTCAATTTTTATATTGATACAGCCAGAAATGCAATATATAGCGAAAAAACAAATAATCCCGTTTTAACTTTTTCTGATTTCGATGCGCAAACCGCATTTGTGGGCTTTTCTCTGGGCGGAGTTACCGGCGAGGCAGGTATAGCCATAAATCAAATTAGCAATCAGCCGCTTAACAGCATAGAAACCGAAGAATGGACAGATAAGTTTAAACCTGTTATCAGATATGATAAACTGTACGAAAGACTTTTTACCGTCAACAGGGGTGACAAGGTGATACTTCCTTTTGCGGAAGCATTTGATATGATGTCTTTCGGCGCAACCGTGGGACTTACGGTTTATGCCCCGGACAATACTATGGTGAAAAAAATAGACAGTGTGACCGAATCTTCTTTTTTCATGGCCGAGCAGCTTGGTACTTACAGGATAACCTACAGTTCTTCTGATGTCAACGGCAGAACGGGTGCGGATTTGTTTATATGCAATGTTACAGATAACGTCAATCCCGTTCTGAAAATAGAACGGGAAATCGAGCCAAAAATTTCGGCGGGTACTACTGTTACAATTCCAAAGGCAATTGCAGAAGATAACGTTGAAGGCGAATGCGCAGTTGATATTATTATAAAATCTACTTCCGATTTGTCATATATAAAAGTTAACGGCGGCGATGAATATAAATTTGAAAAAGCCGGCACCTATAAAATAATCTATATAACGAGAGATTCGGATTATAATTATACACAATACGAAATGACTGTTGAAGTGGGGAGCAGAATATAATGAAAAAAATAAATAAAATAATAAGAAGCGCAGTAACATTATTGCTTGCTGCAAGTATGCTGTTATCCGTGGGGTGCGGAAATACCGCTACCGATAAAACCGGAGAATATGCGGTTACGGATTATATGACGGGTGTAAATTTAGCCGGTAAAACATTCGATATTATTAAAGACGGAATCGCTCGGTATGATGTTGTTATTCCTTCGGAAGCATCTGATAAGCTTGCGCTTCTTGTTTCGGAAATGAACGAATATTTCATACAGATGACAGGAACATGGCTGCAAATGTATCGCGATAACGAATATACGGGTGATAAGTATATTTCGATAGGCGATACAGAGCAATCGAAGAAAAACAATATTGATATTTCTGAAGTAGAAAACGATGGGTTTGTCATTAAAAACGTCGGAGATAATTTCTTTATCAAGGGAAAGGAAGAACTCGGAGCGCAAAATGGCGTATATAGTTTTCTGGAAAGATTTGCAGGTATACGCTGGCTGACAAGCACGGAAACTTATATTCCCGAAACATCCACCATAACGGCGAGAGAGTGCGATATTCTTGAAAATCCGGAATTTGCTATGCGCGATTGGATGATTGCCGGGTATCTTGAAGAAGAATTCGCTGCGCACAGAAGGTTCCTGAGAGCCGGTGATTATTTTGCGCCGCAGGTAGCGGAATCTCATAATACTACCGATCAGGAACAACAACCCGGAATAGGATATGTTAATAAATCAGATATTGATCCCGCGGATCCGCAGGGAAGAACCCTCGGAGAATCGCATCCCGAATATTTTTCTGACTATACAAACACAACAGCAACTGATTACGACATATGCTTTACTAACGGTGTAGACGATAACGGGGAATTGAAGGAAGGTCAAAGCGTTGCTTCGCTTCTTATCGATAAGATTAAGCGTTTTCTTACCGAAGATAAAGATACCCGCAACATAAAATATATAATGATCGGTCGCGTTGACAATCGGAATGCCAACTGTCAGTGCGAAACCTGTAATGAGAGAAAGGAACTTTACGGGCATTCAGGTATTTCCGTTATTTTGATGAATCTTGTTGAAGAAAAGATAAACGAATGGCTAATGCGGGAGCAGGGAAGAACCGTCGGTGTGGTCATGCTTGCGTACCATCAGACTCAAAATCCGCCTGTCAATACCAATGCCGACGGAAGTTTTTCCTTAAAATCTCCTTTGGTTAAAGCAAACAAAAATGTAATGGTAAGAATAGCGCCTATAGATGCGAATTTCACTTACAGTTATGTCGATGAAAGGCAGGATGAAGTTACAAGAAATGCCTTAAACGGCTGGGCCGAAGTGACTGATAAGTTTATGATTTGGGACTATCAGCAGAATTATGTGGAATATTTATGGTATTTGCCGACTACGCATTATTTAAAGGAAAATTTGCGCTATTTCAAAAGTATCGGAGCTGAATATCTTATGATACAAGGTTCATATTCTCAAAAGGAAATCTGGCAGTCGGATATGCGGGCATATATAGCAAGTAAATTGTTCTGGGATTTTGATTGGGATATAGAATATCTGATGAACGAATTTTTAACTTTATATTACGGAGAAGCTGCAAGCTATGTACGCCGGATAATCGATTTGTATGAGAACCATTACAGAGAGATGATGGAATTGCCGGAAGATTCAGGTTTTAGAGTGCAAATACAGCAAGAGCAGGGCGTATTTTTAGGACCGCAATTTGCACCTATCGGATGGCTTAATAAAATTCTGAATACAGCCGAAAGTGCGATAGAGTTTGCAGAAAATTCGGATAGCATTTCGGAAAGCGAACGCGCCACCCTTGTTTACAGGCTTGAAGCCGTTATGCTTTATCCTATGCGGATGATATTAAAAAATTACGATGCATATTATCCGGGAATTTCCAAACTTAATTTCGCTAAAGAATTTTACGCCATTGTAGATAAACATAATTTCAAATATTTAGGCGAAACTTCTTTCAGGACCGTTGAAATGAGAAAAGCGGAAGACGGAGTGATTTAAAATGGTGATAAGCAATGAAAATTGCAGGGATTACTGCTTGATTTACGATGATGCTTCGGCTGCATATAGATATGCAGCCGAGAGCATTAATAAATATATTTATGAAGTCTGCGGGTTTGAATTAAGCATTGGCAACAGAAAAAAATTCATTTCCATAGGATTGAATAATAAGTCCCGCGAGATTATAGAAAGATATAATCATATTCCATTGAAAACAGATGGCTTTCGCATAGTTTTTGAAAATGAGTGCGTATATATTTTCGGCGATTGCGAAAAAGGTACGATTTACGGAGTTTATGAGTTTATAGAGCGTTTTCTCGGAATTCGTTGGCTTAATTGTGAAAAAACTTATATTCCGTCAAAAAAAGGCATCGCTATAAAAGAAGAAAACTTACTTTGCGAACCTTATTTTCCTCAACGTATTTTTTTGAATTACGACTCCATTTTTTCTCAAGAAACAGCTATGCATATGCGATTTTCCGGAAACAATATCAAACCTGACCAGAAATACGGGGTAAAGCAATTGTGGTTTGATCGTATACCGGATCCGCATAATTCCTTATACTATGTACCGCCGGAAAAATATATTGAAAAACACCCGGAATTTTATTGCATTAATAAAATGCGGACAATGGAATTATGTTATTCGAACGGAATAAAGGACGATTACACCGTCGATGAAACAATGTCGGAAAGCGTTGTGAAAATTGCAGCGGAAAGCCTTTTTCGTTTTATAAAGGAAAGCCGAGACGCAAAATATTTTATGTTCGGCAAACAGGACGATGCCAATGCGGTTTGTCACTGTGAAGTTTGCGAGAGACGCCGTCGGGAATTAGGCGGAGAAAGCGGTCTGAATATTATTTTTCTGAACTGTGTAATAGAAATTGTTGAAGAAATGCTCGAGAGAGATAATATTGATTCTGATTTTAATCTTGTAATGCTGGCATATCACAGTACGGCAGACCCCCCCGTCGGAGAAATTTTTAAAGTTTTGCCGAACAAAAGAATGCATATCCGCTATGCTCCTATTGAGGCAGATTATACTTATCCTTTACTTGATAAAAGGCAGAGTCCTTCTATTTACAGACAGTTATCGGGATGGACGTCATTAACGCCAAACATTATGATCTGGGATTATCAGTGCAATTATGCTGAATATTTGTGGTATTTTGCCAATGCTGCAAATATAGAGAAAAATCTGCGGGATTATGCACGATACGGTATGTCGTATGTGTTAAATCAGGGCGCTTATAACTGCAAAAACGAATGGCAATCGGATATGAAGGCTTATGCTGTTTCCAAAATGTATTGGAATATAAATATTCCGATTATGGATTTATACAGAGAATACGTTGATTTATTCTTTGAAGAAGCCGCAGATTACGTTTGGGAATTTATCGTTCGCAATGAAAATTTTTTCGCTGAAAAAATTAAAAAGGGATTTAAACTCCCTCTGTTTCAAGATGATGAAAGTTTCTTTAATTACAGAAATTATCCGTTAAATTTTCTGTTGGAAAACAAAAAAATAATAGATAATGCAATTTCGGCCGCTGAAAATGCAATCAAAGCGGTAGAAAAGAAGGAAATTATCATAAAAACATTAAAATTCATGAAGCTTACAGCCGAAAGGATGATTCTTCGCAATGAATACGATTATTTCCCTGAAGGCAATGAAAGCTTATCGAAGGATTTTTTCGATACCGCAAAAGCATTAGGCGTTAACAAAACGGGCGAAGGAACCCGGCTTTTTATCGATATAGTGAAAGATTCAAAATGTCATTATAAAATAGTGTTGAGCAGCAATCCGTCATCCGAAGAGAGGTTTTGTGCGGAAAAATTGAAGGGATTTTTTTCAAAAAAGTACGGTTTTGATTTACCGATCGTAAATGATAATGAAGTTTTGCCAATGTATGGAGAAAAAGCGATATGCATAGGTAACAATTTTATGTTCGGCGAATTCTATAAAAACGGCGTCGTGAGTATCGAAGATTACGATTATTTTGTTGACGTTCGCGGTTGTTGTGTGTTTATAACTGCTGCCGAAGATTATAAAACCGCTTTTAATGTATTTTGCAGTTTTTTGGATGATGAGAAAATAGACGGCGTAATCAACAAAGTAACAATTCCGGCCAGAAGAAAATTTCACAAAAGGATTTTAACATGAAATTAGAATACGATAAAAATCTTTTAGAACGTTTTTATAAGGAAAAATATTCCGAAGAACAGGCATTTTTAAGGCATGGCGAAAAACGCGAAATGTTTAATCGCATGAATTCACAATTGTTTGCAAACAGAGTTTGTCCCGATATTCTTTTTTTCGGCGATTCTATTACTGAAAGCTGGCAGACAGATTTATATTTTAGAGATTACGGCGTCATTATTAACCGCGGGATCGGCGGAGAAACGCTTGAAAAGGGAATAGAGCGTTTTGAAGACGACTGCATATATTTAAATCCCGAACTATGTGTTTTTTCCGAAGGGATTAACGATATGTACGCGCTTTACAAAAAATATGGAAAAACTGCCGAAATTCCTTTTGAAGAACAAGAGGCATTTATTGCAGCTATGTTGGACGGGTATCTTAAAATAATTGATAAAGCTAAAACAAATTGCATTAAATTGTGGATAGGTTCTTTGCTGCCGCTCGGAACGAGCGACTTTCGTACTACTCTTATAAAAGAAATTAATCGCAGGTTAAAAAAACTCTGCGCCGACTCTGAAGTATTATACATAGATTATTATGCGAGTATGTGTGAAAGCGACGGCAAAACACTTATAAACTGTACGTTCGGCGACGATCTTCACCCGCATGTCGCAGGATATAATATCATGTATGAAGTTCTTAACTGTATGTTAAAAAATTATTTTCGGAAAGGATAGACCATGGAAGAGAAAGATTTAGATAAAATAATAGAAAATCTCACTACCGAAGATCTTGTAGGGCAGACTATATGTCTTGATATTTCAAATAAAGACACTCCGGATCAGATTGAAAAAATCATTAAACATATTAAACCCGGCGGATTATTTATGTCCAACACAACGACGGAAAGAATAAGAATTTTTACGGATATTGCAAATAAATATGCAAAGATTCCGGTTATAGTGTCAAGTGATGTTGAAGACGGCCCCGGCGGAGCTGTTGCAGGAACCGGAATGCTGCCTCAACCGATGGCATGGGGAGCTTGCGATGATCCTGAGCTTATTAGAGAAGCAGGAAAAATAACGGGTAAAATCTGCCGAAGAAACGGCATACACTGGACTTTTGCTCCTGTGGTGGATTTGAATATAAATTTCAGAAGCCCGGAATGCAATATAAGGGCAATATCCGATGATCCCGACGAAGTAATTAAAATAGCAGGTGCCTATATCGAAGGGCTTGAAGATAATAATGATGTGATTGCGACGTGTAAACATTTCCCGGGGCAGGGAATAGACGAGCGGAATTCGCATTTTTGCAATTCGATTAACAGCCTTTCCGAAGATGAATGGATGAACACCTACGGGAAGGTATATAAAGCAATGTTTAAAATGGGCGTATCTGCCGTAATGATCGGACATGTAAGCTTTCCTGCGGTCGAAGAAGAGATTGATCCTGTTTCCGGTCCGCTGCCTGCAGGATTAAGCTACAGCATCATGACAAAATTTCTGAAAGGAAAACTCGGGTTTAACGGTTGTATAGTTTCCGACGCTATGAGTATGATAGGAATAGCCGCTGCAGAACCCGATATAACCAAAATCGGCGTTAATTTTCTGAAAGCGGGCGGAGATATGATTTTGTTTCCTCATCCTGACGACTATGACAATATACTGAAAGCGGTTAATGACGGAAGTCTGTCAAAAGACAGATTGAAAGATGCCGCAAAAAGAGTTTTGAAACTCAAAGTTAAAGCACACATCACAGAAGATGACAGAGAATATAACGAAAAGATTTCCGTCGATGCGGATATAAATGTTATATCGCAGAAAATAGCAGACAAAAGCATAAAGGTTGTCCGCGATTACAATAAGATAATTCCTTGCAATATCGAAAACGGAAAAATTCTTTTTATCAATATTTTAGAACCTTTTTTTCACAAAGAACCGTCCGGGCATGAGTTTGACGCAATGAAAGAGGAATTCGAAAAATACGGGCACACGGTTGATATCAGATATAATCCTAAGCATACCGAATTGCAAAAAATAATGTATGATTATGATATCATTGTGATAAATTGTAAAATGAGCAGCAAAGATTATCACGGAGCTACGTTACGGATGGGGTGGAATGCATTAATGCCGTTATGGCGTGCTTATGTGTTACAACATCCGCGGTGCATTTTTGTTTCATTCGGGGATCCGTATAAATTATTTGATATGCCGTATTTGAAAGAATATATAAATGCTTTTTCCAATTCGCCAAGCAGTCAGAGAGCGGCGGCGAAAGTCATTTTGGGTAAAATTAAGCCGTCTGCAAAAAATCCGATTGCATTCAAAGGCTTTTTTGAAAGAGAGGTTTAATTATTTTATAATTGCTTAAAAATAAATATGCGTTTAAGATTTAATACCCGCGCGAAGCGAAAAACTTTTTCACCCTGCGCGGGTATTATGTTTTCGGGTATCATCATAGCATTGATTGTTTATTGACGGTAAGGTTTGATTTCTATTAATCTTATTTCAAATGGCTGTAATATTACGTCAATATTGACAGGCGCGTTTATAATTTCTTTTTTTATGCAAGGTCTGGTTATCTCTTTGAGCCAGTTTGTTTCTTCTTCGGACAGCGGTTCCACAGCCCCCATAGCGACGAAATTATCGAATGCCGAACCGTGTTCTCTGTTAACATATTGATGTATGCAAAGATATTTTTTCTCGGATTCGGGAAAAGAAAAACAAAAACGTTTTTTTCCGTTTTCGGGAAAAACAGTATACCTGTCGGTGTAAGTTATATTAATACCTATTTCTTCGGAATATGCTTGAGAATAATGACAGTAATTTACAAGCAACAAAACATATCCGTCTTGTTTTTTCGTAACTATATAATCTTTATCTTTTGCTAATATTTCATTGCCGAGCATGGATAAAAAGCGGTAAGCAAAATAGGAGGGTTTTTGTATGCCGTTTATAGTGAATAAACCGAGACCGCCGTGAAACAATCGGTTATTCAAAAGGCTTTCCTCATGAAGGTCTGAAAGCAGCCAATATCCGAATGCGGCAAGTCTTCCGTAATTTTCGATGAGATTACGTACTATATAGCTTGACTTGAAACAAGTATCTGAAAGTAAATCTCGGTGAGATGACGTTGAGTTCCATTCTGTCAGATAAATAGGGATGTTTTCAAACGGAGTGCCTAAAAGCATATTTTCTATACGCGACAACGCCTTTCCGAAAGTGCCTTCTTCCGGCGATAGCTGAGTAGATACTTTCATGCCGTTTTTATCAAGATAAAGCCGTGACATATCAGTATCGTAATAATGAAGGTCTATAAAATCGGGAATGCATCCTTGTTTATATGTCCACTGCAAAAATTCAGATAATGCGTAATCTGGTTTATTATGTGCCGCGAAATGGGATGGACCGCCTATTATGATTGACGGGTCAAAAGACTTTACAGTTTTATAAGTGTTAAAATAAAGGTCATAATAGTCGGAAGCGCTGTCGAAACCGAAAAGTTTTGATGAAGTGAACGGTTCGTTCCATACGGCAAAAGGCCAGCTTTCTACTTCTGATTTTCCGTAGCGATCCGTCAGGTGTTTTAAAAAAGTTTCGACAAGTTTATTCCACTTTTCCATGTTGCCGGGCATTGAAATAACAACTTTTGCGAAAAAGGTAGTGTTTGAAGGATTTTTTGCGATGGCTGACGGCATAAACGAGAATTGGACATACGGTTTAAGATTAATCGACAGCAAAAAGTCGTATGCCTGATCTACAAGAGAAAAATTATAATGCGGCTTTCCGTCATATTCACTGTAAACCATAAGATCATCGTCAAAAACCGAATGCATTTTTACATATTTGAAGCCTATCGCTTTCTGTGCTTGTTCAAGCATTTTGCGAATGGGGGCGTAGAGAAGTTCTTTAACCCTGCTGACGCCTATTATAGAATGGTCGGTTTGGCGTAATTTAACAGAGGATGATTCGCTTACAGATATGCTGTCTTTTTCATAAACAAGCGACTTGTCAGGATTTACGGACATATTCATATCTGCATATTTATTTATGAAACCGGAAACGCTGCTATATAAAATTTCCGTGCTGGCTGTTTGATAGCCGATAGCTTTTTCTGGATTTTTTAGAACGCTTACATTTTTGTTTTGTTTGCGCCATTTACTGGGAATGATGTTGTATTTTGTTTTGAAAGTCGAAATAAAAGAATGGGTGTTGGGAAATCCGCATTTGGAACAAATCATTTCCATGCTGTCTGTAGTTGTGCTTAAAAGCTCTGCAGCATGAAACAGTCGTATGCTTTTGATATAATCGCCGACCGTCATACCCATATGCTGCTTGAAAAATTTAGAAAGGTAAGGAACGGTAAAATTTACTACAGACGATAAAGATTCCAGAGACAGATCGTCGGCGTAGTTGGCGTTTATATAGCTGAGAATCATATTAAGGCGCTTCAGTTGATCGGCATTGTTTTGCGAGGCCGAATTTGTATTTTTTACAAAATTAAGATACAGCTCGTAAATTAGTTTATAGCATAGCGAAACATTCATCAGATTCATGTAACCTTTGCCTTCTATATTTAATTTTAAAAGACTTGCCAAACAATTTTTAATCGGGATAAACAATTCGGGAGAGGAATTTTCTCCGGTACAAACACAATCAAAATAACTGTTTTTAATTAAATCCGGCACGGATGTAAGCAAATCAAGTCTGATCTGAACAGCTATCATTATAGCGGCGGTAGAGTAAAGCGAATGAGGTGTATTGCTGTTAATCAGAATAAGTCCGTCGTCTGTAAGTTCGGTTTCAGTGCCTGAGACATTGATTTTAACTTTGCCGTTTACAATGTAAAGAATTTCAATTGACTGATGCCAATGCATATTTACATCGCCGATTTTATGAATAAAAACTTTTATCGGTGAGTTTTCCGGAAAATTTATAATTTCATGACGATGTTCCATTTTTACACCTCAAAATAAAAATAAACAAAATTTATTATATTATATAACATATTTTTATTTATGTCAATTTGCAAAGTTAATAATCTGACATTTTAAGTCGATTCAAAATTAAAAAATTACATAAAATAAAATAAAAAAGTGGATTGCATTAATTATTGTTGCATGATAAAATGTCAGTGTAAGAGGTGAACTATGGGCGAAGTATTTATTGAAACGCGCAATATTACAAAAAAATTCGGTGATGTTGTTGCCGTGGATAACGTCAATTTCAAGATAGAATTAGGTAAGGTTCAGGGACTTATAGGCGAAAACGGAAGCGGTAAGTCCACTATTTCTTCCATGATCTGCGGCATTCATTCAATAACTTCGGGCGAAATCTTTTTGCGCGGCAAATCGTATAAGCCTTTGGATCCCGGAGATGCAAGGCGCAACGGTATCGGAATGATAGTGCAGGAGTCCGGAACTATTGATTATATCTCGGTAGCGGAAAATATTTTTCTCGGCGAAGAGGGTAAATTTTCCCGTTTCGGTTTTATCAGCCGTGCAAAAATGGAAGAACAAGCGCGTAAAGCTTTGCGTGCCGTAGATCTTGATATAGACGTAACGCTTCCGGCTGCAACTTTTAATTTTGAAACGCGAAAAATGATCGAAATCGCTAAAACACTATACTATGATCCCGTACTTCTTATTGTAGACGAAACAACTACGGCGCTCTCTCAGGACGGAAGAGATAAAATTCACGAGATAATGCGCAATTTCGCAAAAAACGGCAAAGCCGTATTGTTTATTTCCCACGATTTACCTGAACTTATGGAAACTTGCGACGAGCTGACGGTTCTCAGGGACGGAAAACTTATTGCTACAATAGCAAAAAACGATTTTGATGAAAATCTAATAAAACAGACTATGGTGGGAAGAGAGATCGAAGGCAATTATTACAGATCCGATTACGATTCATCGTGCTTGCCGGAGACGGCGCTCTGTGCAGAAAATGTTACTACACCTAATTTAAATGAGGTGAATCTCACTGTGCATCGCGGGGAAATCGTCGGAGTGGGCGGATTATCCGGCAGCGGTATGCATGAACTCGGAAAACTGTTTTTCGGAATGGAAAAAGTTATTTCCGGTTCTGTTTATGCGAACGCTCCGCGCAAACTGAACGGAAAAGAAAAAAGAGCTGCGCATATTAAGCGGCTCAAAAGTATGAAAAAACTTACAGGCTGGCGTTTCAAAAAATTATTCGGCAAAAAAACGGTGAAACCGGAAGTTGATCTTGCGGGTGCCGATTTCGAAAGGGAGATCGTAAGGTTTGATCTCAAAAGCGTACAGGATGCTTTTGATGCCGGAATAGGATATATTTCCAAGGATAGGGATAAAGAAACTTTGATCACGTCGGCGTCGATAAAAGAAAACTTGTGCATTTCTGCAGGCGATTTATTGAATGTTTGCGGCATAATTCCACCGTCGAGAGAACAATTCTTTGCAGAAAACCAAATAGATGAACTGAAAATCAAATGTTCTTCAATGAATCAGGATGTCAGAGAACTCTCGGGCGGCAACAAACAGAAGGTATCTTTTGGCAAGTGGATAGGAAATCGTTCTAAAATTCTTGTTTTCGACTCGCCGACGCGCGGTGTGGATGTCGGTGTAAAAACCACTATGTACAGAATTTTGTATGATTTGAAAAAGAAAGGTTATGCCATTCTGATTATTTCTGAAGAAATGCCTGAACTTATAGGAATGAGCGACAGAATTGCTATCATGAAAGACGGTAAAATCACTAAAATCTTTGAAAGAAGCGCTTCTTTAAGAGATACAGAAATTATAAATTATATGATTTAAGGCGAAAGGTATTATGGAGAATAGTAACAGAAAAGAGATTAATCCGAAATTGCTTGCCGCTGGTAAATTTGCAAAAGATAATAAGAATATTTTTATCCGTTACGGTTTGCTCGTTGCTGTCATAATAATTTTTGCGGCAGCGACCGGCGGGCGCATTTTTACCGAAAGAAGTATCAAATCGATTTTAAGTCAGGTTACTCCGCTTATAATTTTGTGCGTAGGTATGGTTTTTGTTTTTGCGCACGGAAATTTTGATATTTCTTCCGGCGCCGTTATAGCTCTGGATGCATTGCTTGCCATTTTGGTAATGAATAAATTGGGATGCACCCCGGCTAGTGTGCTTGCTGCAGTTGCTGTGAGTGTGGCTGTATCGGAAGCGTTTTATCTTCTCAATATTTTTATTTCGATTAAATTCCGCATAATGAGCACTATAGGCTCTTTGGCGATAATGTTTACCGCGCGCGGAATTGTAACTTATCTTGTATCAAGAACTCTTAGCGGATATAAGCTTGACGACACTTCCGCCCTGGCGATTTTTCGCGAACAATGGTTTATGGTGCTGATGATATTGCTTTTTTCCGTGATCGGCTGGATAGTTTTCAGTTTTACTCAATTCGGTAAATATGACAAAGCCATCGGCGATAACCAGCTGTCCGCCATGCAGTCAGGTGCCAAGCCGGATGCCATAAAATATATCAGTTATGCGATCGCGGGATTTGCCGTGGCAATAGCTGCCATGTTTTATCTGTCCCGAACAAATTCGGTTACACAGAACTTCGGATCGGGCAGAGAGATGGATATCATGATAGCGCTTATTCTGGGAGGTATGCTTCTTTCGGGAGGCAGCAAATCAAGAATGAGCGCGGCAATAGTAGGCTCGGTAACCTACATTATACTTACTAACGGTCTATCTCAGATGGGCCTTGCGGATGCGTATGTGCTAATAATCAAAAGCGTGGTATTTATTGTGATGGTCGCAACGACGCTCCGTCGCTCGGCTACTATAAAAGCCATGCCGCGATAATATTTAAATTTTACATAAAGGAGAGAAACAATGAAAAAATTTCTATCAAAAATCGTGACGTTTATCGTTGCAATCGCCTGTCTTTCGTCGGTAGTCGGGCTTACCGCCTGCGGCAAAGATGATGCAAAATACAAAATAGGTATTTTGCTCTACAACTTTACGGATATTCAGGGCAAACAGATTCAGGAATATGCCGACTATCTTAAAGAAGATTTCGATGTGGACTTTGTATATGTCGCTGTCGGTCAGGATGACGATTCGCATATTGCCGGGCTTGAATCGTGCATAAATCAGGGCTGCGATGCTGTTTTCAGCGGCTATAACACGGCTATAGACACTTGTGTGGAAATGTGTGAAGAAGCGGGCGTATATTATGGGCTGATTCTCGGTGATACGCAATCTACCACAATTGCTGCGGAATCGCTGAGCAGCAAATATTATCTCGGCGGCGTAAAACAGTTTTCCGGCGATCCTGCGGCTTCCGGCAGTATTTTCGCCGATGTTATAAACGCTTCGGATTATACAAAGATTGCGGGCATATCCTTTCCGCCGTTTGCTTTTGTTGACGGTAACTCTTTCTGGAATCAGATGGTAGCCGATCTCGACGAGAGTAAAATTGTTTTCGATGCCGGTAATGACGAGATGGGTTTTCCTTTCAATTATAAAGGAGATTATTGGTATTTTATGTTCACGCAGGAAGCTTGTCAAAGTACGGTTGACGCGATGTTTACTGCCCATTCCGATATTGAAATAGTTGTAGGCATGGGGTCCGGGATGGATTATGTTCTGCCTGCGCTTAGAGCAGGCGGACATGATGATGTAAGAATGCTCGCACTCGGATATACCGACGATGTGGCAGGATATATGCAGGACGGCACGCTGCTTGCCGCCGGAACAAACAATTATGTTCAGTGTATGGCGAGCATGTTCGCAAGAGCCTATGACGCGCTTGAATCTGACGGCGAAGCATGGTATTCAGACAGGGCAAAAGCTTCAGACGAAAATTATCAGTATAACGGGGCAGACGGCGCCGCCGATTACACAATACTTACTTCAGTCGACGAAGTAAACGATTTTAAATCGTATATCATAGGCAATAAGGCTGACGGGCCTATAACAAACGACGAATTAAAGGAATGTATGCTAACTTTCAATGAAAACGCTACCTGGGCAGATTTGACCGCGCTGACGACTAAGAATTTGGCGGCGATAAAAGCGGAAAGGTCTTAGAACGATAATTTGCGGCTGCCGCCCGGATTTTGCAAGACGGCAGCCGCCGATAAAAGTATCTTTCAACAAAGAGGATATTATGAAAATCAATGCGAAAAAAACAAAAAGAACAGCACTTAATTATTCAATGACGCTGTTGTTTCCTATCGCTATGTGGTTGCTTTTTTTAGTAATAACCGCAGCCTACGGCAGAGCAGATTTATTTGTTTCTGCAAACGGGTTTGACAATATATTCAGGCAAAGTATTTTATCCACGTTTGTCGGGTTGGCGATTGCCATTCCGCTTTCAGGCGGCAGATGGGATTTTGCTACCGGAACGATAGCCCTGCTCGGCGCTATTATTGGCGGAAACATCGGGCTTATGATAAGCGAAAACGTCATAGTAGTTCTTTTGTGTTGTGTGGTTGTTTCTATGGCGCTTGCACTTGCGGAAGCAGCTATATATCTTTTTCTTCGCGTGCCTAATATGATTTGTTCTCTCGGAGTGGTCATGTTATATGAAGCGTTGTCGCAGGTTGTTTTCAATGGGGACGGAATAAAATTAAACAGGTACGACGGAATCCTTGCAATTACTCAAGCTCCATGGTGCTATATTGTTCTGGTTTTAGTTTTGGTTATAGTATATTTTTTGTTGGAATGTACTAAATTCGGCTATGACACGCGTTCGCTGGGAAACAATGCGTTGTTGTCGATAAATTCCGGCGTAAAAGAAAAAAAGAATATTGTTCTGACATATCTTCTTGTCGGAGGAATATTGGGGGTTGCTGCTTTGTTCAATGCCTGTAAAGCCAATATTGCGCCGGCATCAAATCTTAGCTCAACAACGCTTATGTATTCTTCTATGGGATCCGTTCTTGTCGGATTATTTCTTGCGCGATTTACCTGTATGTCGTGGGGTGTATGGGTCGGGTCGGTAGGAATGCAGGTCATGACATACGGAATGGTATGTACAGGTATCGACGGATCTATGCAGACGATCGTCACAGGCATCGTTATAGTTGCGATCATGGCTTACACGGCTAATCAGACTTTGATAGTAGGAAAAATTAGAGAAATTATATCAAAAATCAAAAACAGGAATGAGAAGGCTGCATCATGATTGATTTTAATGAATTTAGGGGTAATCCGTTTTATCTTACGGAAGATGATATTGTTTGGGTAAAAAGCGCGCTTGAAAGCATGGATGAAAGCGATAAAATCGGACAGCTTTTTTTTCTCATAGCTTACGCGCCGGATGCTGAATACGCTTATAAAGTAGGACATCAGATAAAAGCCGGCGGAGTTATGTGTCGGGCAATGCATAAGATCGATCTGATTTCCTGTGTGAGTATGTTGCAGAAAGAAAGTAAAATTCCGCTTCTTATTGCCGCAAATCTTGAAGCAGGGGCAAACGGAATATGCAAAGAGGCGACAAAAATCGGTTCGGAAATGATGATTGCGGCAACGGGAGACGTTGTTTACGCAAAAGCGCTCGGGGCCGTATGTGCTGAAGAAGGGATTTCGTTAGGAGCAAATTATTCATTTGCTCCTGTAACGGATATAGATTATAATTTCAGGAATCCTATAACTAACACGCGCACTTTCGGGTCTGATTTAAAAACCGTTTCCGATTTTTCTTCCGCATATCTGAAAGAATGTCAAGCAAGAGGAATGGCCTGTTCTGTAAAACATTTTCCGGGTGACGGAAGAGATGAACGCGATCAGCATCTTTGCACTACGGTCAATGATTTTAATACTGAAGAATGGGATCTTACTTATGGTGCAATTTATAAAAGACTGATTTCGGAAGGCGCAAAATCATTTATGATAGGGCATATAATGCAACCGGCTTATTCAAAATCTTTAAACCCGGATTTGAAAGACGATGAGATAATGCCGGCAACGCTTTCCAAGGAATTGCTTACTGGGTTGCTGAGAGAAAAACTGGGATTTAAAGGACTCATCATAACAGACGCAACTACGATGGCCGGTTTTGATGCAGCTATGCCGCGAAGCAGCGCTGTTCCTGCAGCGATAGCCGCAGGATGCGATATGTTTTTGTTTACAAAAAATCTCGATGAGGATTATGAGTTTATGAAACGCGGTGTTCAAAGCGGCATTATATCCGCCGAAAGGCTTGACGATGCCGTTGCAAGGATTCTTGCTTTAAAGGCGTCGCTTAAACTGCACAAAAAGAATAATGTTCCGTCAATGGAATCAGCTGATATTGTCGGTTGCGAAGCTCATAGAATTATCGCTAAAGAAGTTGCTGATAAGTGCATAACTCTGGTAAAAAACAAACAAGCAATATTACCTCTTGACAAAAATAAAATTCACAATATACTTATATATGATATAGAAAGCGGAGATAATGCCATAGGATATGCGCATCTCTCCGGTGTCTACGAAAAAATCGCACCATTGCTTGAGAAAGAGGGCTTTAGAATAACGCGTTTCGTTCCTACTCCGGGGCTCGAAGGACGTACTGAACGTTATTCAGAGATTAAAAAGTACGACTTATTGTTATATCTTTGCAATCTCGCGACTAAATCGAATCAGACAACGGTCAGAATAGAATGGATAAATCCCATGGGCGTTAACGTGCCGCGCTATGTAGAAACGGTACCTACAATCTTTGTTTCATTTGAAAATCCATACCATCTGCTTGACGTACCTATGGTTAAAACTTATATTAATACTTATGGAATGAATGATTACACAATCTCATCTCTTGTAGAAAAACTTATGGGAAGAAGTAGGTTTAAAGGTATAGCGCCTGTAGATGCATTTTGCGGCAAGTGGGATGCAAAACGCTAAGGAGAGTTTATGAAAGCACATTGCAACTATATTTCGGCGGCGCTCGGTCGTTCTGTAAAAATAACGGTTGTCATACCTTCACCGGTTTTTTCGGAAACACTGTCGTTTAGAAAAGAACCGCCCGTTTATACTCCCAAACATCGTTATCCCGTTATATATCTTTTTCACGGGATTGGCAATGACGGCGAGACATGGCTTGATTATACGCAAGCAGAACTTTTTGCGGAAGAAAACAATATAGCGATAGTGTGTTTTTCCGGTGAAAATAAGTTCTATGCAGATAATTCTTCCGAAAAATGGCATGAATTTATTACGGAGGAACTTCCTGCGTTTATATGCGGATATTTTCCGGTCAGTCCGCTCCCGTCGGATACGTTTTTGTGCGGCCTTTCTATGGGCGGATATGGCGCTATGCTTAATTATTTGAAATCTCCCGAGCGGTACGGCTGTGTAGGATGTTTTTCGGGCGCTTTCGATAAATTTGAATTTGCTCAGACTGAAGCCGGGAAAGAGTACAATTTGAACAGGCTCATTGAAATGCGCGCGCGTGAAAATTTAAAGTTTGTGCCGCTTTATATTGCTTGCGGAGAAAATGATTTTATCAGAGACAGCAGTGAAGATTTAAAAAGGACTTTGGAAAAAAACGGTGTTGACTTCACATGGGTCAGCGAGCAGGGATACGGGCATGAATGGAGATTCTGGAATGAACAACTTGAAAAATTCATAAAATGGCTGCCGCGCAGCGATTATTATGCAGGAAAAACAAGGAAGGTTTAATATGAAATATAAAGGTATAATTTTTGACTTGGACGGCGTGCTCTGTTTTACCGATAAATATCATTATCGCGCGTGGAAAGAGCTGGCGGATAAACTCGGAATATATTTTGACGAAAAAATTAACGACAGGTTGCGCGGCGTTTCCCGGATGGAAAGTTTGAATATAATTTTGGAAAACAGCGCAGAAAAGTTTTCGGAGGAAAAGAAAAGAACATTTGCCGAAGAAAAAAATGCGGCGTATCGCAAGTTGCTTAACGGAATGACTCCTTCGGACATAGATAAAGACGTTATAGAAACGCTTGATTTTTTAAAAAAAGCAGGAATAAAACTTGCAATAGGTTCTTCTTCGAAAAATACGCCGCTTATATTGGAAAAAACTAAACTTTCGGAATATTTCGATGCTGTAAGTGACGGGAATAATATTTTGCATTCCAAGCCGGATCCGGAGGTATTTTTAAAAGCAGCTAAATTATTAGGGCTTAAACCCGAAGATTGTCTGGTTGTTGAAGATGCGGAGACGGGAATTGACGCCGCATGCGCCGGAGGATTCGACAGCGCCGGAATCGGATTTGCTGCAACATACGATAAAACTACTTTTGCAATAAAAAAGATTAGAGATTTACTGCAAATTGTTTTATAGTAATAAAATAAATAATATCAACATAGCTAAGAGAGTATAATTCAATTATGCTCTCTTTAACATTTTATGAAAAAAGACAGTCTATCAATGGATTTTCAATGAGAATATAATGAATTTTTACCGTAACTGTCAGTTTGCTTGCGAAATCAAGGTTTTTGTTATATAATGAAAACATATTATGAAAAGACAGCCTTGAAAAAACGTGAAATATTACTATGGTTTAACTGCGAGTTTTCTTGTATATACGTAGGGAACGCTTTTTTTGCAAGACGTTTCGAGCTGGCAGGGGAGACGCGACTCGGGCGTTAGCCCTGCGTAGCGAAGCGGAGCAGTCAGCAACCGGGTTGCGTGTTTCGTAATAAATCAAATAAAAAACGCCTTGTTTTTGCAAGACGTTTTGAGCTGGCAGGGGAGACGCGACTCGAACACGCAACCGGCGGTTTTGGAGACCGCTGCTCTACCAATTGAGCCACTCCCCTAAAAAGCATATTGATTATATAATAAATAAATATTTTAGTCAAATAAAATAAAACGAAAAGGTAAAAAAATGGAAAAGAAATTTAAATTGGGCGTTATTGGCGCGGGCTTTATGTCAACGGCTATCATTAAAGGCGTTATAAAATCGAAAAAACTTTCTGCCGGAGATATTGTTGTAAGCGATGTGTCGCAGGAGGCGCTTGACCGCATTTCCGAAAACGGCGTAAATGTTACGCCAGATAATAAGTGGCTTGCAGATAACAGTGAATTTGTTTTATTTGCCGTCAAGCCGCAAAGTTTCGCCTCTGTGATTGAAGAAATAAAAGGCGCGAGGTGCGGTAAATTTATATCAATAATGGCGGGCGTTAAGAGACAAAAAATTAAATCTGCAATATCGGGAGCGCTTGTGGCAAGGTGTATGCCAAATACGCCTTGTGCAATAGGGTGCGGCGCTATAGGCATAGATTTAAGCGATTTTACCGAAAAAAGCGATATAGTTTTTATAAAAAATTTATTTTCGTCTCTTGCAGCGGTTGTTGAAATTTCGGAATCCAAATTAAACGCAGTGATCGGAGTGAGCGGAAGTTCGCCAGCATATTTTTATTTGTTCCTAAAATATATTATCGAGTGCGGTGTTAAAAACGGACTGGATGAAAAGGATGCGAAGCTCCTTGCAGTCAATACGATGATAGGAAGCGGAAAAATGGTTCTCGAAAATCCGGATAAAAGCCTTGACGAACTGATTTCCGCGGTTTGCAGTAAAGGCGGCACAACGATAGAAGCCATAAATATTTTCAGGAACCAAGGGCTTGAAGAATTGACAAACAGTGCGATTGAGGCCTGCATCAGACGCTCTTATGAGCTTGAAAATATATGAAAGATGTTATTATTTATACCGACGGAGCTTGTTCGGGTAATCCGGGTAACGGCGGCTACTGTGCTATTTTAATATATAAGGATGTAGAAAAAATTGTCAGCGGAAGCGAAAGACAGACAACGAATAACCGAATGGAAATGCTTGCGGTAATAAACGGGTTAAAATGTTTAAAAGAGCCGTGTAATGTCTCTGTTTACAGCGATTCTGCCTATGTTGTAGACGCATTCAATAAAAACTGGATAGAAAGCTGGCAGTCACGCGGGTGGAAAACGGCTTCAAAGCAAGAAGTTAAAAATATAGATCTATGGAAAGAACTTCTGGAGCTGTTTTCTTATCATAGAGTGACGTTTATAAAGGTGAAAGGGCATTCTGACAATGAATATAATAACAGATGCGATAAAATTGCAGTTGAAGAATACAGGAAAATAACATCCAAAGTCTAATTAAAGTTCATTATCCGTAATATAATATAAATATGGATAAAAAGACTGAAAGGATTTCTGTTGTTAAAGAAGCGTTTTATATAATTATTATTTTTCTTATCGGCTGCACTGCCATAATATTTTCGGTGTTATATATCGAAACATTCAACGACGGTTTTTTTTCCGAATATTCAGCCGCAATCACTGCAGTTACTGCAGGCGTCATATCGGCAGTTACTGTGGCATCTGTTATGTTCTATCGGTTGAATAAGGATTTTATTTATAAGTTATGTCTTTTAACCGTAATATTTTTGGCAGCATCTACGATATTTCTGTATTTTCTAAAAGAATACGGGCTTCTTAATAAATTCGGCAGCATAGAAGATTTCAGAAAATATATATCGTCTTTCGGAAGTTTTGCCGCAGTGCTTTTTATAATAGTGCAGTTTTTGCAGGTTGTTGTGCTTCCGATACCGTCATTTATTACGGTAGGAGCAGGCGTGTTGCTTTTCGGTCCGCTGAAAGGGGCTGCCTTAAGCTGTGCCGGTATTATAACAGGATCGGTTGCCGCTTTTTATGTGGGAAGAATTTTTGGCAATAAGGTTGCGGGTTGGCTGGTAGGGAAAGACGGACTCGAAAAAGGTTTGAAAGCGGTCAGGGGAAAAGATAAAATAATTCTTACATTCATGTTTTTATTTCCATTTTTTCCTGACGATGTATTGTGTTTTGTAAGCGGCATAACTACAATTAGTCCCTTATTTTTTATTATTATGATTTTTATAACCAGGATTATTTCTGTTTTCGTTTCTTCATATTCGATGAACAACAGCATTATACCTTATAATACCTGGTGGGGGATACTTTTGTGGATATTATTCTTTATAGCCACAATTATTCTTACAGTTTTAATATATAAAAACGGCGAGAAAATAGAAAATCGATTCAAAAAAATGAAAGCGAAAAAACATTAAATAAAATATAACGAAAACGGATAAAATTATGTCTGACATAAAAGGTTGCTGATGAATATTATTTTAAGTAATGACGACGGCATTGAGAGCGCAGGATTAATAACTCTTGCAAAACGACTTTCAAAAGAAAACAATGTGCTTGTTGTGGCGCCTGACGGAAACAGGTCCGCATATTCGCATTCGCTTTCTTTATCAAAAAAACTTATATGTAAAAAGATTTTAAATTCAAATAACTGCGAGATGTTTTCGCTTTCCGGAACACCGGCCGACTGCGTTAAATTTGCAAAAATCATTCATGGCAATTTTAAAGCCGACGTTGTGATAGCGGGGATAAATAAAGGACATAATATCGGATCGGATATCATGTATTCCGGAACCGTGGCAATTTGCAGCGAAGCATCTTTTTTCGGCAATACGGCGTTTGCTTTTTCCGCCTATTCACACGATGACGGCGATTTTGAAGGCTACTCCGAATATGCCGTAAAAATCTTAAATATTTTTTTGCCGATATCCGAACCGGGCGATATATGGAATGTGAATTTTCCCGATCTTCCGGCTGACAAGATCAAAGGGATAAAACTGACTCCGCTTGGAAAGCAGCTATATTCGGACGAATACCGTTGTGTCGGAAACAATGAATTTTATTTGGTCGGGGCACCTGTTTTGCACGATCAAAATTCTTCCGATTGCGATGTGGAATGGATTAAAAAGGGTTATATTACCGTAACTCCGTTAATGATTGATAAAACAGACTATAAAAAAATAGAAAGAAACAAAAAAATATGCGAAGAATTATTGTGATAGGCGGAGGGGCCGCAGGCCTGGTTGCCGCTTATTTTTCCGCAAAGGCAGGCAATAACGTTCTTTTGCTGGAAAAAAACGAAAAACTCGGTAAAAAACTTTATATTACGGGAAAAGGGCGCTGTAATTTAACTAATAACACAAGCATTGACGAATTTTTAAAAAATGTTGTCAGAAACCCCAAATTTCTTTACGGCAGCATAAATGCTTTTTCTCCTGCCGACACTATCGATTTATTCGAAAACGGCGGACTTGCTCTGAAAACAGAGCGCGGAAACAGGGTTTTTCCTGTAAGCGATAAGGCGAGCGACGTTACAAAAACTCTTGAAAAAATGTGTTTGCATGAAGGAGTTGAAATAATATTAAATAAAAATGTGCTTGATTTGCTGATTTCGGATAGTACCGTAAAAGGCGTTGTTGCCGGCAACGGAGAAAAAATTCCGGCAGACAGCGTAATCGTGTGTACCGGCGGCCTCTCTTATCCGCTTACAGGCAGCACCGGCGACGGATATGGTTTTGCCGAAAATTCCGGGCACAGCGTTTCCGAGTTGGTGCCGGCTCTGGTAGGTATTGAAACCGATAACGTCAAAAGGGAACTTCAGGGGCTATCTTTAAAAAACGTTAAACTGACGGCGGTATGCGGCGGCAGAACGGTTTTTTCGCAAATGGGAGAAATGCTTTTCACTCACTACGGAATTTCGGGTCCTTTAGTTTTGTCGTGTTCCAGCTTTATTAACAGATTGTCTTTAAAAAACGTTAAACTGTTAATTGATCTTAAACCTGCTTTAACTTTCGAAGTTTTGGACAGAAGATTATTGAGAGATTTACAGTCGGGTCGCACAAAACAAATCAATTCCGTACTGACATTATCGCTCCCCAAATCGCTTGTTTTGCCGGTACTTTCCGCAGCGGGCGTCAGTTACTGTAAAAGATGTTCGGAGATTACGCAGAAAGAGCGGCATGACCTGGTAGAGACATTTAAATCTTATACGTTATCAGTAAAAAAATTGCGACCGATAGAAGAGGCGATCGTCACGTCCGGCGGCGTAAATATCAAAGAAATAAATCCGAAAACAATGGAAAGCAAGATGGTTAAAGGTCTTTTTTTTGCAGGCGAAGTGCTTGATGTCGACGCTTTGACCGGAGGATTTAATATACAGACGGCATTTTCGACAGGATGTGTTGCCGGTATGAATGCATGAAATTGACATTGCCGTTTTTTTGTTATATAATAAAAACATGCGTATGTATTTTTATCAAATCGCAATAATTTGAAACAAAGGAACAAAACATGGGAAAAATCTTTAATATAGCGCTTGACGGTCCGTCGGGTAGCGGGAAAAGTACGGTAGCTAAAGCTCTATCAAAGAAACTTGACATACTTTATCTCGATACCGGTGCGATGTATCGCGCGGTAGCGCTTAAATCGTTGGATCTCGGGATAGATACTTTTGACGAAAAAGGCGTTTCGACATTTATAAACGACATCGATTTGGAAATAAAGTATATCGACGGCGTACAGCACACCTATTTGGACGGTGTTGACGTATCTGAAAGAATAAGAGAGCCGCACGTCTCTATGGCGGCGTCAAATGTTTCAAGTCTAAAATGCGTGAGACTTAAAATGGTTGAAATGCAGCGAAAAATCGCTAAAAGCATGTCTTGTGTGCTTGACGGGCGCGATATCGGTTCATACGTTTTGCCGAATGCGGATTATAAATTTTATATAACGGCAGACGTTGACGTGAGAGCCGACCGCAGATATAAGGAACTTAAAGCAAAAGGGCATGACGTTAATCCGGGTGTTTTGAAAGAAGAAATAAAACAGCGCGATTTTAACGATGCTAACAGAGATTTTGCCCCTTTAAGGAAACCTGACGATGCAGTTTTGATTGATACTTCGGAAATGGATATTGATCAGGTTGTAGATAAAGTTTTTTCATATATACGCGCAGAGTAGAACGGTAAGGTAAAATTAATTATGAAAGGTTTTTTTAAGTTTACTATTTATGCATTCAACGTACTGTATCCCGTAAAAATAATAGGCCGTGAAAACATACCCGAAGGGGGCGCTATTCTCGTCTGTAACCATTATAGGGCGATAGACCCCGGGTTTGTTGCGAGAGCGTATATAGACGACGCATTTTACCTCGCTAAAAAAGAGCTTTTTTCAAATAAATTGATGATAAAAATTTTAAAAAGCTACGGAGCAATTCCCATTGACCGTGATAATCCCGATATTAAAACCATGTTTTCCATTCTGAAAATATTGAAAGAAGGGCATAAATTAGTTATTTTTCCCGAAGGGACGAGAAATAAGTCGGGCACAGACGAATTGCAGCCCCTTAAACCGGGTTCGGCAATGTTTGCCGTCAAAGCTAAATGTCCTATCGTTCCCATGATGCTTTTAAAAAAATCAAAATTTTTAAGAAAAACTTATCTCATTGTGGGGGAACCGTTTGAACTTTCGGAATATTACGGAAAGCAGCTTACCGATGACGACGTTAAAAAATTGGATTTGATTGTTAGTGAAAAAATGAAGGAACAACACGCAAAACTCCGTTCCATGTTTAACGAAAAAGGTAAATTTATAAAGAGAAATGAAACTGATAAAGGCTAAATACAGCGGATTTTGTTTCGGAGTGCAGAGGGCCGTCAGCGCCGCCGAAAAACTGAAAGGAAAAAACAATTACATTCTCGGAGAAATAATACACAACGAACGCGTGAACGAAAAATTGAGAAATGCGGGAATTGTGACTATAAACAATCTTGACGAAGTAAATTTAAAGCCCGGCGACACTTTGTTGATAAGAACTCACGGCGAGCCCAAATCTACTTTTGAAAAGTTGAAGAATTCGGGGGTTAATATAATTGACTGCACATGCCCCTTTGTAGACGACATTCATAAAATAGTTGAAAAACATTATGAAAATGGTTATAAAATAATAATTGTCGGGGATAAAAATCACGCCGAAGTACGCGGTATAAACGGGTGGTGCGAAAACAGTGCTCTTATTACCGAAAATTTCGATGATGTCTTGCCTTATTCAGAACAGAAACTGTGTGTTGTAGTCCAAACTACATATTCCGAACAAAAATTTGACGCTTTTATAAAAAAATTTAAAGATAGCAACATTAAAACAGTTGATATTTACAAAACAATTTGTTATACTACAACCAAACGTCAACGAGAGGCGGCACAATTAGCATCCGAATGCGACGCAGTTATCGTAATAGGCGGTTCAAACAGTAACAATACTCTGAAGTTGTTTGATATCTGCGCTGCTAACTGCAAAAACGTGTTCAGAATAATCGATCCGCAACACTTTGACTACGGTAAAATAAAAAATTTTAATAAGATAGGAGTTGTTTTCGGGGCGTCAACGCCCATAGAACAATTTCAGGAGGTTGTCGCAAGTATGAGCACAGAAGAAATTATCACGTCGGAAGCCAGCGAAAATGTTGCCGCCGAGCAAGAAGAAGCTGTAAACGTCGCGGAAGCGGAAGAAATCAAGGTTTCAGCGGAAACGGAAGAAAAAGCCGCAGAACAGCCCGCGATCGAACAAGCTGTTGAAGAGGTTTCCGAAAAGCCTGAAAAATCCGAGAAGTCCGAAATGGAAGAGGCTTTCGATAAAATAAGGCCCAGCAAGGATTTGAAGGTAGGACAGATAGTTGTCGCAAAGATATCTTCTGTTAGAGACGACGGACTTACCCTTTCTTTGAAAAATACAAAAAAAGATAATTTTCCTCTTCCTAAAGAAGAGTTGTTAAAGGAATATAATAAGGACGATTATCAGGTCGGTCAGGATATAAGAGTGATGGTCGTGGATAAGAATCCTTTGAAATTTTCCGAAAAGGCAATGGAAAAGGTTTTGAAAGAAGAAGCCGAAATCGAAGAGATCAAAAACGGCAAGACTTTTGAAGCCGTTATCGACGGAACCAATAAAGGCGGACTTACGGGAAAATACGGCAGTTACCAAGTTTTTGTTCCGGCTTCGCAGATCAGAATCGGTTTTGTTAAAGATCTTGAAAAGTATGTCGGAAAAACTTTGAGACTCCGTGCCGAAAAGGTTGAATCACGCGGAGCGAGACGTCAGATTGTAGGTTCCCAGCGAATTATTTTGCAGGAAGAAAAAGATGCCCGCGATGCTGCCCGCGCCCAGAAAGAAGCAGAGTTTTTCGCAACTATTCAGGAAGGAGATGTTGTTTTGGGAACTCCTGTCAGATTCGCATCTTTCGGAGCTTTTGTGGACGTGAACGGATTTGATTGTCTTGCGCATATATCCGATCTTTCCTGGACCGGATGCAACGAATGTTCAGACGTTCTTGAACTCGGTAAAGAATATGAATTCATTATTCTTAAAATAGATGCGGAAGCTAAAAGAGTATCTATCGGCTATAAGCAACTTCAACCCAAACCTTGGGACAGCGTGCTGGAGAGATATTCCGTCGGCGATGTCGTCAAAGGTAAAGTTGTCAGAATAGTAAGTTTCGGTGCTTTTGTAGAAGTGGAAAAGGGTATAGACGGGCTTGTTCATGTTTCGCAGATCTCGAACAAGTGGCTTGAGAACCCTGTAACCGCACTTGAAGTCGGACAGGAAGTTGAAGCTAAAATTTTGGATATCAATGTCGAAAAGGAAAAGATGACGCTTTCTATTAAAGCGTTGCTTGCCGATGAACCTTCTGCACAAAACGACGGCGATGATGAAAAAAAGAGCACAAAGTCCAGAAAACGTTCTGCAAAGAAAGACGATGACGGTGAATATGAACTCCGCGAATGGAAAGACGACGATAACGGCGGCGCTTCCATTGCAGATATAATCAATAAGTCCTGATATTCTGAACTGATTAAAAAGCCTTGCATGCGCAAGGCTTTTTTTGTTCTATTTTTTAATTTTGCTAATATACTTTATTGATGGATTTTGATTTTCTTCCTGCTAAATACAATATTGCATTAAAGAATATCGATGCGGACAAGCTTTTTGAAATAAGATTGAGATGCGGATATCCCGTGCGGTTAAATATAGACGGCAAAAAGGCTTATCTTACCGATAAAGGATACAGTCTGTTTGAACGAGAGGCTATTCTTTGTGAAGAGCAAGATATTCGCTATATTATAAGCGAACTTACGGAACATTCGGTATACGCTTTTAATGACAGGATACGGCAGGGATTTCTGACATACAAAAACGGGGTTCGGGTAGGGCTTGCCGGTGAATGCGTTTATGAATCGGACAGGCTTGTAACAATTAAAAACATAACTTCGCTTAATATCAGAATTCCGCACGAAATAAAGGGATGTGCCGATAAATTATGTAAATACGTATTTTACGGTAATAGTGTTTACAGTACATTGATTATATCCCCTCCGTTTTTCGGAAAAACGACGCTCCTTAAAGATCTGGCACGCAGTATAGACAACAGATTTGACAAATCGATACTTATAATCGATGAACGTGGAGAGTTTGAAAGCGTTTCCGGAAAAAATATAGATAAAATTAAATTTTCCGATAAATTTTTTGCGCTGACGTACGGACTCCGCTCGATGTCGCCCGAAATTGTCATAACAGACGAATTGAGCGAAGAACGTGACTGGAATTGTGCTCGAACCGCAGCAAACAGCGGGTTAAAAATAATAGCAAGTTGTCATTCGAAAAATATTTCAGACCTGTGCAGAAAGGAATATTTTATGAAGAATATATTTGAAAGATATATTATTTTAGACAGCAGTAATTATTTCGGAGTTTTGAAAGAAGCGTATGACGGGGATTTCAATAAATTATGAACATAGCTTTAGGGTTAATAGCCATAATAGTCTGCACTTTTGCAGGTTATAGACTGTCTGCAAAATATTCGGAAAGAAAAAAATTCTATGATTCTTTTGCAGCTTTCAACAAGCGCCTGTTATACGAGGTGAGCTTTACGAAGTTATCGGTTGTTAAACTGCTTAACGATTGGAAAGATGAAAAAGATCCGTTCACAGAACTTTTGAAAGATATATTCATCAATAAACATAATGCAGTTCCGTCTTTTAAGTTTTTGACGCAGGAAGAAAACAACTATGTGAAATCTTATATCGATAATATAGGTATGGGAGACAGCCGTTCGCAGACAATCTATCTTGAAGGAGTTGAAAAGCATCTTGAAAGTTATCTCAAATCCGTTTCCGAAAACGAAAAAAAATATAAATCATTATATATAAAACTCGGTTTCTTGACGGGACTTGTGATTATGGTAATATTATTGTAGGTGTTTTATGGGAATTGATATTATATTCAAAATTGCCGCAATCGGCATACTTATAACTGTAATCACTCAGGTTCTTAAAAAAAGCGACCGAGACGATATTGCTACATTGGTTGCTCTTGTCGGACTCATAATAGTGCTTACTCTGGTGATAAACATGATAAGCGATCTTTTCGGCACAATCAAAAATATTTTTAACTTATACTGACGATGATACAGGTAACCGCAATAACGCTTATTTGCGCCATTATTATAATTTATTTAAAGAGCGTCAATTCCGAACTTGCCATATTAGCAACTATAGGCTCGGGGATCATTGTTCTCAGTATGGGGATCGGGTATCTGTCGCAGGCATTCGATTTCATTAACAAAATGACGGAGTTAACCGGGATAAGCAGCGGACTTTACAAAATTATATTTAAAATAACCGCCATAGGATATCTGGTAGAATTCGGTGCCTCCACGATAGAGGATTTCGGATTAAAAAGCCTTGCGGATAAACTCGTTTTTGTCGGTAAAATAGTTATATTTACAATGTCGCTTCCTATTATATACGGAGTGTTCAACATGATAACGGAAATTTTAAAATGAAAAGAAAATATACCATTTTAGCAATTGTTATGATAGCGATAGCTGTGTTTTTTATGTTTCCGCAGCAAATTCACACTGCCAGTGCGGACGAGCTTTCCGAAAGCATAGAAGACCAGCTGGAAAATATCGACATGAGCGAATTGGAAGAATTTTTTGATAACCTTGAAGAAAAGCCTGAGAATAAAAATTTTCTCGGGTATGTTTACGGAATGCTTAAAGGCGAATACGATATGGACTATTCTTCCATATTGAATTACGCTTTGCAGGTTTTTTTCTCAAAGGTTTACGATATTCTGCCCGTGTTCGTAAATGTAATAGCAATAGCGATTTTTTGTGGAATTATCAACAGCGCAAAAGGGGCGTTTTTGAATGAAAGCATTACGGATATAATTTTTTTTGTGTGTTTTTCGTCAATAATTCTGCTTCTTGCCGGCCGTATATATTCAATTTTTGAAAACATCAATATCACTATAGAAAATATATCAAAATTAACACAAATTATGTCACCCATAATTTTTACTCTGATGGTTGCTTCGGGCGGTACGGTGTCAGCCGGTATTTATAAGCCTGCGGTCACGTTTCTTTCCGGTGCGATAATTTATATAATACTTTATGTCATAATTCCTCTCATTGGGATTATGACGGTGTTTTCGGCAATTTCTAATTTTTCCGGTTCACTGAAGCTAAAAAAGTTTGCCGATTTCGCTTCCAGTCTTATTAAATGGATTATCGGGCTTATTATTACGGTATTCAGTTTATTTATGACCGTGCAGGGTATAAGCGGTGCAACGTTTGACGGAATATCGCTTAAAGCCGCAAAATATGCGATTTCCAATTCAATACCGCTGGTCGGCGGATTTTTAAAAGACGGGTTTGATCTGGTTATAGCCGGGAGCATATTGATCAAAAATGCGGTGGGAGTAGCGGTAATATTTGTCCTGTTTTATATAATTTTATCACCTTTATTATATATGGCTGCCTTCTCTCTTTTGTTAAAACTTACTGCGGCCATCACAGAACCGATAGCGGATATGCGAATTTCCGATTTTTGCGTTTCTGTTTCAAAAAGCATATCATATATGCTTGCGGCATTGCTGACGGTAGGGTTCATGCTTTTTATTACGGTGCTTTTGATGATATTTTCGGCAAATGCATTTATTTGAAAGGGAGATTGCAGTGAGAAACTGGTTATTGAGTGTAGGAGCAATGATATTGCTGACGGCCGTTATAACGCTTATTATACCGCACGGAAGGCTTGGTAAACTCATAAAGAGCGTGTTTGCGCTTCTTTCGATTCTGGTGATCATACAGCCGCTTGTAAACTTAAAAAACGGAAACGCGGACTTTACAGTTCCTTCCATTACCGAAGGAAACGAGATAGTTTTGCAACAAGATTATCTGCAATATATAGTTGAAAAGAGAAATCAGGCTAAAGAAGAGACCTGTGAAGATATATTGAATAAAAACGGCATCGAAGGCGCTGTTGTCGACATAGAATTTATTACTGACAACAAAGCGTCTTACGAGATAAAGAAAGTAACCGTGAATCTTGAAAATTCGGTTATAATTTCAGATAAGGAGCATATAAATATTATAGAAATTGCTCTTGCGGAAATTGCCGATTATCTTGATACGGAAAGAGAGGTGATTGAGCTGTATGGACAATGAAAAAAAAGAAAAACAGAATATTTTGGAAAAACTTAAAAACGACAAAAAGGCGCAATACTTTGTTGTAGGCGTGCTTATAGTAGTCGCCGTTGCGGTTGTTCTGCTGTCGTATTTGGGTAAACCTTCTTCGTCGGTCAATGTTGAAAACGGAAGCGATTATGCCGCTGTTCTCGAAAAAAAGCTTTCCGAAACGCTCAGCGAGGTAGAAGGTGCCGGAAGAGTGTCGGTGGTAATAACAGTCGAGTCGGAAATGGAAACGGTTCTGGCAATGGAAACGATAGTGAAAGAAACGGCGGAAGGCATAGAAACTATTGAAACACCGATAGTTGTAAACGGAAAAACAATTGTCTTAAAAGAGCTTTATCCGAAGGTAACGGGAGTGCTTATAGTTGCCGAAGGGGCGAAAAGTATTGCCGTGCTTAATAAAATTCAACAGGCGACAGTGTCGCTTTTGAATATAAACGTAAACTGCATAGAAATTTTATCTATGAAATAAAAAGGAGAAATATTATGTCAAAGAAGAAGAAAGTTATCGTTTTGTCCTGCATGATCGCTTTGCTCGCAGTAACCGCCGTTTTTAATTTCGTGCTCACTACTGCGCCGAACAATCCTGACGACTCAACCGTAGTAAGTTCAGCCAACTATTTTTCGCAGTACAGGCATGAACGGCTTACCACAAGAAATGAAGAGCTTGTACAGCTTGATGCGATTATAGCATCTGCAACCGCAACGGAAACCGATATTGCCGAAGCGCTTGCCCTTAAAGTTCAGCTTACAGAGATTACGGAAAAGGAGATGTTGCTTGAAAATCTCATAAAAGCATACGGTTTCGAGGATGTTGTGGTTATTATAGGTATAGATTCCGAAAGTGTGAATGTTATTGCCAAAACTGAAGAATTGACGACTGACGACGCAATAAAGATCAGTACTGTCGTCTCGGAAGAAAAAATAGCTTCTCCCGAAAATGTAAAAATTATACCTATAGCTTGAAAAACGCTATGCAAATCTAATATTTTGTGGTAAAATGTTATTACATAAACAATTTAAAGTTAAAGAGGCATTATGGCACGCTTTAAAAATTTACCGCAAAACCGACAGGAAGGAAAAATAGTGTACGGCGACGGCATTGTTGACGGAATAGTTATCCTTGCCGTCTCCGAACTTGATTATGTGGAACTTTACAATATATCGCCGCGCAGGCAGATGCGCAGCAGCGCGGTAAAGGTAACACAGGATAAAGACGGAGTACACGTTGACGTAGCTGTGAAAATCCATTATTCGCAGAGCGTTTCCGAAATAGCTTTCAAAGTTCAGGAAGCAGTGCGTCATAACGTAGAATCGATGACGGAGTATCACATAGCTTCCGTAAACGTTGCCGTTCACGGAGTGATGTTCGGCGATAAAAAACACACTGAACCCGAAATTACCAAGGATAACGACTGATGAGAAGTCTGGCAAGAGAAACCGTATTCAGATTTATATTCGCAAAGTTCTTCAATCCTGATGATGAAGGACTTTTTGCTGTTTTATTAAAAGATAAAGAACTTACGGACGACGACAGAGAGTTTGCGTCGCAGCTGCTTTTGGCGGTCGAGTCCGAGCGAGATAAAAATATTGAAAAAATAAACGCGTTTGCGGAGAAAAATTCATTCAGAATGGTACACGTCGCCGATAAATGCGCTCTTCTTATCGGAATGAGCGAGCTTGATAATTTTCCGGCAACGCCCGTACCGGTAGTTATTGATGAAGCTGTTAAACTTGCTGCCAGATATTCTACTGAAAAAAGTACCGATTTTGTAAATGCAATTCTTGCCGAATGCGCAAAGGAGAAAAACATTGGCTGAAATAATTGACGGAAAAGCGTTGGCTTTAAAAGTAAAAGACGATCTGAAAAACAAAGTGGCGGAGTTTAAGGCAAAATTCAAAAGAGATATAGTGCTTGCCGTAGTTCTTGTCGGAGAAAATCCTGCATCGCAGGTTTATGTACGCAATAAACTTAAAGCTACGGAATATGTCGGGATGAAATCGCTCTCTTTTATCTTGCCGGAGAGCGCATCGCAGGCTCAGGTGGCAGAAACGGTTTCTGCGCTTGCCGCCGATAAATCGGTTGACGGCATCCTTGTGCAGCTTCCGTTGCCGAAAGGCATATCTGAAAGCGAAATACTTAAACTTATTCCTGCCGAAAAAGATGTTGACGGTTTTCTTGCCGAAAACGTCGGAAAGTTAATGCTCGGTGAAGAGACAACAGTGGCGTGCACACCTTTCGGAGTACTTACAATGCTTAAAAGCCGCAATATAGAATTAAGCGGTAAAAACGCCGTCGTTATCGGCAGAAGCAATATTGTAGGGAAACCTATGGCCATGCTTTTGCTTAAAGAAAACTGCACGGTCACCGTTTGTCACAGCAAAACCCGTAATCTTAAAGATATAACAAAAAATGCAGATATTCTTGTTGCGGCCATTGGAAAAGCACGTTTTGTGACTGCAGATATGGTTAAAAAAGGCGCTGCAGTTATAGATGTCGGTATAAACAGAACGGAAAACGGACTTGTCGGCGATGTGGATTTCGATGCGGTTAAAGACGTGGCGGCATATATTTCGCCGGTGCCCGGCGGAGTAGGCCCGATGACTATCGCTATGCTTCTCGAAAATACTTATCTTTGCGCATTGAGGAGAGAAACTTGCTGAATTTCGATATCGAATATGAAAAATACCGTTCGTATTTCAACGAACGGTTAGATGAATATATGGAAACGGCATGCCGCGATTGTCCGGATATTCTCGGGCAGGCGATGAATTATGCCGTAAAGAATGGG
>CAUHGY010000003.1 GCA_959605945.1 uncultured Clostridia bacterium | reverse complement strand
GACGGAAGAAATGGAAATACTTTACGAAAAACTGACTTACAGTTTCGAAAACCGTAAATTTGCCGATCTGAGAATACTTGTTCTCGATATGGAGCCGGCAGACATTGCCCAGTTCATGGAGGGCACTCTCGACGAAAAAGAACAGCTGATGTTTTTCAGGCTTTTGCCCAAAGAACTCGCCAGCGACGTCTTTATAGAAACAGACAGCGACACGCAGGAAAAACTGATCAAAGCGTTTACCGATAAAGAACTGAAAGCGGTTATCGACGACATGTTTCTTGACGACACCGTAGACATTATCGAAGAAATGCCGGCTAATGTCGTCAAACGAATATTGAAAAACTCCGACCCCGAAAACAGAAAACAGATAAACGAACTTCTCGAATACCCCGACGACAGCGCGGGCAGCATAATGACGCCCGAGTTTATCTCGTTTTCGGCAGATATGTCCGTCGAACGGGCATTCGATAAAATACGGCTTACGGGGCTGAATAAAGAAACTATTTACACCTGTTATGTCACGGGAACTAGAAAAAAACTCATAGGCGTTGTGACCGTCAAAGATATGTTGCTTGCCGATAAAAACGACACCATCGACAACATCATGAGCACCAGCATCGTCACCGTAGAAACGCTTGAAGACAAAGAAGAAGTGGCGCTGAAGTTTCAGAAATATAATTTTCTCGCTCTGCCCGTGATCGATAAAGAAGGGTGCCTGGTCGGGATAGTTACCGTCGACGACGCGGTCGACGTCATGCAGGAAGAAGCCACCGAAGACATTCAGAAAATGGCGGCTATGCTCCCCAACGAAAAGCCCTATCTCAAACAGTCTGTTTTCAGCATATGGAAAGCGAGAATACCCTGGCTTCTGCTTCTGATGATTTCCGCAACGTTCACGAGCATGATACTTTCAAGTTACGAAAGCGCACTCAACTCCATTGTCAGCGGAGCCGTGCTTTATGCCTTCGTGCCCATGCTTATGGATACGGCGGGCAATGCGGGCAGCCAGTCGTCCGTTACGGTCATACGCGCTATCGCGCTTAACGAAGTTCAGTTCAAAGACATATTCCGCATAATATGGAAAGAATTCAGGGCGTCCCTTCTTCTCGCCGTCACCGTTGCGGCGGTATGTTTTGCAAAACTTATGCTCATAGACAGGCTTTACAACGACGTCACGGTGCAGATAGCGGCAATCGTCTCCTGCGTGCTGTTCATAACCATAGTATTATCCAAGCTGGTGGGCTGTCTGCTGCCGCTGATTGCCAAAAAATGCAAGCTCGACCCCGCAGTTGTCGCCAGCCCGTTTATCACCACCATAGTTGACGCGCTCTCTCTTGTCATTTACTGTTCTATATCGATTGCCCTGCTCTGCTGATCTGAGATTTCAGACTTTTCAGGGCGGTCAAATGAGTCGACCTTTCTATCAAACAAACGCCGCGGGCGGCATTGCCGCCCGCGGCGTTTATCTTTTTTTAATAAACCGCCCTGCCGCTCGTAAACAAAGCGGCGCTATTCCGATCCGCTAAAATATATTTTTTATGCCGCAGGCGAGCAAAAGCAGAATAAAACGGTATATTCCGACGGTTTGATCCCGAAAGGCTGTAAAAAATTAAAAAATTCCGATCGGAAAATCTGTTTTCTATTGTAATTTGAAATAATTATACGTTTTTCAGCTGAATGACCCGACCCCCGTCCGTATGGACGGGGGTCGATTTTATCTTTGACGAAAAATTCGAATTTCAGATAAAGTTTCAATAAGCCCTGCTGTTAATTCTCATCGGGTTCCAAACTTTCGGCTTCTTCCGCCAGTTCGTCCTCTTCGAGAACGCGGCAGAATTCTTCAAAAACCTCGTCGAGAAGCGCTTCGTCCTCTATGGGAAGAAGATCCGCAGTCTCTTCATCATCTCCGGCAAGCTCGAAAATTACGAGATCGTCTTCTTCGATGCCGTCTATCACTTCGGCAGGTTCAAAGGCCGAATAATTTTTGCCCTTGTATTCGATGGTTCCTACAAAATAAAATTTAAGTTTTTTTCCGTCGTCGGTGGTAAGTTCGACAATATCGTCTTCACAGCCGCAGCCGCAATCTTCGTCGCAGCAGCCGTGATCGTGTTCGCAGCCGCAGTCACAAAGTTCTTTTTCTTTTTTACTCATTGATGTTCTCCTTAAAAAATCCTGATTTTAAAATAATTTTATTGTTTTCTGCCATTTAAAAACCCGTCCAGAATGGAAGCGGCGGCAAGACTGTCGACAAACGCTTTGCTTTCTTTTATGCTTTTACCCTGTGCTTTGAGAGTATCTTCAGCTTCTGCCGATGTGCACCGCTCATCCGCCGTATGCACGGCAATATTCAGCGTGTTTTTAAGTTTTTCTATGAAAAATTCGGCTTTATCCGTCTGCACCGACCGACTTCCGTCAAAATTAACGGGCAAGCCGCACACCAACGCGGTGACCGATTTTTCTTTGACGAGACAAGCAATTTTCCGAAGGTCGGCATTAAGATTTTTTCTCACGTAAGTTTCAACCGGCAGCGCATAACTGTTAAAAGGGTCTGAAACGGCTATGCCGATGCGTTTATCGCCTATATCCAGGCACAAAAATCTGTCCACTGTTTTATTGTAACATATTCGGCGCCTAACCGCAAGGAAATAACGCAAAAAATAAATAAAGACCGTTCTCCGCAGAGACAAATATTTATTCTCTTATATATTCTCTGCTCAAAAAAAGCTGTTCTTACCGCCATATTGAATTTTTCATATTGATATTATTTGTTTTTTGCGGAATTATATTACCGATTCGCAGTCAATGCCGATAAACCGCATCCGCCCCCGCAAAATTGCAGGGGCGGATGATGGAAATTTTATATAAATTTGTTCCGAAGTCCTGAAAAATTTATTTTCCGAGATTCTTTTTGAGAGTGTTCAGCTGATCGTAAAGTTCGGCAGGAACTCTGTCGCCGAGTTCTTTATAGAAACTTTCGATACCGTCCGCTTCCGCCTTCCAGTTTTCCACGTCGATGGAAAGAAGGTCTTTTATGGTATCGAGATTTACGCCGTCAAGCCCTTCGATGTTGATGTCTTCCGCGCGGGGAACAAAGCCGATGGGAGTTTCAACAGCGTCGACCTTGCCTTCGCAGCGGTCGATAATCCATTCGAGAACTCTGAGATTGTCGCCGAATCCCGGCCAGATGAAGTTGCCTTCATCGTCGGTCCTGAACCAGTTGACGTTGAAGATTTCGGGCTTATGCTCGATCTTTTCGCCCATTTCGATCCAGTGTTTGAAGTAATCGCCCATATTGTAGCCGACGAAAGGTCTCATAGCCATGGGGTCGCGCCTTACAACGCCGACCGCGCCTGTAGCCGCCGCGGTTGTTTCGCTGGCCATTATGGAGCCTACGAACACGCCGTTGTTCCAATCTCTCGACTGATAGACGAGCGGAGCGGTTTTAGCGCGTCTGCCGCCGAAAATGATAGCCGAAAGCGGAACTCCGTCGGGCGCTTCGAATTTATCCGAAAGGCAGGGGCAGTTGATTGCGGGAGCGGTGAAACGGCTGTTGGGATGAGCGCCTTTTATCGGCTTGCCGTTTTCGTCTTTCATATCGCCGTTCCAGGGATTGCCCTTCCAGTCGAGCGCGTGTTTCGGGGGATTTTTGTCAAGACCTTCCCACCACACGGTTTCGTCGTCGAGATTTTCAACAACGTTGGTGAAGATGGTGTTTTTCATCGTGGACAAAAGCGCGTTGGGGTTGGATTTCATATTGGTTCCGGGAGCGACGCCGAAGAAGCCGTTTTCGGGGTTGACCGCCCACAGTCTTCCGTCTTCGCCCACTCTTATCCAGGCGATATCGTCGCCCACGCACCATACTTTATAGCCCTTCTTCTTATAGATTTCCGGGGGAATAAGCATTGCGAGATTGGTCTTTCCGCAAGCGCTGGGGAAAGCCGCCGCAACGTATTTGATTTCGCCTTTGGGATTTTCCAAACCGAGAATAAGCATATGCTCCGCCATCCAGCCTTCGGTTTTGCCGAGATAGGACGCTATGCGGAGAGCAAAGCACTTTTTGCCGAGAAGCACGTTTCCGCCGTAGTTGGAGTTGATGGACATAATGGTGTTTTCTTCGGGGAAATGGCAGATATATCTCTTTTCTTCGGAAAGTTCCGCATAAGAATGCAGACCTTTGACGAAGTCGCCGTCGCCGAGCGCTTCGAGAACCTTATTGCCTACCCTGGTCATTATAGCCATATTGAGAACAACGTAAACGGAGTCGGTGAGTTCTATACCTATTTTGGAGAATTTGCTCCCTACCGCGCCCATCGAATAAGGAATAACGTACATGGTTCTGCCTTTCATAACGCCTTTGAAAAGACCGTTGAGAAGTTCGAACGCTTTGCTCGTTTCCATCCAATTGTTGATAGGAGCCGAATCGTCTTTATTTTTCGAGCATATATAAGTTCTGCCCTCTACCCTGGCAACGTCGTTTACCGTGGTACGGTGAAGATAGCATCCGGGAAGTTTCTCCTGATTGAGTTTGATGAGTATCTTTTCTTCAACGGCTTTGGCACGGAGCGCTTCGAGCTGTTCTTCGCTGCCGTCTATCCAGACAATTTCGTCAGGCTGGCAGAGGTCTTTGGTTTGCTGAATAAAATCCAGAACTTTTTTATTCGTCGTCATAAAAAATCTCCTTTTGGTATTTTACGGCTTAACGCCGGAATGTTGACTGTAGTTTCGCTGTCTGCTCGGATTTTCTCCCGTTATACTTAAAAAACGCCATGCGTTAACTCATTTCGGCAGGAAAAAAATGCTTTAAAAATTATATTCCCGAGCAAAAAAGAAAGTGATTTTTCCATAAAACTTTCTTGTCCCGCATTATGCATTATACCACAAGAAAAATTAAAAGTAAAACAAAATCGCCTTTTCTCAATACAAAATTCATAATTTAAATAGACCGTAAACATAAAACAGCTCACCGTTAAAGCGTTTTAAAAAGTTTTCGACCGAAAAAACCAAAAATACCGAGAAACCTTTCTTTTTTTCGTTGTAAAAACATATATAATATCATAGATATTCATTCATATAAGGTAACGAATATGGAATTTATAAAAAAAATACTTGTACTGAAACAGGTTTCCGACGGTTACGCTATAAACGGAAAAACAGTCAGCGGCATTCTGCGTCTGGAAACCGAAAGCGGAGTTACTACGCTTTATCTTTCCGTAATCAATCTTTCCGCAGCGGGCGGCGGAACTTTCCGATTATACTTTACCGGCCACGACAAAAAACTTTTCGGAATAGACTTGGGAAAGCGTCCCTTTTCAATTACAAAAACACTTGACTTTACCCCCGATCTCGAAAAAGGTATTTCTGCGGGACTGAGCTACGTTTGCGACGGTCTGCCCGTCCTGGTGGCTTTTTCGCGGACGGAAAACTCGAAGATAATTGCACAAGACCTTAAAAAAATGATTTCCGAAAAGTGTATGGAAGAAAGGAAACTTGAAACCGACGCAAAGCTGCGCGCCGAAAAACTTTCCGGCGGAAATGAAAAAATACCCATGATACAACACGATTCAACTTCCAATTATACCGAAAAAGCCATGTCTGCCTGCGGCTGTGCCGATGCAGACGCTCCGCTTGTTATCGGCGCAGCCGAATACGACGACGAAGCAGTCGCCACCGAAAACTATTACGACCGCGATGCATTGAGCGAAAAATTAAAAATTATAGAGAGGTTTGACAGCAAAAATGTACGAAATGAAGATGATGTGTCTGCTTTCGGAAGCCAGAAAAAAGAAAATCAAAACCGGTCGGACTCTTACGGCTTTCCGAATGAAGCAGACTTTGGTGGCGGCGAAAACTATAACGAAAATTCTCCCTACTACGACACAGTCAGAGAAGAGCTTAACGACATAATGGAAAAATTCCCTTCGGAAGAGCGGCTTGAACTGAACATCCCCTTCAGCAAATGGGCACGCATCAATTATTCGGAAGAAAAATATTATGTAGTGGGACTTGTCAGCGAAGATAACAAAGAAAAATATATCTGTTACGGCGTTCCCGCAAAATATTCCGCAGACCCGCCGAAAGAACTGAAAGGTTTTTGCTCGTTTGTCCCCCTATCGGTTTTCGACCTCAAAGGAGACGGTTACTGGATGATGTTTCAGGACGCCGTTACCGGAGAATGTATAAGGCTGAACGAGTGAAATTTCCGTCGGCAAATTATTTTTACGGCCGATAAAACGATAAAGCCGCGCGATGAATAAATTAAAATCACTTTAATTTACGGTACCGTACCGTCTCCGCAAAACCGGCCGACGTTCTATATGAACTTTAAAATTTATCTCGGTATTTCTTACATATACGCTATTTCTTACATATACGCTGAATTTGCAAACGGCTACTATATTGACAATCTATGATTCATAATAAACAGCCTGCCCATAGCCGACGGCTACGGGCAGGCTGTTTTTCTGTTTTTAATTATTTTGCAACTCCTCTGTTTTTAATAATTGCGCAAATTTGAAGCACAAAGAGAGCCGCATCGTTCCGTTTTTATTTTACGAAAGTTTTAGCGGCAAGAATAAGTCCCGCAATGATGCTGGAAATAGCCGCCACGATAGCACCCGCGCCCAGCGAATATTTCAAAATGTCTCCGGTATCGACAGACTGCACAACAAAATTGGGCATAAGGAACAAAAGAATGCCTCCGCCGATAAACAAAAGTATGGCGATAGCGTTGATAAGCATGCTGCCCTTGTTGAATATCAGCGCCAGCACAAACCCCGCAAGCGGCAAAAGATAAGCCAGAAGAGCCATAAAACTGAATTTAAGAATTTCGCTGCTGATAGGCCCTAATTTTTCAGAATAACCGAACACAACCTGAAAACCGGTATATGAAACATTATCTCCGAGTTTTACGTTAGCAACGAAACCCATTGCAATCGTCAGCGCGGTAAAAAGCAACACGCCGAAAATACCGTAAGTGCCGAGAGCGCTTTTAGCGTTTTTCTTTTTCTTATTTGCCATAATCTCCTTCCCGCGGCTTTTTCCTTTCAGCCGCTAATAAATTTTTTATCGCGCAAGCACAGCCGCGCGACTTATATAATGTTATTATAGTTCAACGGCGCACATATGTCAAGGCAAATAGGAAATAATTTAATATGATTTTTTCCGGCCCGAAAATACGGCGCATAATGAAATCCGTATCGGAACAATCTGCATTCTGCAGATTTCAAAACAGCAAATAAAAACCTGTAAAATTCCGCGCGACAATAAAATATTCAGGATTTAAGATAAACGTTGAGCGCTCCTTCCGACCGGCCCGTCAGTTTTCTGAAAATAAAAAATTTGCGGTTGATAATATTGCCGTCAGAATAAAAATGCGCCTTAAATTGCCGAGAGCTATGAAAAAAACAATACCGATAATAAAATTCCGAGCGGCGAAAAGTTTTTCGCCGCTCGGTAAATTTTTAAAAAAATCGCCTGAACAAACTTACTGCACTTAAACTGCGGCCGGTTTCCGCCGCAGAACAGACAAGTGTATTAAACCCGATTTACTCGCCCTTGAAAGGCAGAAGATCGACAAGTCTCGCACGCTTGATGGCCGTTGCAAGCACTCTCTGATGCTTTGCGCAAACGCCCGTCATGCGTCTGGGAAGAATTTTTCCGCCTTCGGTGATATATCTTTTGAGGGTATTCACGTCTTTATAGTCGATATTCTCAGCCTTAGCCTGACAAAAGGCGCACACCTTCCTGCGGGGAATTCTTTTTATAAACTTCTTACCTTCCTTTGCGGGAGCGGGCGCGGCTGCTGCGGCCGGCTGCTCCGCGGGAGCGGTTACGTTGACATTCTCTTCCATTATATTTCTCCTTATTTTTCTAAAACGGTAAAACCGTTAAAAGGGAAGCTGATTATCGTCGATAGCTTCCAACTGCGGACGTTCTCTTCTCGCGGTGACGACAGGTGCGTCGTAACCGTCCGACTGCTCGGATTGCGCGCTTTTAGGCGTCAGGAACTCCACTTCGTTTGCGACGACATCGGTAACGTTTCTCTTGATGCCGTCCTTATCTTCATAAGAGCGGTTCTGCAAACTTCCGACTATCGCCACTTTGTTACCTTTTTTCAAGTATCTTCCGCAGTTTTCCGCTCTGCCGCGCCACACGGTTATATTGAAAAAATCCGTTTCGCGCGTGCCGTCGCTGTTCGCATAATCGCGGGTGACCGCGACGGAAAACCTGCACACGGGCACGCCGCCCGGTGTTTCCGACAGCTCGGGATCGCGGGTCAAATTCCCTACCAAGATAACTTTGTTCATCTTATTTCTCCTGCTTATCTTTTGGTTATCAGGCGTCTGATTATGCCGTCTGTGATACCTGCGATACGCTTCATTTCGACAACGAGCGTTTTCTCGGCCTGAAAAGTCATCAAAACATAATAGCCTTCGGACTTGTAATTTATGGGGTACTGTAATTTTCTTACGCCCCAGCGGTCAGTCTGTTCGACTGTGCCGCCGTTTTTGGAAACAAGATCCTCAAACTTTTTGACGATGCTGTCTTTGGCCTCATCGGTAAGCGCAGTGTCGAGAATATAAAGCATCTCATACTTCGTCATAAAATTTTTACCTCCCGGACTTATTCGGCTTGCCTTTCCGCAAGCAAGGTTTTTTGCGGACTTATGCCCGCAAGTTCAAATATAATAACAGATTATTTCTTTTTTGTCAATTATTTTAATTGGCTTTACGAAATGTTACCCGTCAGTATATCGATGATGGAAAGATGATACCTGTCTGCATACGCCGCGTTATCGGCAAGAATACCGGAATATACAAGACTGCGGACAGTCGCTCCCATGATTTTGTCGGGTACATCGTCCAATCTTTCCTGCAGATTTTTTACCGTAACGCCGGCTTCCGTAAACGTCAGAACATTGCCGTCTCCGTCGTTTTCCGCACCCGCATCGTAAAACATAAACAACCACACTTCGGCCTGCGACGAAATCTGATACGTTCCCGATTCGTCAAGCGTATAAATTTCCTCGCCGTTATCGCCGAAAGAAAAGCTGTATTTAGCTTTTGTTCCGTCCGCCTGTTCAAAACAGTCGACCTGATATATTTCTGAAAGCTTTTTGTTGTTTATGCTGTCGGCAAAATTACCTATCGTAACCGAAGTATTGGCCGTGCCGTCATCATTTAACAGCAGCGCCTTTAAAATTGCGTTCTCGGTTACGCTGTCGGACTGAACGTCTATTACCGTAGTGAGTTTGATATTATCTATATTGAAACCTTCTCCCGAAAGGTCTCCTACCGTCAGATTTTCCGCAGAGTCCGCCCCTGCCGCATCGAGAAGTATGCCGTAAAGCTTACCGTTTTCCGCCGGATCGATGATCTGTGACAGACGAATATTATCCGTATTAAACGAACCGAGATGACCGACTGTCAAACTCTCTTCGCTTTCGGCAGATGTGGCGTCAAGCAATATCGCGTAAAGCCCGGAGTTTGCCGCAGGGTCGAGAACGTCTGCCATTCTGATATTATTCACGTCGAGCTCCGTCAGATCTCCGACTTCAATCGCGGTATCGGCTTTACCGACGGCTCCGCTTAAAATTTTGAGAAGATCCGTTCCTTTCTGCGCTCCGGATTCGTCTTTTCCGAGAACGTCGGAAATGCGGATTTTGTTTACGTCAAGTTCCGCAAGATCTCCGACGGACAACGTCTCCGCAGTCGCCCCGCTGACGGCTCCGCACAGAATGTCAAGCAGAGCTTTTCCTTCCTGCATCCCGTTGCCGTCCTTTCCGAGAACGTCGGAAAGCAGAATGTTCCCCGTATCGATGCCGTCTAAATCGCCTATTCTCACGGGAGCATCGGGCTGCAGGCCCGCTGCGCTTCTCAAGATATCGAAAAGCTGCTCGTTGCCGCTTTCGTCTATTACGTCGGTCAAAAGAACGTTGTCGGTGTTCAGGCTGCCGAGATCCCCCACCGTAACGGGTTCCCCGTCGGCAACTCCCGCAGCGCTTCTCAGCATATTAAATATATCGGCATTTTCGGAAGTTTCTTCAATTATCGCCGTGAGCTCGACCGCATTGACGTCGAAATCGTTCAACCCCGATATTGTGGTGTCTTTAAAAATTTTACTTATGATATTGTCTTCTTCGTCCACCCCGCCGACGCTGTCCATAAGCGACGTTATGCTTAATGATCCGAATCTTTCGTCGATAATGTCCTTTGCATCGGTCAAAGGAATTTTATCGAGCGACGCAAGATACAGCGGCGTTTCTTCGGAAACGCCGTCGGCGTAAGTCCCGTCGTCGTTAAATGCGCGCTTATAAACGCTGTTTTCGGGCGTATCTCCCGATTCTTTATAATAGTAAAGTTTGGCGGTAAAATTCTCTGCCGCGGGATCTACGCTGCCTGCGTTTTCCCATTCGAACACCGAAAGCGACGCGAGGTCTCCCAGCATATCTTTCCCGCCGATGCTTTCGATCGTTGCCGTAACGGTCAGACACGCCTGCAATTCGGTTGCAAAAGTTCTGCCGTCGTCGTAAGAAAATTTAACATCCGAAAGTTTGTCGTAATCGACAGTGACGTAAGCGCCGACGCCGCTGTCTGAAACTATACCCTGCAAAGCTTTTTCGAGTGCGGGGATATCTCCTATGCTGTAATCTTTAAAACCGAGCAAAGCTTTGATAATGCTTTTTTCCGCAATCTCGTCTTTGACGTATTCTTCCGTATTTTCCACCCCGCCGTAGCCGAGAATGGTTTTTATAGGCACCACATAAACTCCGAGAAATACCGTACCCGCTATCAGTGCGACGCCGCACAGCACTCCCGTGAGCCAGAACAGAAAATTTTTCAGTCCGCGTAAACGCAGCGCTCTGTTTCCCCTTTTTAAACGTCTCTCTTTTCTCGCTTCATCCATTTTTGCTATCTGTTACCGCCTTTGATTTTTTCGTATACAACTCTTATTTATCCTATATATTATACGCTTTCAGGTGTCGTTTGTCAACGCGCCGCAAGGCTTTTCCTTATCGCTAAGAGCCTGCCTGTAAAGAGTTTCGCGGCAATTCAAAGCAGGTTCTACAACCGCCTCGTCAAAAAGTTTTTCAAGCTCTTTACCTAAATCTTTCCCTTTATAGCCGAGAGAAATAAGGTCTGCGGCGGAAATTTTCAGATCTTTTAAAGAAAACGGCGTTCCGTCGGTCTTCATGCGGCTGAAAATCTTTTGCCACTTTTCAACGACGGGAGATTTTTCCGTGCTGTCTTTACACGCCGAAAAATCCGCTTGTTTTAAAAACATCAGTTTTTCGAATATATCCGCATTTGCTGCGATAAGCCGCCTTACCTTTTTCTCCCTCGTCCGGCAGTCGAGATCTTTCATATGCAGGGCCACCAGCCGCGCAGTTTCGTTTACCGTGCGCGTCGGCGCCTTCAGGCGCCGCAAAATATTTTCGCAAATCTCTTTGCCGAAAATTTCATGTCCGATAAATCTGCCGCTTGCGGCGAACGCCGCGGGTTTACCTACGTCGTGCAGCAGTGCGGCAAGCCGTACGCTTTGCGGCGCATAAAGCACGGTTCGGAGAGAATGTTCGAGCACGTCGTGATCGTGATATTTTTCGGGCTGAGACATATATCTTCCCGCCGTAAGCTCGGGCAAAACGAGATCCAGAACGCCTGTTGCGTCAAGTATTTTCAACGCTTTATAATGTCCGCGTTTATCCGAAAAAGCATATTTGCCGTCGGCGGCGAGAATTTTTTTAAGTTCGTCGAATATGCGTTCGGGCGCTATATCCGATATATTCGCCGCATATTCCCCGGCCCCCGCAACGGTTTCAGGCGACGGCGAAAACCCCAGTTCGGCGGCAAAACGGGCAAGACGCATGAGGCGAAGTCCGTCGTGCGAAAAAACCGCGCGCGGATCCTTAACCGTATCAAGCCGCTTGTTTTTTATGTCCGCCATGCCGCCGACAACGTCGACAAACGCCTCGTTTTTTATATCGTAATAAACCGCATTGCATTTAAAATCGCGGCGCAGAGCGTCTTTTAAAATATCGTCTGTAAAAGATACGCTCTCAGGCGTATGCGCGCCGCCGCTGCCGTAACTGTCTGACCTGAACGCCGTATATTCACAGCGCGTTTTCTCATCTTCAACAACCACAGTGCCCGTGCGTTTATAAATGCCGCACACGTTAAAACCGACCCCTACCGCAGCCGCCGCCAGATTTTCGGCGGGGATTGCCGCGGCAAGATCCACATCCTGCGACAAACTTCCGTCGATCAGAAAGTTCCTGACGTATCCTCCCACGCAGTAAAGCGGTTTTTCGAGTATGTCTGCCAGCTTTTTTATTCTTTCCGCTAAATAAATTTTACTCTCCTCCCTGTTTTAAAAAATCGCGGTATATGCTTATATATTGTACCATAAAATCCGCATCGGTCAAACTTTTCATGCTCGTTAACGGCAAAATTCTATCATAAAGTTCAGAAATACGCCGAAAATTCTCCCTGCAGAAAAATAACTTGTGAATATAGCCGCTTAAAACTTGAAATTTTCACGCATTTGTAGTAAACTTATTTTTATGGCGTTTTTCGCCGAAAAAAAACCGATTTTTTCCCAAAGGATGAACATGCTGGATTTTATTGTTAACCCTTTCGCCGGCGGACACAACGGGCGAAAGATGCAAAAAACTTTGAACAAAGTTGAAAATTATCTGAAAAACAAAAAGATAGATTATGCCGTCCATAAAACGAAAGGCGCCCGCTCCGCTACCGGCATTACGGATGAACTTATCAAAAACGGAGCAACCGACATCGTGGTTATCGGCGGCGACGGCACGCTGCATGAAGTGATAAACGGTTTTTCTAACTTCGATAAAGTGGCTCTCGGCATCATACGCTGCGGCACCGGCAATGACTTTGCTTCTGCGCTCAATATTCCCGCGGATCCGTTGGCGGCATTGAAAATTATTATCGACGGCACGCCCAAATATACCGATTATATGCAGATGCCGTCTGTTCGCGGGCTGAACATCATCGGTATGGGCATAGATGTAGACGTTTTAAAACGCTATGAACATCTGAAAAAGAAAACCAAATTCGGTTATACCCGCTGCCTGATACAGGCACTGAAAAATTTCGACTACGTCGAGTTTGACGCGACTATAAACGGCAGACGCGAAAAGTACCGCTCGTTCATGGCATGCATAGCCAACGGATACAGATACGGCGGCGGACTGAAAATTTGCCCTGTCGCCAACCCGACCGACGGGAAATTAGACTTTGTAGCCATACGGGAAATGAAAAAATCCGGAATCATTCCCGCCTTTTTAAAACTTAAAACGGGCAGAACTATGAAAGTAAAACAGCTTGTGCACGAAACCATGGATTCGGTAAAAATAGACGCCGTCCCGCCGTACACCGTAAACGTCGACGGCGAACTGTACGAAAACATTCCCTTCGAAGTGAAAATCGTATCCGATACTTTCAGAGTTTACAGACCGTAAAGAAATTTAATACATCAGCGGACTTTTTAACGGGAACACCCTGTCCTGCAGCTGCGCTGCCGCCGATTTTGAGTTATTCGGAAAAAATTCGCAATTAAAATTTTCGGCAGCATTTTTAACTGTTTTCTCCAACGCGGCTTAAAACACCGTTCCCGCCGATTTTATCGGCGGGAACGGTGTTTTAATTTAATCGTTTAAACGCGGCAAAACCGCTTTTTTCCGCTCGGCACCCGCAAACAGTGCCGCCCGACATGTTATTCGCTGACTTCTATATCTATCGAAGATATATATTCCTTGCCGCTTTCAAGACGGATAAAGCCTTCTTTGCTTTCAAAATCGTCAACTTTTCCGTCGCAAGCAGCCATCCCGTGCCAAGGTTCTATGCACACAAATGGCGCGGCTTTCTTCGGCGTATGCCAGAATCCGACCGCAGTCATGTTTTTAAATGAAACTTTTACGAACTTATCGCCTTTATCGGATTTTAAAGTCACGCAGTCGTCTGTCCCCGAAAGAAATATAGCGTCATTGTCGAAAAGCGAATGTTCGAGCCTTAAAATTCTGTCGTTTTCAAGTTTATACGGCAGCATTTCGCCCGTGATGAAACATCTTTCGCTAAACGCGTAACGCTCGGGAAAACAGGGCTTAGAAAATTCCAGATAGTAATCTCCGAATTCAAGTCCTTTGTCAAGCGGAACGTTAAAGCCCGGATGCCCGCCTACCGAGAACGGAAGGATGTCTTTTCCGGTGTTTTTGACATTGATACGCATTTTCAGCGCTGCGCCTTCAAGATAATAAGTTATCTCTACCGAAAACGGAAACGGATATTGTTTTAAGCTCTCCTCGCTTTCATGCAACCCGAAAACTATTTTATCCTTGCTTTCGGAAACCGCGCGGTAAACGGATTTTCTCGCGAATCCGTGAAGATTCATGAAATATTCTCTGCCTTTATACGTATATTTGCCGTCCCAAAGTCTGCCGCATATCGGAAACAGTACGTACGCTCTGCCGGCCCAGAATTCCGGGTCACCCTGCCATAAATATTCCGTTCCGCTATTTTTCCCGTAAACGGAAAACACTTCGGCGCCGACGTCGTTTATATCGACGCGCAATTTCTCGTTTTCGATTGTATAAATCATATCCCGTTCCTCCTTTTTTAGAATTTTACCACTGCTACGACATAAAGTCAACAAAATACCGCCGAATGCGTCTGCAAGGTCTGTTTAAAAAAACGTTTCTGTTGCTTACACACGGTTTCTTTGCCCTGACGCGCAGCCGCAATATTTCCCGCGAATACCGTAAGCGGCGTAGCGGCCGGTCTTTCCGTTTCCCTTCGGAACAGAAGAAAAACTGTAATGAATTGTAATTATAAACGCAACGGCCGATAAGATTTAATTCAATTGAATCCTGTGGTTTGGCAATGCAAAATTTTTTCGACCCCGGCGTTCATCAACGCCGGGGGCTTTTCTCTGTCGGATAACTCATTAAAGTACGAATTTAATACCAATCGTGTTTTTCGTTTCTGTCGAGAGCTGCAATTCTTTCCATCTCTTCCTCGGTCAGCGAAAAATCAAAGACGGAAATATTTTCAAGGATATGATCGGGATCGGAAGATCCGGGAATAGCGACGACGCCGCGCTGCAAATGCCAACGCAAGATCACTTGCGCCGCCGTGCGGTCGTGCGCTTCGGCTATTTCAACAATCGTGGGATCGTTCAAAATCTCGCTTGTATGTCCTCTGCCGCCGAACGGATACCACGCCTGCATAACGATGCCCAAATCGTGCATGTACGGCACGACCTCCTGCTCCTGATAATAGATATGGATTTCGTTCTGCACGAGTGCGGGCATAATATCCACCTGCGCAATGAAGCCGTCGATCTCTTCGATATACCAATTCGACAGACCGAGAGAACGTATCTGTCCGCCTTCAACAAACTTCTCCATTGCTTTATAGGCTTTTACGTCGTTCGCATCGGGATGGTGCAAAAGCATCATATCGACGTAGCCGATATTCAATCTGTCCAGACACTCCTGAATGGAGCGTTCGGGGTTCGCCATTTCACTGCCCGGATAAATTTTTGTTATCACAAATACATCTTCACGCTCAATAATTCCGTCGTCAATCGCTTCGCGTATTGCTTCGCCTATTTCTTCTTCGTTGCCATATGCCGAGGCGGTGTCAATTAAGCGCACGCCGCTCTCCAAAGCCGCCCTGACGGAATTTTTGCAGGTATCTCCGTGCAGAGAATATGTGCCGAGCCCCAAAATCGGCATTTCATAGCCGCTGCTCAAAGTAACGGTCGGCGCGCGGCCGTTTTCTCCGCTCTCTAAATCAAAAGACGATACATCGTTTACAGTATTCAAATCCAATTTCTCCAACCATTCTTGTATTGCTTGTGCGTTTTCGCTGCCCGAAAAACGTTCGCCTTCCAACCATTCGGCATCATCTGCAAGAGCGTGCAAATCTCCTTCGCTGCCGCCGATGCCGCTGCTGCCCGACGTGCAGAACGGAATAATCGTCTTACCCGAAAAATCATAACTTTCCAAAAATGTATAAATAATTTTGGGGGCCCGCCCGTGCCAGATGGGATAGCCGAGGAAAATGATGTCGTAGTCCGCCATATTTTCGACGGTATTTGCAATTTCGGGACGGGCATTCGGATCGGCCTGCTCCTGATCGGCTCTGCCGCCGCTGTAATAGTCCAAATCTTCTTCGGTGTAGGGATCTTCGGGTATGATTTCACAGAGTACTCCGCTTGCTTCGTCGGCAATGATTTCCGCTACTCCTTCCGTCGTTCCCGTGCAGGAAAAATATGCGATCAAAACATTGCCTGCCGCTGCAACGGGCGGACGCGTGCCCCCGCCGTTATTGTTGTTATTGCTGTTATCCTGACCTGTATCCGCGCAGGCTGCTATTCCCATAAGTATCAACAACAAAGAAAGAACAAGCGCAAAATATTTTTTCATACGTCTTTTTCAACCTCCTCATCGGCAGCTTCCGACAAAAATACGGGACGCAGTCCGTCGTTGCAACTGCTTATAGCGGATTTGGGAGTTTATATACGATCGCCGAATAAACGAACCTTTTTCCCGCCGCCGTTTGCAAGAGCAAAACATAATGATAAAATACGTCTCCATGCCGTATCGCAAAAGCCTTCGGGCTTTGCTCTGCATGCGCAGAATACATGCCCTTGTTTCATGACAGAACAGCACGTCGGAACGTTGGCGGCATATTTTTCGGCAAGTTTTTTATCGTGCGTCGTTTTCATAACGGCGATCTGTACTTTTTTATAAATTTCTCCCGCATGATAAAATCTGCCGCTCACCGTCTGAGCCTGTCGAGACGGTTATTTTATTATTTCGGTTTCGGGGCTGCTGCAAAGAAAGAACGATCTGCATCTCGCCTTCTCCGGCGCATAAAAATTCGCGTAACTGCTGCGGAGACAGATTTTCCATGCGGCCGAGCCGCGTATAAGAATAGCTGTTGCTGCCGTAGAAAAATACGATCCGGCTGCCGAGATAAAGCATAACATCCCCTGATTCCGCAGTGAGACGAGAATCGCTTTGCTCCAGAGAAAAACCGAGACTTCCTACCTTTTCAAACCCGCCGTAATCGTTCACCTGTACGGCAACGTCGCCGTTTTCGAGTCTCTTAGTCAGTTCTGCCGCGGCAGGAGTGTCCGCCAATAACATCTTCTCCGTACTGTCGCCTGCAGTCACATAAATTACCGCCATATCGTTTTCTCCTCCCGTTTCGCCGTCAGATAAGTTTTTTGAAGAGGCGCAAGCCGCCGAAAGAAAAAAACAACATACAATTATATAAATCAATAATATTTTCGCTGAATTTTTCATATACGCTCCTTAAAAACCGCAAAGCGCAAAAAAGGTTTATCCGCGGATTATTCTTGCTCCGCGCACAGTTATAATTACCGCCCGTTTTATTGCCGGCTGCGGCAGAACGGCTGCATGCATAACTGCTCAGCGCATATTATAAAAATCCGCTTTTGCATTCACGCCGACCTGCCGGTATCACGGGCTTTTTGCAGCGCCGCGTTGCCGATAATTTCTCCCGGAGCGTCCACGCCGCCGCAAAAAACAGTACCGCGATATTTCGCTTTTTCAAAACAGTCTACCCAGCCCTGAATGCCTTTGACCGATCCTTCGACGGCGCTTGATTCATCATCGGCGGCAGTCGCCAGAAGATAAACATCCCGGAACCTGTAATCCGATCCGAACAACGGGTTGCAGCGGTCGAGCAGAGTTTTAAGCTGCCCCGCTATTCCGTAATAATATACCGGAGTGGCGAATGCCAAAACATCGGCTTCCTTGATTTTTTCCGCTATTTCGCACGCGTCATCGCGTATTGCGCATTTATGCGTCTTCTGACACGCCATGCAGCCCCTGCAAAAAGCAATTTTCTTACCCTTTAACGATATTATTTCAACTTCGTTGCCTGCCAGCCTGGCGCCGTTGCAAAACTCCGATGCCAATATGTCGGAATTGCTGTTCGCCCGCAGGCTGCTTGTTATTATCAAAACCTTTTTCATTTCATCTCTCTCCGTATGATTAATTTTTATCTGCCTGTAACTATAATCGCTTTTGAATCCGGATCGTCACGGATAACCCGCCCGACCGAAATAACTTTGATCGTCCCCGCCGCAGGGTTTTTTATGCTGACGACGGGTGTCGTAACAGTTGCCTGAACTTCAGATTTTTCAAAACACAGATCGGCATCATTCATTTCGCAGTCTGTCAGTTTCAGATTCTTACAATAACACAACGGCTGCGTGCCCGTGATTTTACAGTTGGCGAACGTAAGCCCGTCAGAGTACCATGCAAGATATTCGCCGTTGACAACGCTGTCTTTAACCGTAACGTTTTTGCAGTGCCAGAATGCATCCTTGGTTTCAAAACGGCAGTTTTCAAAGACGGAATTTTCAATATACTGAAAAGAATATTTGCCTTTAAAAACCACGTTGCGGAAGACAAGGTCTTTTCCCCGCAAAAAGAAATATTCGCTTTCCGCCGTACAGTCCTGTAAATAAACCTCCTCTGATGACCAGCCGAACTCGGGCGAAACGATATCGCACCGTTCCAATCTCGCCTTTCTGCACTCGCGCAGAGCTTTTATTCCGTGCAGTTTAGTGTCCGTTATTTTTATGTTTTCCGAATACCACAGCGCCGCGCGGCATTTATCCGTCATCCCCGAAGAGCTGACAGAAAGATTTTTATCATGCCAAAAAGGATAACGCAGATTGAAAAAACAGTTTTCCGCGGCAATATCCGAACTTTCCTTGAACGCGCTCTCGCCGTCGGCCGGCCCGTCGAAACGGCAGTTTCTGACAAGCACGCCGCGGCTTCCGTAAAGAGCCCGTTCTTCGTCAAACGTTGCGTTTTCTATGATCTTCATAAAAATCGTTTCCCGTAAAAATTTTTTAACGGTATGCCTTTTCAAACACTCCCGCGCAGTCGGCGTCGTTCATCTCGCAGGGGTTGGCGAGAAACAGTCCGCCCATAGTTTCGCGCGCATTGACGGCGAGCGTCATGCACTCGTCCTTTTGAATGCCGTAGTCGCTCATCTTTAAATCGTCCACCCCGCAGGCCTTTTGCAATGCGATGAGGGCGGTGAGAAAATCTTCGGGTTTGTCGGCATCGGCCATACCCATTGCGCGCGCCATTTTGATAAACTGTCCGTCGCAGGCGTGCTTTTCGATGAAGTAGCGGGCAAATTCCGCGCTTATCATGATAAGCCCGGCACCGTGCGGCAGATTGCGGTGGTAGGCGCTCATGGCGTGTTCCATAGAGTGCTGCGCCGTAGTGGAAGTCAGCTGCATGGTGATGCCGGCGACGGTGGAGCCGTAGGCAACGTGTTCGCGGGCTTCAATGTCGTTTCCGTCCTTGACGGCGCGCGGCAGATACTTGGCGATGTTTTCGATTGCAGAGAGCGCGATTGCCTCGCTGAACACGTTCACGCCGTTCGACATCATCACTTCGGTGTTGTGGAAAAGCGCGTCAAACCCCTGATATGCGGTGTATTTGGGCGGTACCGTCTTCATGAGTTCGGGATCGACGATAGAAAGAACGGGAACGAGACACTCTGCGCCGAAGCCGATTTTTTCCTTCGTTTCAAGATTGGATATAACTCCCCAGCAATTAATTTCCGAACCCGTTCCCGAAGACGTGGGAACGGTTACGATGGGCAGCCCCTTGTTTGCGAGCGGCTTGCCCTTGCCCGTGCCTCCGTTCACATAGTCCCACAAATCGCCGTCGTTCGTCGCCATCGCCGCAATAGCCTTGGAAGAATCGAGCACCGCGCCGCCCCCGAGCGCGAGAATAAAGTCGCACCCGTTTTCGCGGGCGAATGCCGCGCCTTCCATAATTATCTCTTTTAAAGGGTTTTCCATAATCTTATCGAAAACGACATATTCCGCGCCCGCCTTCGCAAGCTGTTTTTTGACTTTGTCGAGCGAGCCGTTGATTTTGGCCGATTTGCCGTTGGAAATCAAAAGCATCGCCTTTCTTCCGGGCAGTTCCTGCTCGGAAAGAGTATTCAGCTTTCCTCTGCCGAAAACGATGCGGGTGGGATTGTAAAAATTGAAATTTATCATAATATATACTCTCCTTAAAAAGTTGTTTCTCTGTCTTATGTCTTTGCCGATATATTTTCTTTTTTTACAGATTTTTTCCTAACAGAAAGGCTTTTTCGGGATAGCCGCTTGCCTTCGTCACGGAAGGCGTGCCGCAGCCTTTTCCCCATACGGCGCCCATATCTTCAAAATTCAGATATTTCACCAAAGTTTTATAATGCGCTTCCAGCGCGTCAAACGTCCAATCGTCTGCATTCCACGCCGCAGAAATAATGGCCGACTTCATGTTCCTGCGCGTAATGCTTCCGTTAACGGCGCAAAACCTGTCCGTCAAAATTTTAAGTTGCGCGCTCATGCCGTAATAATACAGCGGAGTAACGAACACAAGCATATCCGCCGAAAGAATAACTCTGCGGAACTTTTCCATGTCGTCCTTTTGAACGCACGGACCTTCATAGCCGCAATGCACGCATCCGGTGCAGGGGTGCAAATCGGCGTGCGCGGCGTCGATGACCTCTACGGTATGTCCCGCCTGTCTTGCCCCGCGCATAAATTCTTCCGCCAGAAGATTGGAAGAACCGTGTCTGTTAGGGCTTCCCTCTAAAACTGCAATCTTCATTTACTCACCTTTTTCAAAACTTTTTATCAATTTTTCCACAAGCGACTGCGTGATTTCCGTTACCGTATGTTTTCTGTATCTGACCCCTGCAATATCCATCGCTTCGAGTTGTTTTTCGCCCGCATTGGTATACGGATATACGCCGAACAAAAACGGGAAAAAAGCGTAGATGAACTGCTGCGTATCATCTTCGGTTACGAACGGGCAGTGCTTTTGCAGACAGTCCGCTACGGCGCGCATGGAACGGTCGTATTCTTTTTTGAACGATACCAGATTTTCCATGCGGCTGCCCGCTTCGAGATCGTAAAGATTCATCGACATAAGTTTTAACATGCAGTTGCGTTTTTCCAAAAGCGCGGAAAACGCGGCGGGAAACCGCTCCGCAGGCATATCTGTCCGCGCAAGCGCGTTCAGATCTGCGCCCCATGCCCTGTATTCACGCTCAAGCAGCGCAAGAAAAATTTCTTCCTTTGTGTGAAAATAGTTATAAACGGAGGTGCGCGTGAAAGACGTTTTACGGCTTATCTCGCCCGGCGTGATTTTTTTGAAGGGCAGCGTTTCATACAGCTGCGCGCAGGCGTCTATTATTTCTTCCTTGCGCGCGTTGGTCAATTCTTCCGATCCTGCCGGCATAATCTACTCCTTAACCGCATTCTTTGCCCACGCCGCCGCGCCGCCGTTCACGAGTTTTCCTTTTTTCCAATTCGCCGCGGGACAATGTTCTTTCAAACTCTTTTCCGCGCCGGATATCCCGCTTCCGCCGGAAGTGGCAAACGGAATAAGCGTCTTGCCGGAAAAATCATAGCTTTCCAAAAAAGTATCCGTTATGCGGGGCTCTACATACCACCAGACGGGAAAACCGATAAACACCGTATCGTAGGCGGCCATGTTGCCGACGCTACCCTCAATTTCGGGGCGGCAGGCCGAGTCGTTCATTTCAAGCGTGCTGCGGCTGTTTTTATCGGTCCAGTCGAGATCGGCGTGCGTATAAGGCTGTGCGGGACTGATTTCATATAAATCTCCGTTTACTGCGGCTGCGATTTCCTTTGCCGCGCGCTCCGTAACCCCGCTTGCCGAAAAATAAGCTACGAGAATCTTTTTATCCATAATTACACCTCTTAAAAACATTCTGACAGGTTGTCAGTATGTGTATTATAACACTGTTCTGACACACTGTCAACAATATAAACGCTTAAACTTTACAAAATTTCATAACATAAAAAATAACGGTTTATACCGATTTGTCGGTCACGGTATTGTCTTTGTTTTCTTTTCTTATTCGGTATATAAAATAATCCAGACAGTCGATCTGCCGTTGACAGAGGTGCAGCTTTAGCAGAAGTTCATCCCGGTATTCCGCCAAAAATCCGAACAGCTCCCCCCTTTTTCCACCCTGCAGCAATGATATACACTGCATTGCGGATTTTTCCGAACATCCGGCGTCCGGAAGGTTGCGGTAATATGCCTGTTCACGTTCCGACATTGTTTCATCCTTTTTTACGGATACAGTATAACACACCGTATCAACTATAGCAAACAGTTATTTTATATGATCAACAATCGCTTGCGGGAATGATAAATATATGATATAATTATATCATAATTACATTCGGGAGATACCGAAATGGAATTGCGTGTTTTGAAATATTTTATAGAAGTTGCAAGAGAGCAGAATATCACCGCGGCAGCCGAAAGGCTTTTTATAGCGCAGTCTACGCTTTCAAAACAGCTGATGGAATTGGAAAACGAACTCGGCAAAAAGCTGCTCGAGCGCGGCAAGCGCAAAACGACGCTCACCGAAGACGGAATGTTCTTATACAGAAGAGCGCAGGAAATAGTCGACCTTGCGGATAAAACGGAAGGCGCATTCAAAGCCGCGGATGAATTGATCTCGGGAGATATTTCCATAGGCTGCGGCGAAACCGAAGGAATGAATGCCGTAATCGACGCCATGATAAAAATGAACTTGTCTTACCCCGACGTGCATTTCCATCTGTACAGCGGCAACGACGAAGACGTTTCCGAACGGCTGGATAAGGGACTTGCGGATTTCGGGCTGTTTGTCGGCAGCACCGATCTCGATAAATACGACTATATCCGCCTGCCCGATAAAAACATCTGGGGAATCGTAGTCCTGAAAAACAACCCGCTTGCCGATAAACCTTATATTACCCCGTCTGACTTGGACACGGTGCCCGTTCTTTGCGCCAGACAGGTAATGCATTCCAACGAACTTTCCGGCTGGCTCGGGCGCGATTTATCACAACTGAACGTCCCGGCAACTTTCAATCTTGCCTATAACGCGGCGCTGATGGCTAAAGCGGGCATGGGCTGCGTGCTTACCATAGATAAGTTGATTGAAAACGATAAAGATCTGGTGTTCAGGCCTTTGGAGCCCGCAGTAAAAGTCGATCTGTATTTCGCTTGGAAAAAGTATCGGGCATTTTCAAAAGCCGCCGAAAAATTTCTTGAGCTGCTGCAAAAAAAATATAATACTGTCTAAACAGGCAGCATACGCGGAAATTATTGTCACATGTTAAAAAAAATTAAATTTATAACAAATTATAAAGCCGCTTCCCTTTATTTTGCCGCGATGTATTGACGGCGCGCGGCTTTTGTGATAAAATATTTTTCAGCAAACAACCGCTTGCGATATTTTCATTTAAGGAGATTATCATGAACGAAAGGTATCAATCGGCAAAAGAGATTTACTTAAAATACGGCATAGACACCGAACAGGTGCTGAACAAACTCGCAACCGTTCCCGTTTCGCTTCACTGCTGGCAGGGCGACGACGTCACGGGTTTCGACCATGACGGGCCTCTTACAGGCGGCATACAGACCACGGGAAACTACCCCGGCAGGGCGACAACCCCCGAACAGCTTATGGCGGACATGGATGAAGTTATGGCGCTTTGCCCCGGCAAAAAGAAACTGAACGTTCACGCCTGCTACGCCATTTTCGAAGACGGTTTTGTCGACAGAGACAAACTCGAACCGAAACATTTTGCAAAATGGGTGGAATTTGCCAAAAAAAGAAATATGGGCATCGACTTTAACCCCACATTCTTTTCTCATCCCAAAGTAAAAGACGGACTCACGCTCTCTTCCCCCGACGAAGAAACGCGTAAATTCTGGATAGCGCACGGCAAGGCGTGCATACGCATCTCCGAATATTTTGCCAAAGAAACGGGAATACCTTGCGTAATGAATATATGGACGGGCGACGGATATAAAGATATCCCCGCAGACAGAATGGGCCCCCGCATCCGCTATAAAGAAAGCATCGAAGAGATTTTAAGAGAGCCCTTCGATAAAAATCTCGTAAAACCCTGCGTAGAATCCAAAGTGTTCGGCATCGGCGTCGAAGCATACACGGTGGGAAGCGCAGAATTTGCGCTTTCGTTTGCAGCCATGAACGACGGTTGCCTGCCGCTTATGGACAACGGGCACTATCATCCCACCGAAGTGGTATCTGATAAAATACCCGCGCTTCTCGCTTTCTTCCCCGAAATAGCACTGCACATCACGCGCCCCATTCGCTGGGATTCCGACCATTCGGTTCTTTTCGACGACGAAACGCGCGAAATGGCAAAAGAAATAGTCAGAAACGACGCTCTCGACAGGGTTTACATGGCGCTTGATTATTTCGACGCCAGCATAAACAGAATTGCCGCCTGGTCGATAGGTTTCCGCAGCTGGCAGAAAGCGCTGCTCAACGCCATGCTTCTCCCCAACGCCGATTTTAAAGCGTTGCAGGATCAGGGCAAACTTACCGAACTTTTCGTAAAGCAGGAAAACGCGAAAACGCTTCCCTTCGGCGACGTGTGGCATGAATATTGCGTGAGAGCGGGCGTTCCCACAGATTGCGAACTTTATGAAAAAATAGAAAAATACGAAAAAGAAATTCTCTCAAAACGCGGCTGATATTTTAAAAACACAACAATAATAAACGGCCGCGATGACCAGAAAAATTATGCTCCCGGCGCCTTTCTGCACCGGGAGCGGTTTTTATACGGTTCTATGCGGGCAATTCCGTAATCAAGGCGTTTTTTCGCCCGAACACGGCAAAAGATACGATCCGCCTGAACTGCCCCGCCGGCGGTGCGGATGCGTAAAAAACGTCTGTTATCCGAAATACGATATAAAACTTGCGGGCGGCAAAACCCGGTTTTCAACATGACGGACGATGCGGTTTCGGGAAAACTCGGACAATATCAAACTATAAAAAATCTTCCGCCGCATTCTGCAAATGCGGCGGAAGATTTTTTAACAAGGAGATTATGATTAAACACTGCTAAATAATGACTTTTCCGTTATAGAACGATTCGAAAAACCCGTTTGTATCGGCGCCGATTTTCTCGTAAACTCCCGCTAAATCGTAAGGATCGGCGTTTTTAAAACAATATTGAGAATAATATTTCTTCAACCCTTTGAAAAACGCATCATCGCCGATCGTTGTTCTTAAATAGTCGAACATCAGGCAGCTTTTTATGTATGCGATGTTAACGTATTCGTATTCGCCGGAAAACTCGTTCAAAGAACGCATCATCACTGTATTCACGTTGCCGAACAGCTTATCGTAAACCGAACAGAAAACGCGGTAAGTTTTCTCGGTAGATGCGATAAGATTTTTGCGCGTATAAGAATATTCAGGATGATTTTCATAAAACAGCACTACCGAATATTCTGCAAGTCCTTCGTCTAAAAAACCGTATTTTATCTCGTTGTTTCCGACCGCCGTCTGCCACCACTGATGCGCGGTTTCGTGTACTATGACTTCGCCGTAAGCGGGACCCGTCAGTTCGTCGCTTATCATAACCAGCCCCGGGAACTCCATGCCGCCCTGCACAAACTTGGTCTGCACGACGGAATATTCCTTATACGGATATTTCCCGAACTTTTCGCCGAACAGCGTTATGCTTTTTTTTGCAAATTCCAAAGATTTATCGGGTATTTCGTCATTATAGAAATAATAGTTTATTTTAACGCCCGTGCTGCTGTCGCAAACAGATTCGAATTCTTTTCCGAGCACGAAAGCAAACGAACGGGCTTTGCTTATTTTATACGTGGACGTTCTTTTTCCGTCCTTTTCGGAAGAAGATACCACACCTCCGCTTGCCGCCACAACATATTCGCTGTCAGCCGTCAGCGTTACGGTATAATCGGCGCAGTCGCTGTAAAACGGATCTCCGCTTGAATAGTAGACGCATTCGTAAAATCCGTCGTCGTCATAAACGCATAAAATGGGATAAAAATTGGCAAGATTGACGGTTTTATCGTTATATCCCGTTCTGGCGATAACGTTTGCCAGAGAAAGAGAAAATTCAATCTCCACTTCCGCACTCTCTCCGGGAAAAACCTCGTTTTTAAGCTCTACCGAAAGAATATTTTTATCGATTCCCCCGATAGAAAATTCCAGCGCGTCTCCCCCCTGCGTTACGGCGGATATACTCATTTCTCCGTAGCTTTTGCCGTGCGGATAAGCTTTTGAAGTATACTGCGGCGAAACCGGAGAATACTTCGCGTCTTTCCTGAAAGCGTTGCCGAATAAATTAAATTTAAGTTGCGTGACGGAATTTTCGGTATCGTTGAAAAACCTGACTTTTTCCGACCCCGAAAGCACATTGCCTTCAAGCGAACACGTTATTTCGTAAGACGAAATATCCGAAACGTATTTGCCGCAGGAAGCAAACAGGCCTAGTCCCGCAACAAACAACGCCAGCGCCAAAGAAACGCAAACTTTTCTCATATAAAAAAACTCCGTAAAGATACTTTTTACCATATCTTATTCGGAGTTTTTATATATTATTACAACAGCTTTTTACTTTTCGTCAAAAACAAGATACTCGGCGGGGTCAATAATTTCATCGTTTTCCATGACCTCAAAATGGAGATGCGCTCCCGATTTGTATTCCTGTCGGTTGGTCACCGAAACCTGACCGATAACGTCGCCTTGTTTGACGGTCTGACCTGTTTTAACGGCGTCTCCGTCTGCAAGCGAATTATAGACCGTTTTAAGCCCGTTTCCATGGTCAATGACCACGGTATAGCCTTTCAGCAAGTCGTTTGTGACGCTTTCTACCGTGCCGTCATACACGGCGAGAACATCGGTTCCCTCTTCCGCGAAGAAATCGGTGCCGAGATGGACAGAATACCTTGAAAGAGTGCTGTTAAAGACCATTGTCTCGCTGTATTCCCCTATTGACGTCGCGTTTTCGACGGGCATGATAAACACTATCTCCGTCACGACGGGCTTATCGGGGTCTTCGGGTTTATCGTCGTCGGGATCTTCGGGCTTGTTGTCGTCCGGATCTTCGGGTTTGTTGTCGTCCGGATCGACAGGTTTTTCAATCTGATGATCGGGCGCGTTGTTTCCCGTGACGAGCATCAGGGTTACCGAAAGTCCGATTGCAAGAATACAGAAAGACAATATCAGCCACAATGCGTTCTTTCTTAAAAAGAGTGTAAATTTGCCGTTTGAGTTTTTCATTTCAAATTCCTCCAAAAACTGTTTTGCACGGGGATTATTTCCCTAAAAAAATAATTTATACCACCGCATTTTAAAATTTTCAGGTAATTTTTGCGGCAATCCGTTATGTATCCGCTGCCCGAAGCAAACCGCCGCTCGGAATATGCGCTCATTCAATAGCTTCCGTAAATTATGGGACTGCCCACCGTCGTCTGCGTTTTTCCGACGAAAATATGCAGATTGACCGTCTTTCCGCAAACATTTTCGCGATATTTTATTTTTTCCGTAAAAGCATAAATTCCCGTTCCTTCACAAGTCTGTTCCGTAAACAACACTTTTGCGTTAAAATATTCCAATATTTCCTTCTCGCTGCGCGTCGTTTTGCAGCTTTCGCCGGTACGGGAAAAGGTCATTATAAAAGATTTTTCATCCGACTGCACGATTTTCGCATTGGAAGAGCCGTCTTCAAGATAAACTTCGAAAACGTCTGAAAAATCCTTAAATACCGGCACGGAAGCCGCCGCCCATGCCGAAACGAGAACCGCCGCGGCAATAATCGTGCAGAATAATTTTTTCAACATAAAAAATACTCTCTCCTTTTCCGGAAAGAGTATTGACATCTTTTCTTTTTATTATACCCGCAAAATTTTACCCGCGGCGCATTTGCTCCGAAAAACCCTCTTCTCGCATCAGGCTCATACCGTTGATGCAATTGCCGCAGTCTCCCGTATACGGCAGAACTTCATCCATACGGCCGAGCATGTCTCTGTGCGGTTTTTTCCCGCCGAGTGCATAATATATTTTTTCTATGCGACCCGCCGTCTTTTGCAGTACGCGGTATTCGCCTTGCAAATCTTTTTTAACCGCCGCAAAAGAGCGCGCGCGAAGAATTTTAAGTTGTTCCGACAACAACTTCATAACGGCGTTTTCGGAAACTCCGCAAAGCCCGGCAATTTTTTCGGCGCGGCCGACGTAGTCGGTAAAATTCAAAGGTTTTGTTTCGGAATCAAGCCATATTCCGTAAAGTTTAATAATTTTAAGGGAAGCAAAAAATTCAATTCCCCGTCTTCTGCGGAAAGGGCTTGTCAAAAACCCCGCTAAATCTGCCGCCGACGCGGCAAACAACCGTCCGCCCGAAACAGCGTCGGCAATCTCCGTCGAAAAACCTGATTCGAGCAGTTTGCAAAAACGGTTTTCTCCGTCTGCCGCAAAAAGCGAGTAAGTACCTGTAACGGCTTTTCTCGCAAGTTCATAAGCCGCGGCGTCGCGGTGCCGGGCAGCGCGTCCTCCCGCGGCACGGCTTATTCTGTAATCGGCAAGAGCGGTTATTTTGCTCATGATGCGGGCAAAACCGTCGCATACTGTACCGTTGTCCAAAAAATCTTCATCTATAACGACATATCTTTTGATATCCGCAGCTACCCTGTCGGCTCGGCTGCCGTTTTTTATATATATGTAAGGACAAAGCGATCCGCCTACGTCGTAAGACGAGGGAATAATTATCAGAGGGACATTGCGCACACGCGCAAAATAAGCCGCGGCGCCGAACAACGAAACATCCGTAACAACGGCGGCACGCACATCGTCGGGAAGATTGAACACTCCGCACATATTGTCCACCGTCAGAGAAATATCGCCGGCGATAACCGCCTCTGCCGTCCTGACGTCACACTCCGCAAGGATGCCGCATATAATCTTGCTTTTTTCTGTTCCGCCGTCATTCGTAAAGACAGCCGCATTACCCGAAGGGCAAATTTTATTGACTATCTGAGGCAAACGGTTTTTTATATCCCCCGTAAAGAACTCTGCATCGATTCCCGCCGCCGTTGCAAGATCATTGAGCGAATTTTCTATCCCCTTAAACTTCATAATCACCTCTTCAGACGCGTTAATTTTAAATAAAAACCGTCTTAAAGTCAAGGTATAATCGTCAAAATTACCTGATTTTACAAAATTTTCCAAAAAACTTTAAAAATGTAACATTTTTTTTAAAAAAGGTCTTGAAATATTTTTTTTATATGGTATAATAATTCTAATAAACTTTGGAGGTTTCTTAAAATGAATAAAAGTGATTTAATAAGGGCTATCGCAAACAATGCCGGTATTACCCTTAAAGATGCAGCTACTGCGTTCGACGGTTTTATCGACGCTGTGACCGAAGGCCTTAAAGCCGGAGAAAAAATTCAGATTTCCGGTTTCGGCACATTTGAACTTAAAGCAAAAGAAGCAAGAGAAGGCATAAATCCCAAGACGGGCGAAAAAATTAAAATCGAAGCGTCCAAAACCCCCGTTTTCAAATTCGGCAAGGCTTATAAGGACAGCTTTAACTGATAGATGATTTACAAAGCTGAGGGACAAGCTGCTCTCGGCTTTTTTAATTTTTTACGTAAGTTTATAAAAATTTGCGCGGTGTTTATTTCTAAACCGCGGCTTTACGACAAATATTTTTCGGCGCTAAACAATTCGTAGTTAAACATACAGGTCTCCGTGTTTTAAGCACGGCGACCTGTATGTTTAAAAATAAGAGCTGTATATGTTTTCTATATTAGTTTGCCTTTTTGGTTTTTACGAAAAGCACTACTACGCATACCGCTAAAGCCGCCGCAAGGATAAGCCCTACAACCGCTAAGACGACAAGTTTCTTTTGGAGAGAATCGATAGTTTCCGTAAGCTCGGTTTTCAGCTTGGCATCGGCTGTATCCGCATACGCTTTGAGAGATGTTTCGAGCGTGTCGAGTTCACTTTTTATCTTTTCTTCAAGCTCTGCTTTAAGAGCCGCAATGTCTTTTTCTGTCTTGGTTTTAAGAGCGGTAATCTTTCCGTCGAGTTCTCCTTCGACCGACGCAATAGAAGCCGTAAGAGAATCGGTTAAGTTCGCAATTTCTTCGTCAAGTTTGTCATCTAATCCGTCGATAAGTCCTTCGAGATTTTCCACGGCAGAATTTAATGCGTTCGTCAGCTTTTCGTCAAGAGCGGTAATCTTTCCTTCCAGCTCGTTTTTAGCGCCGTTTATTGCATTGGTAAGTTTATTTTCAAGAGCCGTCAGGCTTGTATTCAATGCAGCTATTTCGCTTTCAAAGTCCGCCTTTGTAGCATTAAATTCGCTCGTAAGAGTTTCAATCTGACTTTGGATAGCCGCGATATTTCCGTTCACCGTCGCAAGAGCGTTTTGAAGAGCTTCTATTTTAGCGTTATAATCTGCAACTTTTGCCTCGTAATCCGATTTAAGCGTTTCAACTTTGCTTTCGACGCCGCCGATAAGTTCGTTAAGATCGGTAATATCGTCGCCGAGTGCTTCTATAAGAGCTTTAATATCTTCAACCGACGACGCAAGGTCGATAAGGGTTTTATCGGCGAAAGCAGCTTCGAGAGCGTCGAGTTCGGCAGCTGTTTCCACAAGACCTTGAAGTTCTGCCGACGCGGAAGTATAAATACTTCTCAAAACGTCGAGAGTGATTTTATCTTCAAGCGTGAACACGCCGTTACTTACCTGAGTTTTAATAGCATTTACCGCACGGTCGAAATAGGTGGCAAAAATAACTTTGTTATAAGCCGCCGAGAAAGCGCTGTAATTTACACCCGCCTGCTGCGTAGCGTGCAGTTTTTCGTAATCGGATTTGATTGCGTTGAGCGTCACTATGTCATCTTCACCGAGCGTTACGGGAATATTTGCTATTCTCGTGTTAAGATCGGCTATTCTTTCATCCGATTTAGCCTTTATATCGTCAAGTAAGTTTTTACCTTCCGCAACATACGCCTGTTCATCCGCATCATAAAGAACATACGCTGCTTCCAAATCGTCTACGACGCCGAGATCAACGTTCCACAGATCTTCGATAGCAAGAGTACCGAGTAAGTCGTCCACACTTTCAATCCAAGCATCAAGACCTGCGGTAAGATCATCGAAAGCAGTTCTTGCAGCAGTCATTTTGCCGTAAATTTCGTTATTTACCAATTTTATCTGTTCAGGCGACAGTCCGGCGTATGCTGCTTCCGCGGCTTCCAGACTTGTTTTGGATTGAAGAGTCACGGGAATGGGTGCTATATCGTTAATAGCCACTTCGACAGCGACGGCAGCCACAACGTCAAGACCGCTCTGATAATGAACGTAAGCAGCGGCATAAGTCATGCTGCCTTCTTCGCCTACAAGGTCGGTTTCGTTTGCTTTAAGCCATTCTTGGTCGATTTTGCTTAAATCGTTAAAGCTTTCTTTAACGGCATTGTAAGCTGCGTTAAATGCTTCTAAAGCCTCAGCGTTGGGCGCAGGTTTTTCGGTGGAGAGCCGGCTCATGCTGAGCGCAAGGTTTTTAATGTCCGCAAGAAGCGTAGTCTTTTCGGTAATCTTTGCCGTATGAACGCCGTACTCTTCGGCATAAACCGTACCGTTTACGATAAGGGTTCTTGCAGCTTCGCTGATTGTGTCAAACGCCGCAACCATATCATCGACTTTACCCATATTCGAAGTGTCGATTGCAAGGTCTTTGACAGCGGCGACAGCATTCCTCCAAGCCGTAATATCCTGGCTTATCGCCTCGTAAGCGCGATTTGCCGCATCTAGTTTTTCAACGTTCGTAACGTAATTGATAGGCGTTTTATATCCTGCGGGCAAAGCTTCATACGCATTGTTCGCAGCTTCAAGCGCATTGATATAGGCTTCCGAAACAGTGGCTTCCGCGGGGATTGCGTTTATAAGATTTATTACGGGCATGACCGCATTGTTTATCTCTTCAACTTCCTGCTGATAAAATCCCATAACGTACTGGCAGGTTTTCATTTCGCCGTCAAATTCAACTTCCGTCGCATAAAATACGTTTTTCTGCTCTGCAGTAAAAGTATTAAGCGTGGTCTGCACTTCGTTTAACGCTTCGACGGCATTGAATTCGCCCGCACCGTAGTTGGCGATGAAATATTCGATTTTAGAAACGAGATTTTTGACGGATGCGTCCCACTCTTTCCATTTGTCGCGGGTATCCGCCATAGCGGCATAATTATCGACGATATACGTTCGAGTATCGTCACCGCCGTAAACGGCTTCGTCATTTTCGATAATATCGGCGTCAAGACCCGCAAAAAGCTCTTCGGCATTTTTTATAAGCGTGTTGTGGGCATCCGTATATTTAAGCTCCTCAAGAGCGGGGATCTTATCTATTTCCGTTTTCACTGTGGCGATTGCTGCTTCGATTTCCGATATTGTGTCTGTCATTTCTTGAAGTTTTTCTTTCGCCGTCGCGCTTACTAGAGATTGCAAATCGTTGAAATTCATTCTTCCGGTATTATCCATTCTCTTATAAGTATCCAGAAGCGCGGTATACTTTGAATTTGCTGCGTTTATTTCATCTCTCAAAGTATAATATTTTTCGCCATACTTAACTTTAATATTACTGATAGCATTCTCGGCATCTGCGACAACCGCAATCCACGCTTCATAATCCGTTACCGCGTCGGAATAAATACTGAGATTTGTAATGAACTCGCGTTCGGCGTCGGGAATGCTTTCGTCGAAAATGTCCTTTCCGAAAATTTTGTCGAGAGCGGTTTTCGCGGCGTCGATAGTTTCTTTACTGGCAAGCACCACTTCGCCCGTTGTAAGTCCAGAGTCCATCGTCTTTCCTTCCGCGTTATAATATTTTATAGCGTTTATTGCGGCGAAGGCGGCGTCTATACGAGCTTTTTTCTCATTGAGTTTTGCTCTTGCACCGATAAGGTTTTCATGATTGAACGTATTGTTATCGACAAACGCCTTTTCGTTGTCGCTCAATGCATCAAACTGAGCTTCAATCGCTTCAACCTCTGCGTTTTCCGAATACATAACGTAGTCAACGTCAGTGTTGGCAAGACGGAACAATCCGGAAATAGCAAGTCTTACTTGGTAAGCTTCCGAGAAAACCTCATAGAGATCGTTATACAGATCAATCGTCCCCTCTTCCGCGAGTAACGCTTTATCCCCTTCCGTCAAGCCGTTTTGAGTAAACAGATAAATTGCGCATCCCGTATTGCCTGCAAAAGCAGCCGCTTTTACGGGATCGGAGACAAGCAATTCTTCGTCAACGGTCTCTCCTCTGAATGCCTCCACGGCATCGTAAAACTTCTTACCGTTTGCGCTCAGATCCGTTATGGCTGCCTTCGCAGACGATACGCCCGCGACCAAGCATACCATAACAAACAACAAAGCTAAAACAGCCAGCAAGCTTTTTTTAACAATCTTTGTCATAGTAACTCTCCTTTCATAATTGATTAAATATATGACTTTTCTTTTTTCACTTTTAACCCTTTTTGCGAAGCGCTTCTGTCCGCTCACGAAGTTATTCGCTCATTTTGAATTAACTTATGAAATAATCGTTCATTTTGAATTATATTATCATACAAATTGAGCGTTGTCAACTCAAAACGAATGATTTTATAAAAATTTTTTTTAATAACATATTATAAGAAACAATAAGTGCGGATATAAAATTATTTGAAGAGTAATATTTTAAATGCCATACGGCCACAAGTGATTTAAATGATATTAAACTCGAAAACCGTCAGCGACGGTTTTTAAAATTTTGAAAAATAAGGATAAAATTATGTTCAGATTAAAGGAGCTAAGAATCGAAAGCGGACTAAAACGCAGCGACTTCGCAAAAGAGATGAATCTCCCTGCAAGCACAGTGGCAAACTATGAAAACGAGATAAGACAAGCGCCTTACGCGCTTCTTATAGCCTTTGCCGAATATTTCAACGTAAGCGTAGATTATCTGCTCGGAAAAGACGACGACTATTTATCGCGCTATACTCCGCAAAAAGAACAAAGCAGAGCGCTGACAGCCGCCGAAAAAGAACTTATATCGCTCTTCCGCGATTGTTCCCCTCTCGCACGAAACAGAATAAACGAATATGCACGATTGATGAAAATCGCCCGTTTTGAATAGAAATGAAAAAACTGTATATGATAGGCGGCCCCATGGGAGCGGGAAAAACAACCGTCTGCAACGTTTTGAAAAAACTATTACCGCACAGCGTGTTTTTGGACGGAGACTGGTGCTGGAATTCCCGCCCGTTCACGGTTACCGAAGAAACTAAAAAGATGGTGCTTGAAAACATCTGTTTTCTGCTTAACTCCTTTCTCGGCTGTTCGGTTTACGAAAACGTGATTTTCTGCTGGGTATTGCACGAACAGAATATCATAGACAGCATACTTGAAAATATTAAAAAACCCGCCGACGTTAAAATTATTTCGCTGATTTGCGACAGAAAAACTCTGACGGCACGGCTCGCCGCCGATATTGAAAAAGGTCTGCGCGAAAAAGATATTATAGCAAAAAGCCTTGAAAAACTCGGCCGCTATGAAACCGTAAACTCCGTTAAAATCGACGTTTCGCGGCTGACTGCCGAAGAAACCGCAAAAATAATCGCCAACCTTTAACCGTATTCGGAATATACGCAATTTTTCCGCTGTTTACGCTCCGTCAGTCAGAGAATTAAGCCGTATCTTTATTGGTTTTAATTTTACGGCATTTAAAATCTTTACGGCAAAAATTTTGCCGTAAAAAATTGCAGCGCGCCGCTCTTTAAGCGGCGCGCTGCAATTCAAACTTTTAACACAAACCAAATAAAATTAATAATTTAAAGCAATATAACCTGCCCCGGCATAAAACTTTTTCAGATGCATCCCGAAAAAAACCGCAATCCGAAAAGCGTGCCACGTTTTTGTCTGCAAAAGCTTCTCAGTCCGTATACGCCCTGTGGAACACCTTTTTGCCTTTCTTTATTCTGACGCCCTTTTCGAGCGCCGCTTTTTCGACGGCAAGGTCAAACGAAGCAACCTTTTCCCCGTCCAGCGTCACTCCGCCCTGCTGTATAAGGCGCTTGGCTTCGCCTTTGGACGCGGTGAGTTTGCATAATACAAGAAGTTCGGCAATGTTTATTTTTCCGTCTGTAAGATTATCATCCGAAATCTTTGTCGACGGCATATTTGCATCGTCGCCTTCTCCCGAAAAAAGCGCACGAGCCGCCGCTTTGGCTTTATCGGCTTCTTCTTTTCCGTGTACGAGCGCAGTGAGTTCGTAAGCGAGTATTTCCTTTTTCTCGTTTATGCGGCTTTCTTCCCACTTATCCATTTCGCGGATGGTCTCCATAGGCAGGAAAGTAAGCATCTTAATGCATTTCATGACGTCGGCATCGTCTACGTTGCGCCAATACTGATAAAATTCAAATGGAGAAGTCTTTTCGGGATCGAGCCACACCGCACCTTTCGCCGTTTTTCCCATTTTTTTGCCTTCGCTGTTCAAAAGAAGAGTTATGGTCATCGCGTAAGCATCTTTACCCGTTTTCTTTCTTATGAGTTCGGTGCCACCCAGCATATTGCTCCACTGATCGTCTCCGCCGAACTGCATATTGACGCCGTAATGCTGATGTAAATACAAAAAATCGTAGGACTGCATTATCATATAGTTGAATTCCAAAAACGAAAGTCCTTTTTCCATGCGCTGCTTATAGCACTCCGCGCGCAACATATTATTGACCGAAAAACACCCCCCGACTTCGCGGAGAAAATCTATATAGTTGAGTTTCAGAAGCCAATCGGCGTTGTTGACCATTATCGCCTTGTCTTCGCCGAACTCTATAAATCTTTCCATCTGCTTTTTAAAGCAGGCACAGTTGTGATCGATAATTTCCTTAGTCATCATCGAACGCATATCCGTCCTCCCCGAAGGATCGCCGATATGCCCCGTCCCTCCGCCGATCAGCACGACGGGTTTGTTTCCCGCCATCTGCAGGCGTTTCATAAGGCACAGCGCCATAAAATGTCCGACATGCAGCGAATCCGCCGTAGGATCGAATCCTATATAAAATCTTGCGCCGCCGCCGTTTATAAGTTCTTTGATTTCCTTTTCGTCGGTAACCTGCGCGATAAGGCCGCGTTCCACAAGTTCTTCGTAAATTTTCATTTTCTTTTCTCCAGAATTTTATTTTTATAAGCGTTGATTTACCGCCGCGCGCGAAAGCGGAACGCCGCCCGCTAAGCCGCAAAACAAATCAGTCTTTTTTAACGTGTACGTCAAGCTGATTGAAAGGTATTTCTATGCCGTTTTCGTCAAAAGCCTTTTTAACGCTTTCCAAAAGATCGAATTTGACCGTCCAGTAATCGGAATTTTTAGTCCACACTCGGGTGGTGATGACGATACTGCTGTCAGCATGCGCGCTCATTCTGACGAACGGTTCCGGATCTTTCAGAACAAGTTCATGTCGCGTGTAAATATCTTCTATGATTTTCTTTGCCTTTTCAAAATCGTCAGAATAAGAAACCGAAAAGTCTATGTCAACTCTTCTGATGTCTTTAAGCGAATAGTTGATGATGCAACTCGTCGAAAGCGTACCGTTAGGTATAAATACCACTTTGTTGTCCACCGTTCTCAACTTGGTGTTGCACATGTGAATATCTTCCACAGTGCCTTCGTATCCGCAGGCATCGATGTAATCGTCGTCTTTGAACGGACGCGTAATCAAAAGCAGCACCCCGCCCGCAAAATTGGAAAGCGCGCCGTTTACGGCAAGACCGATGCACACGCCGAGCGAGGCTATAAGCGCGGTAATGCCGCTGGTATCGATGCCGAGATAGCCTATCACGCATACAAGAATTACGACTTTAAGCGCTATTTTTATGACATGGCTGAGCGTTCTTACAAGCGTTTTGTCAACTTTCTTTTCGGGCGAAGCTTTTTCCGCCCTTTTGACGGCTTTTTTGGCAACGACGTTAATTATTTTGAACGTTATAAAAATAAAAAGCAGTGAAACGACGATTTTTACGCCGGTATCGAGCAGCCAACCCTGCACTGTCTGCCAAAATTGTTCCCAGTCCATAATTATTTACCTTCCTTGTAAAAATTTGTCCGTAAACCGTTTTGATTTCCTTAAAGATTCGGGAATCTTTCTTTGAGCAACCCGAAAAGAAGATCTGCGCATTTTTCCCCGCCGTCCTTTTCTTTAAATGCGGCAAAGCGAGTTTTGAACCCTTCTGTCACCGTGCCGTCCGCCATACAGCGCTCTATAAACGATATAACTTTTTCTGCATTTTTCTCGCGCACGGCAAGCCCCTGTTTCGCGCAGTACGCCGCCGTGATTTCTTCAAGCCTGTTTGCTTCGGCGTTGATGACGATGGGACAATCGAGATACACCGACTCCATCACCGTGTTGGTACCTCCTTTGCCGACGGCCACGTCCGAAGCGTGCATGTAATCGGCGAGCCTGTCGGTAAAACCGAGAAGAGTTACGTCTGTATTGCGGCCTTTGTTTTTTACAAGCCTCTCCGCACGCTTATACTGAACTTCGTCTTTACCGCAGATTATAATAAAATTTATCGGAAGATCGCGGGAAATAATTTTTTCTATTATGTTGCCGGTACGGTTGGTGCCGTAAGCACCGCTGGTAAAAAGCACGGTAAATTTATCTTTCAGGCCAAGCGCCTTTCGCGAAGCGCTTTTGCTTTCTCGCGGTTCCGTTACGCTTTCTTTATAAATAAACGGAACTTTTTCCACGCGCTTGAAACCTTTTCTCACGGCCATGCCGTAAGCCTTATCGTTGTTGACCAAAAAAAGATCGCACCTTTTGTCCCATGCGGGATAAATATAGCAGTCGGGCGAATAGGTGGCTATCAACGTGTTTGTCATCTTCTTTTTGTTGGTAACGGCAGCAATGTGCGCGGGAAGATAATAAGTTGAAACTACGAGATCGGGCGACAGCGCGGCTAAGTCTTTCATTGCATCTTTGAACCCTTTACCGAAATGAGCGTCTAACACGGCGTGAATAAAACGCGAAGAAAATTTATACGACACCGCTTCCGTAAAACTGTAAAGACGGCTGCCCGCCGCGCGCTTGACATGGCTTACCTGTTCGGCCGCCATTTTGTGCACGGCTTCGCTGCTGCTTTCATTGAAAATGTAGCTTTCCGCTATCTCGCATTTGTCGCCGTATTTCTCTTTGAATGCCGACGCCATTCCCGTCATGGGAATTATATGTCCCATTCCCGCCTCTACGTACGTGAATACAACTTTGGGTTTTTTCAGCATTTTTATTCCTTCCGCCCCATATTATTCCTATAGATTGTAACCAAATTGCAGTTAAAAGTCAAGTTAATTTCTATTTTCGGTTGACAATCGCAAATATATAAAGTAAAATGTAATGGTTATGAAAAGAATGAAAAACAAAACACCGGTAGTCAACAAAATCGAGATCGACGAAAAAACCGCGGAACCCATAATCGTAGAAGTCTCTCCCGAAGATCTGCCGATTGACTATAACGCCGAAAGTCATGCCGAAAAAGCCATGATCGAAGCGGAAGAAAAAATAAAAAAGACTTCGCAGAAAAGCCTGGGAAAACAGCTTGTGATGAACAGGCTGCTCGACGTGCACGAAGACAAAAACATCTCCAAAAGGCAAAAAATATTTAAAAATATATTTACTGTTCTTTTCATCATTTTCGTCGTCGGCGTTCTTGTTTACACTTTCGTCCACGATTTTTTCGGCGAAAATGCGGGAAAAGAACCCTTCAATTTATCTGCTTTTCTGACAACCATCGGCAACAACTGGTACTATATCGTCTTTGCGTTGCTTGCTCTCGGCGCGTGCTATCTTTTCAAGGGCCTTAAACTGACAATAATGTGCAAATCCACCACGGGGAAATTTCATTTCCGCACGTGCATGGAAACGGGGCTGATAGGTCATTATTACAACAATATAACCCCTCTCGCCGTCGGCGGTCAGCCTTTTGAAATTTATCATCTTTCAAAAAACGGCGTTCCGGGCGGCACGGCGTCAAGTATGGCGATCGGCACTTACTTTTTAAACCAGATTGCAACGGTCATTCTCGGCGTAGTGGCAATCATCTGCTACAAATATAACGCTCTCGGCATTGATAAATCCATGGTAAACGCCCTGCCGTACAATGTAGTGGCGGCGCTTGCCTGGATCGGGATTTTTTTCTGTTTCATCACTCCGTTTTTAGTGCTTATGTTTTCGCTTTTTCCCAAAATCGGGGCGACTTTGGTACGTTTCGTAATGTGGGTCGGCAATAAACTGCGCATAATAAAAAATCCCAAACTGACCACATACAAAACAATCAAAGCCGTAGTCCACAACTCAAAATGTCTTAAAAAAATCGCCAAAAATCCGCTTGTCTTCTCGTCTACGTTTCTTCTGAGCTTTGCAGAAGCTCTCGCTCTTAACTCTATCGCATATTTTACGCTGAAATTCTTCGGATTTTCCTGGAGAAGCGAAACAGTCAGCGGGATGCTCGAGTGGACACAGATCATTCAGCTTTGCGTAATACTTTACGCTGCCATTTCATTCATTCCCACCCCCGGAAACTCAGGCGCGGCAGACCTTTCCTTTTACATACTTTTTTCAACCGGTCTCACCGTTGCGGGACTTGCTTTCCCGGCTATGATTGTGTGGCGTGTACTGAGCTTCTATTCCTTTATAATAATCGGTTTTATGGTGACGACGTTGAAAAAGAAAAAACACATTGCCGAAGCCGAAACCCATGCGGATTTCTGCGATTACGAAGAGCCTGACGAAACCGACGGCCAAGGAATAAGTCCGAGCATAAACGATAATAACAAAACCGATAACAGATAAACTTCTTCCGGCCGATATTATACCGTATATCCCAACCGATATTACTGTTGTTTCGGCAAATGAACACCGATTATAAATAAATCAAAGCAATAAAGCTAAAATTCAGTCTACGGATAAACTGCGCGGCGCGTTCTTAGAACGCGCCGCGCCTTATTAAAAAACTGTCTTACGCAAATTCCGCCGCTTCTTTAACGGCTTTTTTTATATTTACTCTCGCAAATATTTTCCCGAGATATTTTAATAAAATTTACGAAATGTCATTTCTATTTTATTAAGTTATATCAGACTATATTTAATCTTTTCAAATACGCCTGCCCCATCGCACACGATTCAAAAGCATTTTGCCGAATTCCGATTGAATTTTTCGGCTCCGCAATAGCGCAATGTTTTTTTATTTTTATTTATATTGCCGGAAATTTATTTAAACAATAAAGCCGCGTTTTACCGCGGCTTTATGAATATTCCTTATAAAATCAGGCGTTTTTTAACCCGTCTTTCTTCTTTTTCATTTTTTTAAGAGCTTTTATGCTTTCAAGTTCTTTTTGTTTTTCCCGAAAATCTTTTAGTATTTCCTTATATTTCGCGAGAACTTCTTCCGCAACCATCTGCCAGTTACGGTAAACGGTGCGGTACGCGCATTCGCCCGCCTTCATCAAAATTTCCCGTTTTCCGCACAGCGATTTCATCTTTTCGAAAAGACAGTAATCATTTTCTTCGCATAAAAATCCGTTAACTCCGTCTTCTATAAGTTCGGCGCTGCAGCTGTCCTTTATGAGCAGAGCCGGGCGCTTATGGGCTGCCGCTTCCACTTTGACTATGCTTGCCATATCGAATGTTGACGGAAACACCAGAAGGTCGCTGCGCAGATAATAGCCTTGCAGCAATGCCCTGTCGCGCACTTCGCCGGTAGTAATGCATACATCGTCTATACCGAGATATTTAATATACTCCACCAGCTCATCATAATCGAATCCGCCGCCCACGAAAAGCATTTTAAAATCTTCGCCGCTGTCTTTTAATAGTTTTAAGGCATCGCACAGCAGCTTAAGATTTTTATACATCGCCATGCGTCCGACAAACACGAATACGTTTTTCTGACCGTAAAGGTTGTGCAGCCCGTTTATTCTGTCGATAAGTTCTTCCGCATTGTCGGGGTATACGTAATCGGTCCCGTTTCTCACCACTTCTATTTTTCCCTTAAACCCATACTGCCGCAAAATTTTTTTGGACGCTTCGCTGACAGTCCACACGCTGTCTGCCGCGTTGTAGACGCGCATGATCATCTTTGTCATAATAGACGTCAGCGTTTTGCTGCGCGTCACGCGCATAAAGTCATGATGATATTGAGTATGCAGGGTAAGTATTACGGGAACTTTAAGTTTTTTGCCCATTTTTATGGCAAACTTACCCATGGCAAACGGCGAATGCGCGTGAAAAATATCAAATTTCCCTTCTTTAATTAGCTTTATAAACTTTCCGTCGGTATCGGGATTGCCCAGCCTGTAATTTTCGGGTGCGGCGATGGAATTGCAGCGATACACCACAAAATCTTCATTGTCTGTATATTTGGCATTAATGCCCGCCTTCGGTACGGCGAGAGAACAGTCGGCAATCTTGTTGATTTCTTTGGAATAGTTCTTGACGACGCTTATAGCCCCGTCCACTATGGGATAATAAGAATCGAGAAGTTCCAATATTTTCACATTCTCCATTTCATTCACCTTTAAGCCTGGCGTAAAGATCCATGGCGTTCCTGACGGCAACGTCCATATTTATGTACTTATAATTGGCAAGTCTGCCCAAAAGGAAAAGATTGGAATATTGTTTTGCTTCGTCTTCGTATTTTTTGTGATGCGCCGTATTTTTGAACACCGGTACGGGATAGCTGGGTACGTTTTTTCCTTTTTTGAATTTTTTGGCATATTCTTTGACGATTACCGTCTTGTCGCACGGCGCGCATGTAAATTTAGTGAATTCCGATATACGCATATATTTTTTGGATGCGGTATAATTGACTACGGCTACCGGCTGAAATGACGGCATTTTTAAAGTTTTAAATCTGAATTTAAGGCTTCTGTAAGGAAGAACGCCGTATTTATAATCGAACAGTTCATCCACGCATCCCGTGTATATAAGCGTGCCGTCGAATTCTTTGCCGTTTAAATATATTTTGCCGCCGGCGAGCGATATTATTTTTTTGGCGTCCTTGCCGAGTTTTAATTTTATGCGCGGATGGCGCAACATATTGGAAACCATTTCGGTAAAGCCTTCTTTCGGCATGACCTGATACTCGTCTTTGAAATACTCGTCGTTCTCGGTAACGCATACGGGCACCCTTCCCAATATATCCTTGCTGAGATGAGCGGGCGAAAAACCCCATTGTTTTTTTGTATAATAATAGAAAATTTTATTGAAAACAAACCGTGCAAAATCGCGTATGAGTTTGTTCTCGCTCTGCATAAGCTGCATTATAGGGGCCTTATTTCCCATACCGACTTCTTTTACGAGTTCCTGCCTTATTTTTTCGGCTTTATTTTTGGGAAAAAGCAGAAAAAGAGAATTCAGATTGAACGGCAACGGAACATACGTTCCGCCGACATTGGCAAGAACTTTATGTCTGTATTCTTCCCACTCGGTAAATCTCGAAAGAAATTCGAAAACCTGTTTATCGTCGGTGTGAAAAATATGCGGACCGAAAGCCTGCACCCGTATGCCGTTTTTATCCACATAGTCATAAACGTTGCCGCCTATATTATCTCTTTTATCCACCACGGTGACGTCGCATCCGCCGTCGGCAAACATTCTTGCGACGGTGGCGCCGGAAAGCCCCGCTCCCACTATTATAATTTTCTCCATAATTTCAATCCCGCAAACCGCGTTTTCTTCCTTTTTTCATTTATTTTGCAAGTTCTTGTACAAAATCCGCAATTCTCGAAGTAGCTTCTATCAGATCTTTCATAGAATATGCATAAGAACATCTGACGTAATATTTACCGAAGTCGCCGAACGCATCGCCCGGAACGACTGCAAGTTTCTTTTTTTCAAGCAGCGCTTTGGCAAACTCTTCTCCCGTCATACCCGTGTTTTTTACAGACGGAAAAATATAAAACGCGCCTTTCGGTTCAAAGCATTCAAGCCCCGTCTGCGTAAAAACGGCATACATGAATTTTCTGCGTCTGTCGTATTCGGCAAGCATCTCGTTGACCGAAGCATAGCCGTCCTCTTTTCCGCTGACAAGCCCTTCGAGAGCGGCATACTGCGAAAAAATAGGCGCGCATATAGATGCATACTGATGAATTTTCAAAAGAGTTTTTCTGATTTCCGCCGGAGCGCATACATATCCCACGCGCCAACCCGTCATCGCAAAAGCTTTTGAAAAACCGCTTATCAGCACCACTCTGCCCTCAAGTTCGGGAAAAGACGCTATCGAGCAGTGCTTTCTGCCGTAAGTGAGTTCGGCATATATTTCATCGGATATAATAAGCAGGTCGTGCTTTAATATCACGGGAATAATGGCCTCGATGTATTCTTTTTCCATGATCCCGCCGGTCGGGTTATTGGGATAGGGAAAAATTATAGCTTTTGTCTTTGCCGTTATCGCCCGTTCAAGATTTTCAGGGGTGAGTTTGAATCCGTTTTCCCCGTCGCAGGGTACGGCGACCGCAATACCGCCCGAAAGTTCCACGCACGGACGGTAAGAAACGTAGCTGGGGTCGGGAACCAAAATTTCATCGCCTTCGTTCACCACCGAACGCAACGTCACGTCGATAGCTTCGCTCGCCCCTACCGTGACCACAATGTTTTCGGCAGCGAAATTCACCGAAAATCTGTTTTTGAGATATTCGGATATTTCATTGCGCAGTTCCGTAAGTCCGCTGTTCGAAGTATACTGCGTATAGCCCTTTTTGATGGCCTGAATGCCGGCGTCGCGTATCTCCCACGGCGTAATAAAATCGGGTTCGCCCACTCCGAGAGAGATAACGTCTTTTCTTTCAGACGCTATGTCGAAAAATTTTCTTATACCCGACGGCTTTATATTTTTTGCTCTCTGGCTTAAAAAGTCTCTCATGCCTGAATTATCTGCCTTTTAACTTCTTCACCCTTGACGGTAATCTGACCTTCTATTTTATATTTTTTCAGAATAAAATGAGTCTGACATCCTATTATACCGTCTATCACGCTTAATTTTTCGGCAACAAACTTCGCTATGTCCGAAAGCCCCTTGCCCTCAATGAACACCGCAAGATCGAATCCGCCGCTCATCAGATAAAGGCTCTGCACTTCCGGGAAAGAATAAATTTCTTCCGCACACGAATCGAATCCTTTCAGCTTGCGCGGCGCTACTTTAACTTCAATCAGCGCCTGAACATGACTGTTCATGGCTTCGGTGTTTAATATTGCGGCGTACTTTACGATAATACCTTCATTTTCAAGTTCTTTTACCGCTTTTTCGACGTCGGTTTCGTCCGCGCCGAGCATAGACGCCATCTGCGAATAGGAATACCTTGCGTTTTCGTTCAATAATTTTAAAATATCGTGTTTGAATTTATCCATTGATGATCCCTTTCCGAAACTTGTTCATTTACCTGTTCTTTTTTGCGGCTGACCCTTTTACTGTTTTTGTACGGCGAAAAACCGAGAACGCAAACACTCCCGCATTCTTTTTTATATTTTACAGCGAAATAAACAATTTGTCAATAATAAATGTTGCTTTTTCGTCTCTCTTTATGATACAATAATCGCGCTCGGGAGATTTTATGATAAAAATTTGGGCTAAAGTAATTAAAAAAGATAAAATATTACGTCAGTTTATGCTGGAAAAAACCGAAAATATGGATTATTCGGACTTCTACGGCTATCTGCGTGAAATTTGCGAAGCGCTCGACGTGCCCACTCCGGTGCTCATAAAAACGCACCTTTTCAATTACGCCAAGTATAACTGCGTCAGATTCAAAGCGGACGATTTCGTGGAAAAAATCGACTTCGACAAACTGGTGCTTGAAAACGCTTTCCTGTAAATTTCGCAATGCGATTTTCTTCCTGAAAGCATAAATTCTTCCGTTCGTCACACACTATCTTTCGGGGGGAAAAATGAAAATCACTTCTATAATAGCGTATTGCCTTGTAATTTTGGGCGCGCTCGTGTGGTTGCTTATCGGAATTTTCGACTTTAACCTTGTCGCTTTTATTTTCGGAAGCGGCGCGGAAGCCGTCGTTTCAAGGATAATTTATTCGCTTGTAGGAATTTCGGCGCTCTGGCTGATATTTATATGGGCGATTTACCGTCCTTTCAGAAACATCAATTAAACCGATTCGGCAGTTAAACGCAGAAGCCGCACTGAATTTTCAGTGCGGCTTCTGCGTTTATTTTATATCGCAAAACAACATTGCGCTGACAATCCGAATTCCGCGTTTTATTCGTCATGCGATTCTTCGCCTTCGGGAAACGAACCGTTTGTTCCGTCGTTTCCGCGCTCTCCGCGCGCCTTTTCGACTTCGGAAAAAATCATACAAACCAAAAAACCGAATATAAACACAATCCACGCGGGATGCCACAATCCCCAAACAAAACCGCATGTAAGATATATTGCCGGCAGAAGCAGAAACACGGAAGAAGACAGCGCCGTCCACACGCTTTTTACGCCTGAACGCACTTTGTCGATTTCTTTGAATCCGACAGCCAGCCAAAACCCGTAAATAAATATCAGCCATGCGGGATGCCATGCCTGACGCAGAAATCCGACCGTGAGATATGCCGCCGCGCATATGAGAACGACTATCCCGTCAAGACGGGCAAACTGAAATTTGCTTTTAGAGGCAGCGGACGTTTCCGCCGCTTCGATAATGCCGGCATCATTTCTTTTTCCCTTTAAAAGTTCGTCCACGCTGACATCGAATAAAAGAGACAGTTTAAGCAATACGGCAGTTTCCGGATAATTTTCTCCCGTTTCCCATTTGGAAACCGCCTGATTGGTTACCCCCGCCTTGTCGGCAACGGTTTCCTGCGTCCACCCTCGCTCTTTTCTCAGTTCATACAAGAATTTGCCGAATTCAGTCATTGCACTCTCCTTCATATATTTTCGTTCCGACGTTTTGCCGTCCGCCGTTACGATTCAATTATACAGACAATGTATAAAAATTACAACAACCGAAGTTAGATTTTTTCCAACCTGGAGTTGGAATAATTCTTTTTAATCGGTAAATCCCGCAAAGCCTTTGGTTTTCAATCTGTCGCACGCTATAAAAACGGGCGTGCCGAGCGCATAGACGATAACGCCCTGGCTTATGAGAAGAAATCCGACCTGAACGATATAAAGATATTCGAGAGCGCCGTAACACCAGAACCATATAAGCGGCAGCAAAAAAGCGTTCAGAATGACGGGAAAAATACCGCCGACGGCAATCTTTAATACCTTTGTTTGAAAAAATTTGCCTGTAAAATAAGTGGCGACCGCCGCCGCCAGAGTGACGACGCTGCCGAATACCACGTCCATAGCCGCACATCCCGTTATAATGTTCGACAGCGCGCATCCCACCGCAAGCCCTGCGACAGTCTCGGGAAAAATAAGCGGAAGTACGGTCAGCGCTTCGCTGACGCGGAACTGCACGGCGCCGCTTGCGACCGGAAAAACCGCTAACGACAGCAAAACGTAAAGTCCCGCCGCGACGCCTGCTCTTGCAAGTTTTTTGGTAGTAAATTTAAACATAAAAAAATCCTTTTACGGACAAAATTTACTTACCGAAAAAGGATTGGTTTAAAAATTATTCAAACTGCCTTTGTTTCGGTTTTTTTAAAAGAAGTGTTGTCCGAAAACCTTCTGTTTGGTATTATACAACTATTTTCGCGATTTTTCAAGTAAATTTCGCGCCATTTTGCAATTGTTCATATTTTGCAGAGCCTCTGCGCCGCTAAAACTCTATGAAAAAACCGGCGTCCGCGCTGTTTGCGCGGACGCCTTAAAGCATTTTTAACGTATCCTTTATCAGAAATCGACTTCGGTGTCGTAATAACAGCATTTAAGCAATGCTTCCATATCTTTAAGCGAAGGTTTGCGGGGATTTGAACCCGTGCAGGCGTCGGCAAGCGCGTTCTTGGCGATGGAAGGCAATCTTTCAAGGAACACTTCTTCGGGAACGAAACCCTGCTCGCAGGGATAGCTGTCCGCCCCATAGTTTTTAATGCAGTGGGGAATGTTAAGCTTGTCGTTCATGTCGCGCAGGAACGCAATCAGACGGCGCACCTTTTCCTTATCGCTCGAACCGCCCAGCCCCATGTAGTCGGCAATCACGCCGTAACGTCTTTTCGCCTCGATATTTTTAGCGTTAAACGCAATGACCTTAGGCAAATACATTGCGTTCGCGGCGCCGTGAATGATGTGCGCGCCGTAATCTTCGAATGCCGCACCCGTTTTATGAGCCATGGAGTGAACTATACCCAAAAGCGCATTGGAGAATGCCTGTCCCGCAAGACATTGCGCATTGTGCATCTTGGCGCGCGCCTCCATGTCTCCGTTGTATGACGGAACGAGATACTTTTGGATCATCTCGATGGCGTGTATTGCCAAAGCATCGGTATAATCGCAATTTGCCGTAGAAACATACGCCTCAATGGCGTGCGTTAATGCATCCATGCCCGTATGCGCCACAAGTTTTTTGGGCATCGTTTCCGCCAGATCGGGGTCGACGATAGCGACGTCCGGCGTAATTTCAAAGTCTGCGATGGGATATTTGATGCGATCCTTGTAATCAGTGATAATGGAAAACGCCGTCACCTCCGTCGCCGTGCCGGAAGTCGAAGGAATTGCGCAAAAATGCGCTTTGGTTCTGAGCTTAGGCAGACCGAAAACTTTGCACATATCCTTGAACGTCGTCTCGGGATATTCGTATTTAATCCACATTGCCTTTGCGGCGTCGATGGGAGAACCGCCGCCCATGGCTACAATCCAATCGGGTTGGAATTTTGCCATCGCTTCGGCGCCGCGCATAACGGTTTCAACCGAAGGATCCGGTTCTATTCCTTCAAATACTTCCACTTCCATTCCCGCTTCTTTGAGATAGGCGATTGCTCTGTCGAGAAAGCCGAACTTTTTCATCGAACCGCCGCCCACGCAAATCATCGCTCTTTTTCCCCTAAACGTCTTTAACGCCTCAAGCGATCCCTTTCCGTGATAGAGATCTCTGGGTAACGTAAATCTTGCCATATCAAAACACTCCTTAAAATTAAATCTTTTTACGGGCAACCCCGTCTTTGCAAATAAATAGACAAGCCGGCATTTGCTTATCGCTTTATATTGCATGCACAAGTTTCATCGAAAAAATTTGAAACCTGATTAAAATTTATTATAATACAAACTTTCGCATTCGTCAATACCCGTTTTTGTTTTTTCAGAAACAATTTTCCGTTTTCTTCGTTCGCTTCCTTTAAAAATGTCGAAAAAACGCTGCTATTATTTCTTTTCATCATCAAAAATCAGAGAAAACAGCGTTTCGGCCGCGGGAAAAAGCATGTTGTAAATAACCGCGGTTTGACGGCTTTGCTGCGCCATTATCCTTCAACGCCGTTCGTATTTACCCGATCGCTTCGTTTTTATTTTCGTCCATCCATTTTTTCGCGGCTTCATATGCTTTCAGGTTCATGCCGCCGAGCGCGTTGTTATGCAGAATCAATCCGTCTATCTCTTTTCGCTTTATAAGCAACTTGTTGCATTCCAGCTGATAAGTCACCAAAGACGGGTTTGCGGGGCAATTTCCGCCGAAATTAAACAGATAACATCCCACCAGTCTTTTTTTGCCGACGCTGTTTTCCAGAAACCAGCCAATGCTCTTATGATAACCTGCTATGTCCGGCTCCTGCCAGAACCAGAAAGAAATGCCGTCGAACACGTCAAGGTACGGAAGTTTGTTTTTGCCGCACTGATGCTGATACAAGACCACCCACATCTCATATCCCGCGGCATGAATTTTATCTCTGACGGCCCGCAGGTTTTCAACGCTGAAATCCTGCCAGTTCAGGCGATGCGGCGCTTTGTCGTCATTGAAAAAATCGTCAAAAACAAGTCTGTCCGCCTTAGGGAAATATTTTGCAAGACTCAGCGTTTTTCCGAGCAAATCGGCACCTTTTTCGCCCCAGTTTTCTACCGCAAGCCCTATTTTGTCAATTCCGTCAACGTCTTTGGCATATTCCGTAATTTCCATGTGATTCCCGAACGCCACGTAAAAAACATTTTTCGCTCCCATATATCTGGCGCCCTGCGCCGGGGTAACGTCAAATGCATTTTCTCCCACGTTATAACCGTTGCACGATGCCGGAGGATGTCCCCAGATCCATACTTTATCTTTAACTCTCTGCATATATTTTTCTCCGTATAATATTATCCCGCCCCGCTTTTTTCGAGAATTTTTCGGCGGCAACAATATTTTAGCACCGACGGCAGATCCGCGCAATACGAAAAACAATCAAACAGTTGCAAAAAACAAACATACTTGCCCGCTAAGACTGCATTAAAATACATTTGACAAAAACTTTATTTTGCTCTATTCTTTTTTCATGATTACTTTGAACGTTTCGCGCGCGGGTGAGGGATACACCCATAAAAATTGGTTTTATAAAAACATTTACGTCAATTTTTCAATGATTTATCTTGTGATCGACGGCGCAGCATTTTACAACGACGAAAACGGCACAGTTCCGTTAAAGAAAAATCATCTTTACATATTTCCCGTGCGCAAAAAATTCACACTGTACGACGACCCGTCCGATCAACTTTTCCACACATATATTCACGCATGTACCTTCCCCGAAGTAACTTCCCTTGTCGAAATAAATCTCTGCGACGATAGTTTTCTCTCGGATGCCGCCGCTTTATTGCGCAAATATATCTCCTGCAGCGATAAAAGATTGATTACGGACATAATAAACCTTATTCTCGCCCGAATATTTGCCGAAGTTCCGCCCGAAAACGAAACCGAAAATATCGCGACCCGCATAAAAAAATTTATCGACGACAACGCCGGAAACAAGTTAAATCTGAAAGATATTTCAACCCGTTTCGCATATTCAAAGGCACATATAAACAGAGTTTTCAAAAAAGAATACGGCGCCGCCCCTATGGAATATTATAACGACAGGCGGTTGGAACTGTCTGTAAAATACTTAGCCGAAGGCAAGCGATGCAAGGATATAAGCAACCTGTTGCATTTTTCCACGCCCGCAGCGTTTTGCAATGCTTTCAAGTTAAAATACGGCCTTCCGCCTGGCGAATACGCGGAAACCGTCGTCTGACCTCTTTGATTTTAATGATCCGATCTTTTGCGATGAATAATTTTTGATTTATAATCATTAACGGCGCCGGTTAAACTGTCGGTTTTTTATGATCCGATAAGGCATTGAATTGTAAAACTTATCAAACAGCCTTAAACGGAGCAAAACGGCGTTTTTTAATATCCGGTTCAAGCGAGTGTTTAAGCCCGGCTGTTTGCCCGGGCTTAAACGGATACTTTTAATCTGATTTATCTTTTATCAGCAGAGTTGATTTTTGACCTTAACGAATTTCTCCCTTTGCTCATTGAGCGTGCTTTCGGGCGCCGATTCCACCTTGTAATATCCAAGCTCGGTCATCTGCAAAAAAACGTTCATCTGATCTTCAACGGTCTCGTTCAGGATTTCTTTAACAAGCGTCCTGAATCCCCGGCTGCAACCTTCGGTTATAGCCGTAGCGTAAAGTTTGACCATGCTTTTTTCTATATTCAAAAGGTCCTGCAAAGAATCCTTCTCGTTGAGCGTAACTTCGGCTTTATAACTTGTATTCATAGCGGCACCTCACAGCATATCAAAAAGCGCATTGAAGCGTCTCTGATGATTATCGGCTATTTTGCCGAGCTGTTCCGCAACGTTTTTATCCGTCAGCGTTCTCGAATAAAGTCTAGCTTTTTTGCACGCACTTTCTTCGTAAGTTAAAAGGTCCGAAATAAGCGCGGCTTCTTTTGTGGTCAGCATATTTCCTGCCATAAACAACCTCCGATTTTTTATAATACGATTTTGCCCGGCCGCAGTTTTTTTATACCGGAAAAGAAAAAACCACCGAATATTTTTATTTGACATATTTGAAATGCTTTTGATATAATGTTATAAATAAGAGGTATATATGAAATATATCAACAAAGCAGTGAACAAATCTTTGTTTATCGCAATTTTATTAACTGTAATGCTGGTCGGCGGTATTCCGGCGATCGTATTCGGCGCGATTTCAGGCTTGACCATCCTGATGGTGGCGGGTATCGTATGCACCGTTATCGGCTTTTACGGAACGCCCGTTGCCTGGGTGGGTTTTGCCGAAAAGAACAAACTTAAACGCGTGGTTTTTGCAGTCACCGAAGAACATCTTTACACCGTTCAGAAAATATCCGCACAGTTGCAGCAAGACGAAAATACAGTCCGCAACACGCTGACTACATGTTTTAACAAAGGTTATCTGATCGGCTACGTCAGGGACGGCGACAATGTTTACCCGAATAACGAAAAAGCCATGAACGAACGCGAAATTACAGTTAAATGCGACTTCTGCGGCGCACCTTTTTCCTACAAAATAAGCGAAGTGAGTCCCGTCTGCCCTTACTGCGGGAACATAAAACAGATTGAAAAGAAATAGCAATCTCAAAATATATTAATATTTTACATGCCGCGGTGCAAAAAAGCACTGCCTTCGCTTTATCATCCGATTATCAGTTGCGGAAACAAATTCCGAAACATATCGGTTCGATTATTATGACGTTTAAATAAAAAGGCGCCGTTCCGCATATTTTAGCGGAACGGCGGCGTTTTATTTTAATTTTATTATGCGTTTTTGTGTCTAATTTTTTTTATTTCATTTTCATAAGCCCACTGACCAGTTTTTTTGTCCAAATTATAAAAGGATTTTAAACCTTCACTATCTTTAGATAAAATAGATGAATTTCTATTGAGAAATAAGTTATCTAGTAAGGGTTTAAACTGAGACTTTAA
>CAUHGY010000002.1 GCA_959605945.1 uncultured Clostridia bacterium | reverse complement strand
TCATCAGGCATTTCCTGCCTTTCGCCGCAAGATATGCCGACATATTGACGCACGTCGTCGTTTTTCCCACTCCGCCTTTCTGGTTAGAAAAAGCAATGATTTTTCCCATATGTTCTCCTTGATTCCCTTTCCGGTCGTCCGCTGAAGCCCGCGAATCCGGCACAGGAAATTTCCGTTCCCGAAAAAATATATGCGGACTTTCAGTCACGGCGCTTTTACCGCGCTTTCCGCCGGCGTCGCAACATATGCTTAGCCGGCCGAACATACAAACCGCAGCTTGAATAACTTCCGCTTGAATAAATTCCGCGCGACGGCCCGTAATCCCGCAAAACACGCGCGGATTATTGCAACCGGCAACATCGTTCCGAAAACTTCAACGTAAAAAGCCTCATACCCGGGCAAAAACAAAATCTTGCCCGGGCGGTTTATTCTTTAATTTTGTTCGCTGCCGTCTTTATCGGATTTTCCGCCGTCGCTTCCGGCATTTTTTCCGTCCGGCTCATCTGAGTTTTTCTCTTTTTCCGCGGGCTCTTCCGCCTTCGCATACTGTTCTGCAGAGGCTTTTTTACCCGCCTTTCTGGTAAACGGATTTTCCGAAAGAGTGCGTTCGTTTTCATCCATGAAAGTCATTATTTCTTCAACGCTCTTTCCTTCCATAAGCATATCGACCTCTTCGGAGAAAATGGTTTCTCTTTCAACCAGAAGTCTTGCCATATTATCGAGAAGTTTTTTGTTTTCGCCAAGCATTTTTCTGGCTTTTGCAAGGGCATCCGAAACGATTTTCTGCACTTCTTCGTCGATAATGGCAGCCGTCTCTTCGCTGTACGTCACGTGCGCGGCCATATCTCTGCCGATGAATATTTCTTTATCGGACGCATAAGATATGGGTCCGACTTTCTCGCTCATACCCCACTCCGTGACCATGAGCCTCGCGCGTTTGCTGACCGCCTGAATATCTCCCGAAGCGCCTGCGGAAATATCTTTTATGATGAGTTCCTCCGCCACTCTGCCGCCGAGAGTCATGACGATGTCGTCCAAAAGTTTCGCCTTGGTCAGATGATTGTCGTCGCTGTCGGGGCGGGTCATTGTGTACCCTGCCGCCTGCCCGCGTGGAATTATCGAAACTTCGTGTACGGGATCGCAATTAGGCAAAAGTCTCGCAAGAACGGCATGCCCTGATTCGTGATACGCAGTGATGCGTTTGTCTGTCTCGGTTACAAGACGGCTCTTTTTCTGCGGTCCTAAAAGCACCTTGTTGATACCTTCGTAAAGATCTCTGTTATTTATGAATTTTCTGTTGGCTCTCGCCGCAAGTATCGCGGCTTCGTTCAGAAGGTTTTCAAGGTCGGCTCCCGAAAAACCGCTGGTCATTCTGGCAACCGTTTTAAAATTGACGTCGGGAGCAAGGGGTTTATTTCTCGCATGCACTTTGAGAATAGCTTCCCTGCCGCGAACATCGGGTATATTGACGTAAATCTGCCTGTCGAAACGGCCGGGACGCAGCAATGCGGGATCGAGTATATCCGCACGGTTGGTTGCCGCCATGACGATTATACCGTCGTTGGTCTCAAACCCGTCCATCTGCACAAGCAGTTGGTTCAACGTCTGTTCGCGTTCATCGTGTCCGCCGCCCATGCCCGTGCCGCGCTGACGTCCTACCGCGTCGATTTCGTCAATGAACACTATGCACGGCATGCTTTTTTTAGCCACGTCGAAAAGGTCTCTCACTCTCGACGCGCCAACGCCGACGAACATTTCCACAAAATCAGAACCGCTTATCGAAAAAAACGGCACGCCTGCTTCGCCGGCAACGGCTTTCGCAAACAGCGTTTTACCCGTTCCGGGAGGCCCTACAAGCAACACGCCCTTGGGAATGCGGGCTCCGAGTTCGCTGAATTTTCTTGGATTTTTCAAAAAATCAACCACTTCGGCAAGCTCGGCTTTTTCTTCTTCAGCGCCGGCAACGTCGGTAAACCGGACTTTCAGATCCCTGTTTATTCTGGCGTTGGTCTTGGCAAAATTCATCGCTCCCTTAGTTCCGCCCTGAGTCTGCATTATGAGAATGAAGAATATTACGGCAACGAGGATTGTTCCTGCAAGCGGCAGTAAAGACGACCACACTGACCCTGCGTTGGGGTTGGTGTACGTATAGTCTATTCCTGCATCCGAGAGCATATTCTCCAACACCTCAACGCTTTCGCCGCTTCTCGAATAATTTGTCGTGAATGCGTAAGCCATGCTGCGGGTATCGTCAACGTATACGCGCAGAACGAAATTGACTACGTAACTGTCGAAAACCACGTCGCTTATTTCAAGTCTGGTATAACTTTCGGGAATTTTCGCGGCTATATCGTCCGCCCCGTTGGCTTTTAAATCTTCTTTCGTCAGATCGCCCTCGAGTCCCGCACTCTGATCGTCGGGATCGGCAAGCTTAACAGCCGTCTTAAATTCCGAATAACCGACGGGCGTGCTGGTATTTATGCATGTGGTAAGCGACAGAACCGCCACTACGACCAATATGACCGCCAGCACTATCCACATAATTTTGTAACCGTTTGTTTTCAATTTAATGTTTCTCCTTGCTGATTATGTTATATTTGTTATTTTCAATCAACGCAAATTTAATTTTATCGGAGGCAAAATGCTGTTTTTCAAAAACTTCGGCGTTCTCGCCCGTTTTGAACGTTCCCGAAGGTTCAATCCTCTCATCCTGTTTTCCGGATAAACGCATTGCCTGCAGGGCATTTCTAAGAGCATTTCTCAAAAATAATTACCTATCGGTATTCAGGTGCCCGGTGTTAATTTTACGGCTGTTCCCCTGCTCCGACAGAGCGATTTTCTTCCGACAGAAACTCTCGCCCTTTTTCATACTGCCGAAACGGCAATATTAACCGCAATAATAACCGCCTTTAATTCAGGATTCTGCAAAATCAAACATAACTCCCTTATTCTCCGCTACCTCATGCCGTCATGCCGCAACAACCGCTTTTCTATTAAGATAACCGCTAACATAACCGCAGCCGGTATGAAGGCAGGCGCGCTTTCGACGTTGTCTTTATTCAAACCGCTTACGAAAAAAACTTATCCGCCCGTTTTTTTTTGCTTAATCCGCTTAACCGCTATTTGATTTTACTATTCTTTTATGTCCTGTGTTAATATTTTTAATCGGCTTTTAAGGCTTAAAATAAGCACTCGGCTTTAATCCGTTTAATATTTTTGCCTGTTTCAAACCCCTTTAAGCTCCGCAAAAACTATATCTTTGCACTGTTTTGCAAGCCCGTTTATCTTACAAAACGGTAATTTATCTTGCTGCCGATAAAAAAGCAAAATAATTTTTACATCTTTATCCGCGGCGCGCCGCCTATAAACGCTTTCGCTTATTATTGTCTACGGCTGCATGTTATATTTTCAGCGAAGAAGTTTTCATTATCGAAATTTACGTGCCGCTGCGGGGCTAATCTGCCGTTGATACTTTTTCGGTTGCAGTCTTATATATTTTAACAAACCTAAATTAAAATAAACTTGAATTTATTCATTTATTGAGCGCAAAATTATTTATCGAGGAAAGCGTTTTATTTGCAGTTACGCTCAATTTTGTTTTTTGCGCGCTCGAATAAAATTATATCTCGGTCTCAAACAGTTTGCTCCTTCATTTTCGTAAAGCGCCGCATCATTATTTGCTGTATTCAAAACAAAGCTGCGGCAACCTGCAATCATGCGACAAATCTAATATGAACTTGACGGCGGCGCCATAAAATTCGGGGTTTTTAATACCGCAAATATTAGAAAAATTCTCGCGTCATACCGCTGTCCGACATTTACCGATAATTTTTTCACCGCTCATAAACAAATCGCATTATTTCATGAAACGTGCCTTGCTCTATCGTTTATTTTATTTAATGTATCTTATCCTCTTTAAAAGGCCTGTATACCGAATGCTTCTTATGCAATATTACAGCCGCTTGACTTGCTGACAGAATCCATTCCAGGCTTTCTTGTTCAGCAAAAATAATTGAAAAATAATTCATAAGTTTCGCTTGCATGTCTGCGGAAAATAAAGACAAACGTCGGCGACAAAAAAATAAAGCCCGAACGCCGTCTTAACGCATCGCTTAGTTTTGATATCGCCGCATTCGGTAATCAGCATTTTCAGCAAAAATCGTAAGTTCTGATAAAAGCTACTCAAAACATACTGCAAATACCCTGAATCATCAGCTTTTCGTTATAGGTATAGTATACTACATATTTTGAAAAAATACAATAGGTTTTTATTTATTTTTGCCTTCTTTTATGTAATTTTTCCGAATTCTGCGCCTTAATTTTCTGCGCCGATAAAAAATTTGTGCGCTGGCGCAAAAAATAACAATTGATATTTCATCGCGCATTAAAGAAATCATATTAAAGCGCATAATAAAAATATACAACCTGAAGTCTGTAATTTCCTTCAGAATTCAAACAGCAAAAACAATATTCATATAATTTCCGACAATATTATTACCTCGCTGAATTTATAAAAAACATTATTAAAAGTTAAGCCTGAATAAAATAAAAAAAATCCGTGTTTCATTTTGGTACTGCCGAAAATATTGAGTTTCCTCGCGTAAAAAAATTTTAATCTGTTCTTTATTATATACACCCTTCAAAGAGATCCTATAATCATCCGGTCGGGATCTTCGAAGTGCATCCGCAAAGAATCGATTCCGCCGAACGCTCCGTTTCCGATTATATTGTAGGTGATTGCCGGTTTTTCGGAAAAATCAAACGGCGCCGCGCTGAGTTTTTTGTCATTTTTTTGCAGCGAATAAGCATCGGGCGCATAATATTCAAATCCGATAAGCCTGTTTAAAAGCCCGTAAACTCCGTATAAAACGCCTATGTCCGTTTGAGCAGCAACAAAAACGTTTTCGCCGACGCTTTTAACCGTAAACTCTCTCGGCCCTATTCCGTTCTGCAGTTTTACCCCCGTCGATTTTTCGAACCATAATGCAAGCTCTTCCGCCGCAAGCGCTTCTTTTCTATAATATTTAGACGCCGCTTTATGCTTAATTCATATATTAAAGCAAGAAAATTTGTATGTGCGCCGCGCAATTCGTAAATAAGCGCCTGATGATTTTTTGTTATAAGCAGAAAGCCAATACCCTCGAAAGCTTTCGGCAGCTTATATTTTACCGAATAAGATCTTGTCTTCTCATAAGCCGCATACACAAATTGAACAAAAACCGTACGATTCTCCATCATTTGCTTAATTAAATTAAAAATCAGATTATATTCTTTATTTTCACGATGAGCGCAGTAAAAAAATTAAAAAAACTAAAGAAATAATATAAAAAGTTATGTTATAAAGTTGAAAACAATAAATATGCGCAAATCTTAGATTGATTAAAGATTTAACTATACAAAGAATGCAAATAAATAAAACAGGCGTACGTTAAATTATTTATTGCAAAATATCGCGGCGCTTAATGTTGCTTCTTTAATAAAGCTAAATTTTTAGAAAAACCCAATAGAATTTTTTAAGATACACAATTTTATAAAATAAAACCGGTAATTGTCCACAGTTTTTCAAAACGGATACAATATTATAGATTTTTTAGAATAAACAAATATCGGTTTTCTCCTTTTTTAAGTGATCTTATCACGCAAGTTTGTATGTTTACACAGCTGATTCAAGCTAAGGCGGTATTCCCGGATAAGATAACTTTGCAAAAGCTCGCGCTCTATATAAAAAAGCTGGCTGTTTAAAATTTTCAGTGAAAATTTCACTGTTACAGCCCTTTTCCGATTCAGAACATCCGTTTTCGGTATAATTATCATATATGCATTGACGGTCTCAATACTTTTTATCATGACAAAATAAGCGATAATTTTTTTAACGCATAAAATAAAAGGAATTATTATAACAGGTTTTATGGAATTAGTTTTATAAAACTTTACTCCGCAGCATACAAAAATAACTAAAAAATAAGAGTTTATTCTCTTTTATATAATTTTTTACTTTAAAAACGATATAAACAATAAAAATTTAATTGTTTTTAGGCAAGATCACTTGCATGCGGGAATGTCTTTGATAACAAAATCACTTAAAATCCGAACATAAGGTCAATTATAAAGAAAATATTCCAAATAAATCAATAAACATAATCGTGTTTAGTTTTTTCAAACTCTATTACAAAGCAATAAATTCATTTTTAGATTTCTTTAACATTCTGCCGATTAACCCAAATTTAGTTGATTTTGTTAAAAAATATCCGGCATAAAACGTGTTGAAAAAATCGCATTTAGACGGTCTGAGACAGAATGGCCTTAAAATTTTTCCGACTCAAATTTCCGTAATTCTGTCTTAAAATCGGCCGTTTTTTAAAATTGTTTCACGTGAAACTTTGTTTTTTCAATGTTCCACGTGAAACAAAAAATATCATCGGAGAAAATAAATAATGTATAAAATACTTTAATTTGCTTTTAATTTTCAGATAAAACAATGAAGCACAGCCTTTTATTTATGCTATTTTATTAAAACAGCGATTTAAAAATAGGTTTTTCTGGCTTTTTTTAGCTTTGTAGATAATTTTTTATTTAGGTTTCGCTGTATATATATGAAAACCTTTAGCTTTTGCTTAATAATCAAAACGGACGATTGAACGTAAAGATGCACAAAGTTTTAAACGCAGTTTTAACTTATCTTGCAGCGGCAAATAATTTATAACTAAATTATTTTTAAAAATTTTTTTAAAATATTATATATAAAATACTTCTTTGGCAATATTATATACACGTTTTCCTGATTTTTTTCAATATTTTATTCAGCACTATTTATCAGATTCGCTTAAAAAACAAACTTTTAAAAAATATAGCAGCATAATCTTTGACTTCAGAAATATTTCTCAATAGCTTATAGAAATTTTCTTAATATTATTATTTTCCTTTTATGCGAAAAAATAAGTTATAGAAAAAGCATAAAGATAGGGTCCTGTCTTTATGCTTTTAATTAAAACATATCGCACTTTCACTTATGTTCTAAATATTTTAAAGCAAATTAACTATAAAGTCGGTAACATTTCCGATTCCGGCAACGCTGTTTATTATTATTCCGAAAATATTTATTTTGTTAATAAACGCTGCAAGAACAGATGCCTCAATATTTACTGATAATTCTTGAAAAAAGCTCAAAGGTATAACGTTTATTATCAGAATTGCTATCTGAACGAAAATAATGCCGCGTATCAGCCCTAAAAACAGCCCGAGTGTTTTGTCCACAGCTCCGATTATACTTATTTTGCTCAGCTTTTTTATAATTTCTCCTATTAAAAAAAGCAAAATTCTAAGAATTATATATAGCGCTATGATTGAAATGATAACAGTGATATAATACCCGAATACCGGACAGATAATTTGATTCAAAGTTATGTCCATATCGATATTATCGGCCCCGCGTATTGATAAAATTATATTCGCTATCCAACCTGCAACGCCGGCTTGTGCAAGATTTTCCTCAGTTGCCTGAGCAAGTGTTGTGTCCATTATCTGTTCCCCGAAAATATTTGTCAAAACCCCGGCTAATCCGTCTGAAATCTTAGTGATTAAGCCAAATTTGTTTTGCAAAAAAGTTGCAACGGTTGAAGCAAGCAGAACCGCCAATATCAAACTCAGTATAGAGCCGAACGCAGAAATGAAAGTTTTCGCGAACCCGCGAAAAAGCCCCATGAGCGCAAATAAAATTATCAGCGCAGCAACAACAATGTCTATTATTGCGCTTGTGCTAAGAGCTAAAAGCAGATTTAACATAAATACTCCTTAAAAAGTATTGGCAAATAGATAATAGCACAGTTCTTTTTATTTTGCAAGAATAAAAAGAATATAGTATAGAAATTATTTAAAAGTCAATAATCAGTATGCAATATTTATCAAAGCGATGTCTATCGCTAAAAAAAGGAATATTTTTATGGAGAAAAAAGACTATACTTTCAGTGCCTATAATAATTATGCCGAAAACGGAATTTCTAAATCGCTTTCGGAAAATAATCCCGACGGGAAAAAACCTATATTTGTCTGCGTGGGCAGCGACCTTGTTCTGGGAGACAGTTTAGGCCCTCTGGTAGGAACACTTTTAAAAAAGAAAAAACTCGGTGCATTCGTCTATGGAACTCTGAATATGCCGATCACGGCAAAAGAAGTGGAATATGCCAAAACTTATATCAAGCAAATGCATCCGTCTTCTGTTATCGTGGCGATCGACGCCGCAGTCGGCAATGCCGATGACGTAGGTCTTATCCGAGTTTTGGGGAAAGGGCTTAAACCGGGGCTCGGCGTTGATAAAAATCTCGGAATGATAGGGGATCTGAGCATTATAGGCATAGTTGCCGCAAAATCTCTGCAAAATTATAATCTGTTTAATCTGACAAGATTGAATCTAATTTTCAAGATGGCGGAAAAAATATCTGACGGAATATCCGATTATATTAATTCTCTCAGTTACGACAGCGCATTCAATAAAAATATGCGCGGCGCATAATCACATTTTTTGCGCCGTATGAGTTGAACGATTTTATTTCAATATAAAATTTCCGCGTTTTAATATAAAACTTAAAAATTTTCGATTTTTAAGATCACTAAATTATCTTACTTAGTCGAATAAAATTATAGTATTATTAAATGCTGCAAAAGACAAGCTGTCTGAATATAAGAATAGCCACCTTATAATAACTTTCTAAAAACTCTTTTTATGATTGCCGCATAAAAATAAAATTTCCGCTGTTTTTTGCTTAAAACAGATTTTAACAGCAACCTTTTATGGCAAGGAGCGAGATAATAATTTTAAGAAATTAACAGCATTTAAATTTATCAAAAAAACGGTTATAAATAAATTTTTTTAAACCCGTACAGTATTATCAGCATATTTTTACCGCTGACGTTGCCGTTGCCCAAAAATATTCCGGGCTTTACCTTGCATGCTAACCGCATCAAGCTGACCTGCCGACATTTTTTCGTTTTATTTAACCGAGCGATGCGAAAAATTTTTTACATACTGATATTTTATTAACATTTTATCAACAATTCCACATCTTTGCGAGTTTTTTTACATCACAAAAAAATTTCTATTTAATAATCTAAAAAAATTAACGCACTTTCGCAGGCGATCGTTTATACAGTCCTTTAGGAAACTTTTTGAAAACGCATCTATGATCGTTTTGCCAGCTCTGCGCATACATCTGGACAACTTCGCAAGAAACCTCGCTTTCTTCCGAACGCCCGTCGGCAAATTCGCATGTAATGAGCGGCATATACTATCCGATAAATTTACCGTTTTTACTTTTTTCGGATGATCGGTCGGCGGGCAGTTAGTGTTCGTTTCAGTAATTACAACCCGAATAAGTTTACTGCAACGCGGACAAAGTATATCTACGTCCGAGCCGCTTTCGCCTTTACATAGCTTATACCCGCATATCGGGCAAGATGCGTACATTTTCATAATTTCGTTCAACTTATCGGTATGCGAATAACCGTTTTCAGCTTTTCGGGTGCCGTCTTTCGAGGATCGGACAGATATATTTCATGATGCAAGCGTATATCAGTCAAATCAAACATATAGCCCTGCGGTTCGATAAAAGCACGCATTGCAGATATTGTTGTAGGCTCACTATCATAGCTCCCGATGTGCATGCATTGCACACAAGCCCCCTCGTCAAGTGTTAAAAATTCGGCTACGGAAAGGTCGATTTTCTTCTTTGCAGAACCTTCCTCGACAGCCCATTCAAAATCTTGCTTTTTGACGAAATCGGGCAGGCGTATCATCGAGATCCAGCAAAGGTCGTCTTTGCGGGCATAATCGAAAGGCTTTCCGTCGTTCATACGCCACAAGCCTTCGAGCGGCGGAACGACATAATCAAAATAGCCTTCGAGCTTATGTTTTCCGAGCTTACTCATTTTCAGCGTATAAGAGACGGCATATAATATTCCGATTGCACGCTTATATTCGCCGTTCTCGTCGTTCGGGTTGCCCTGACCTCGCACCGCAACATAATTCATGGGCGGGACGCGCACCACCGCAGGTTTTTGGGGTGGCAGATAAAATTCTTTATATTCTTTTTTATAATCAAAAGCCATAAATCACCTCATTTCAGGCAACGGCGCGATGTATATGCCGAGTTTATGGAATTCATACCATGCGTTTATCACTTTTTCTTCCGCTACTTGCAGGGCAAGCAAAACTTCCTTTGCAAATTCCACCGTTGCAGTTCCGTTTGCAGTTACAATATTTTTATCATTCACTGCCTGACGGTGTATAAATTGAGCCTCGTTTATATAGGCAGCACCCGCCGATTCTTTGAGTTCTGCGAGATCGTTCGCCGTATGTTTTCCGTAATTGAGTACGCCGATTGTTCCCAAAAAGCGACAGGCATCACAAATCGCCCCCAACAATTTGCCTTCTTTGATTGTCTTTTCGACGAGCGGCTTTATCATGTAGGCATTTTCGCTGTGCCACGACATTCCACCGATCAGTATGAGCGCATCGTATTCTTCGGGTATGCTTTTCAAATCGTAATCAGGTAGAACAGAAAAGCCACCAATAGATTTTACAGGATCAGTTGTTAGCGAAACAACTTTATTTTCAAATTGTCCTCCGCCTATCATCGTAATGGCGGTGGATAGATACGCCGCTTCAAAGTCCGCCCATTGATCGAGTAAAAAGTACATTATTCTTTTCATGATTTATTCTCCTTTTTTTCTTGCATTATAGCAAAGAGAACATGACAACAGTGCGTCATCGTTCCGAATAATTTTTCAGCATTTCTTTAATTTTTTTCTGTAATGTTTTGCGCAAGGTTGTCGGTTCAAGAATATGCACGTTATCGCCGTAAGAGAGAAAGTAACCATATACCCATTCATCAAAAGGCATGGACGTATCGACGGTAAAGGAGCCGTCCGCATTTTTTGATATATCTTCTGCGTTGAATTCATCATAAATACGATAAGCGACTGCTGCCGTAAAAACTGCCCGAAGGTGTATCTTATCTTGCGTTGGAATACTTTGTGGGACAACAGGCGGCGGTGTATATAAGGTAGCCTCAAATGTTTCGGGCAATACCTGTAAATCAATCATTCGATTGATTTTGAATGTTCGATAGTCCTTTTTCAAAAGGCAAAAAGCCTGTATGTACCATGCTTGGCCTTGAAAAACAAGTTTTAACGGATACGCTTTGCGTTTAGAGATTTCGCCGGTTGAATTCGGATAAGAAAAAGCGAACGTTTTCCTCTGCATAATAGCATCTTTCAAGGTATCGAATTTTTCGCGGTCATGCTTTGGGTTGCTCCAACGAGAAAAATCAATCTCGATCCAATCGGTGTTTTTTACTGCAAAAAGAGAGCCGAGTTTCGACAGAGCCTTGTCGCTCGCATTACCTGTTGGCAAAAGTGTTTTTATGCCGAGAAGAATTTGTTCCTTTTCTTCGTCAGAAAGAACGGCTTTATCAAGAACATATCCATCCAATAAAGAAACGCCGCCGCCTTTGCCCTGCGTAGTATAGACGGGTACTTTGGCGAGAGCAAGCGTTTCAATATCGCGTAAAATCGTGCGTTTGGAAACGTTCAATTTATCGGCAAGTTCTTGTGCTGTTACTGTTCCTCTATCAAGTAAAGTATATACGATTTCAAAAAGTCTTTCAATTTGCATAACATATTATTTTCTATTAGGTTTTCTTTTAATATGCAACAATCTCATAAAATCGCTGAACAAAGCGGCATCGGTCGGCTCAAACATCATCCATTTGCCGTCGTGGAATGTCTGCGCTTTGTCGTAAACGGTTTGCGTTTCCTTTGAATAGCAATCTCGTTCTTCTTCAAATTTTGTCCTTTCGTCTTTACCGAAGATGACCATAAACCCGATACAGTTTTTCCGCGCATAGAGCGAGCATAGCGTTTTTCCGCCGCGGCGGTACTTGTATTCATACTTCCATGCTTTGCCGCCATTATTCCATATATGTTCCATATCATAGCTTTCATCGATCAAAGCAATTAAACTATCCCATATTTCGTATAAAGATTTTCCGACCAGATTTGTCAATTCTTCCGCGGTTGGTACTGTATCAAGCATGACGACCTCCTTATGTACTTTTCTTTAATTATACCATATTAAAGATGACAACAGCAAGTCATCTTATAAAAAAGCTCGACAAATTTGCCGAGCTTTTATGTTAATTCAATTCTTTTATCGCCTTTTTAGGAGCGTCGGTTGGGGTGCAATTAGTGTTCGTTTCAGTAATTACAACCCGAATAAGTTTGTCGCAGCGGGGACAGAGAATATCCGCGTCCGAGCCGCTTTAGCCTTTACATAACTTGTACCCGCATATCGGGCATGACGCATACATTTTCATAATTTCATAGTTGTTGTAGAGATGAATATATAAAAATCTATGCTTTATACGAAAGTAATGATCAGAATTATTACAGAAATGAGAAGAATTGCCGCAATGCCGCCTCCGATTATGATACCCCGTTTAATAACTTTTTTTGCATTTTCTGTATCGTTATAAATGGACTTCAGGCGATCCTCATATATATTTTTTTCTCGAACTTCCTGCACGTCAATATCTTTGATCAGTTCATCTAATGTCAAACCAAAATAATCGCTCAACAACACTAACCGTTGAAAGTCCGGATACGACTGACAGCTCTCCCATTTTGAAATTGTTTGCCTTGAAACATTTAATTCGGCGCCCAATTCTTCCTGCGACAGACCTTTTGATTTTCTTAATGAAATCAGTTTCTCGTTAAAATTCATCTTCAAAGCTCCTTTTGTTTTATTGTGCCTTAATTATAGCAAAAGTCAAAACACCCGTCTACCAACAAATGTTGGAAATCTGTCAACCTAAAATAACAATTCTCTCCTTTTATAAAAAATTTTTCTTGCTTTATGTTAATTCAATTCTTTTGCCGCCTTTTTAGGAGCGTCGGTGGGGGTGCAATTAGTGTTCGTTTCGGTTATGACGACGCGGACGAGCTTTCCGCAGCGAGGACAGAGAATATCCACGTCCGAGCCACTTTCGCCTTTGCATAACTTGTACCCGCATATCGGGCAGGATGCGTACATTTTCATCGCGCATATAGTTCCTAAATAAAATTCGTTCTTAAACGCTCCTCATATTCGGGAGCGGCTATGCCCTGTGTTTTGCCTGACTTAATATTTTTGAGTAGCCAAGCCATATTCTGACCGAGAGTACGCATAGTCTGTAAGCCTTCTTCGTCTTTGCGGACGTCTTCGGGCGTAAAACCGTGTACCTGATTCCAATACTGCGAACCGACCGTCGTCATATTGCAGATTGAGAAGTATTTGTTCAGCCTGTCAAAAGCTGCGCTTGCTCCGCCTCTGCGGCAGGATACGACGGCAGCACCGAGTTTGCCCGCCATGCGCGGTTCGCTGCAAAAGAAAAGTCTGTCTAAAAAGGCGCACAACTGTCCCGTGGGACCGGCATAATATACGGGCGAGCCGAGCACAATGCCGTCGTATTCGTCCAGTCTGTCGAGTATCTCGTTTACTTTATCGTTGAATACGCATCTGCCTGTACCAAAGCATTTTCCGCAGGCGATACAGCCAGCTATCGGTTTTTTGCCAAGATATAATATTTCCGTTTCAACGCCGTTTTTTTCAAGCGTGTCGGCAACCTCTTTGAGAGCGGTATAAGTACAGCCCTGTTCGTTAGGGCTGCCGTTTATCAAAAGCACTTTACTCATTGTTATCCTCCCCGTATGTGTGGAAAATTTTGCTGTTATTTTCCAGCCTTCGGGCGTCTTTACAAAGGTGTGATAGTCGGTGTATGTCTTGCCTTGCCAAACTTCCACGACCTTTGTAACGGCAGTCGTAGGGGTTATGTCCAAAATGTCGATATGAAAGGGCGGGTTCTTATCGGTGTCTGCGCCGCTCTCGTCGATGAAATCGAAAAAGCCGCCTATCTCGTGTCCGTGTTCGTCGGGTTCGTTACCGCCCCAAAATATAACGGCGTCTTTATGGAAATATGGTGCCATAATCGAGGAATCGCCCTTGTTGCTTGCCTCTAAATATTTTTTTACCGCGGTCAACAATGCTTCGCAGTCCGCAAAGTAGTATTTATACACGTTACACCTCATTTTGCAGAGCGAATCTGCGAGTAGCCGTTCCAAGCAAACAGCGCCTGTTCTCTTTCATCGCCGTAAACCTCGTCCACGTTGCAAATATACAGATAGTGGTCGCCCGTTTCATGATACTCTTTGAGCGTACAGACTATGGCAACTTTGCTGTGTTTAGGTATTGCAATGTCGCTGCCTGCAACTTGTTCAAGTTCAACGCCGAATTTCTGAACCTTGTCGGTGTTTCTGCCCGTAGTGCTGCCGCAGCCCATAACTATGTCTGTGAGCGGGGCACCGGGAATTGTGAGAATGACTTTGCCGTTCTTCCTTACCATTTCACCGCTAAAAGAGGTTTTTGCCATTGCATAGGCGATCATGTTGGGGTTGAAAGAAAGATACGTCCACCACGATACAGTCGCAAGGTTGATGCTGCCGTCCGGCTTTTTTGTGCATACAAGCGTTACGGGGTTGGGGGAAGTGTAAACCGCCGCTTTGGATAAACTGATTTTATTCATATTCATTCTCCTTATTTAATTGATTTACCCAATTCATAAGCCTTTTGAAGTTCGGGCTTGCCTGCAATGTCGCCAACGTCGCCGTTTCCGCCTGCAAGGACGGAGCCGAGATTTTTCCAACGAAGATGCCCCGTTAAGTGGTTGTAATAGGTAAGCACATCTTCAAAGTCATTGCCTTCTGCCGCCATTAAGAGTACGCACGAACGGTTGTTGCCGCGCAGCAGGTTTCCGTCGCCTTCCTCTAAGGCAAACAGCCTGTCAATGCAGATACGGAGCTGCCCGCTCATATTCCAATAGTAGAGCGGCGATGCGAGAACGATTACGTCGCACTCTTTCACCGCAGGGTAAATCTTTGCCATATCGTCTTTTTGTACGCAGGGGCAGTCTTTGCTGCTATGTCCTCCGAAACAGCCAAGGCAGCCGTGAATATTCATGCCGTTCAAAAAGAACTCAATTACCTGATTGCCGTTCTCTTGTGCGCCTTCTGCAAATTTTGCGCAAAGCGCAGAGGTGTTGCCCTTTTTGCGGGGGCTTCCGTTCAAAATTACAATTTTTGCCATAGCTTTGCGCTCCTTTTATTTCTTTATCGTATTAGAATTCTGGTTGTATGCCTTTGCTACACACTTCCATTCGCCGTTCATTTTTAACAGAAGAAGTACGTCTGTAAAGTCAATTCTGCCGCCCCAGCCTTCTTCCAAAACGCGCACCACGGCGAGGGTTTCTTCTAAAAGAAGCACGTCTATGCGGGCGTTGAAGTGTTCGCCGCCGGGGACAGTATCCACATTGTGATAGAATTGTTCAATGGAGCCGTGTTCGAGTTGCCCGTCCAGATAGCCGAACAAAACCGCCTCGCCAATGAACAGTTCACGGGCGTATTTACTGTTGCCCTCAGCAACGCTTTTGACAAATTTCATCGCCGCTTCTTCAACTGCTTTGTACTCTTTGATTTCCGATCTCATAAAAAACCTCCGATTTGGTATTGACAACACTATTATATTCTGATATAATTATTTTGTCAAGTACGCACAAAAAAGTGCGATACTTACATAAAGTAGAGTGTAAAGGAGATATACAAATGGAAAAGAAAACAAACAGGTGTATTGCAAGCGAACGGTTATGCGATACGGGCTTTTCGTACACGCTTTCGCTTATAAGCGGAAAATACAAAATGACTATATTATACACTTTAATGGAATTCGGGGTTGTACGCTACAATGAATTGCAAAGGTATATTAAAGGAATTTCCTACAAATCGCTTTCAAGCTCTTTGAAAGAATTAGAAGCCGATGAATTGATTATCCGAAAGGAATACCCTCAAATACCGCCCAAAGTTGAATATAGTCTTTCCGAACGCGGACAATCGCTTATGCCCATACTTGACGGTATGTGCGAATGGGGAGATAGAAACAGAAAACCAAGAAAGGAAATTTACGATTTATAAAAATGTGCATCATACAATCTTGTTGAGCCAAAGCGTATTTATAAAAACGGGCAAACGAATTATTATACTTGAAATTATAATAATTCAAAGTATAACGTTGGTTTTCAGCCGAAAAAAGTGTTTGCCATTGTTTCAAAACAAGCAAAAACCGGGGCAATTTTGCCCCGTTTTTACTTATAAAAAGCCGGTTTTGGATCTAAAATGCCCTAAAAGCAAACGAATGCACTTTTATAACACAGAAGGTCTAAAACGCTCTAAAACGGAAAAATAGCAAACGCTAACAAACAAATCGCTGTTTTCGTGCTGTTTGATATTGTTCCGCGTTTTTCCCTGAAACGGCTTTTTCATACTATATATTGTGGTTTATAGCAAACACTTAGCGCAGATGTATAGGCGTGTTATTCCTTCGCCGTGTTTTGGCTCTGCTCCTTGATAAGGAATATAGGCACATAAAACGGGGTACGCCGAACCCCCTCAAAATTCGGCAAAAAAACTTCATATGCTGCTATGGCTCAGCAGGTAGAGCACGTCCCTGGTAAGGCGAATAAGCTCGGGAATTTTTGTCCGCAGTTTTTTTATATATTTCCCTATAAAGCGGTTGCCTTACAATGACATCATTTTGCCGGAAAAATACGGATAACAGGAAATTTTTTGAAGATAAAGATTTGAAAGACGTTGCAATTCTGACGAAATCCGAAAAAACCGAAAAGTTCAAGCCAAGGTTTACTATAGCCGCAAAATCCTGCGGCCCTGTTATAGCGAATGGCGGAAAATTCACGCTACGGTGCCGACTGCCGTTTCGCAGATAGCCGAGCCTCTTCAATGCCGTAATCGAAAAATACATGATGCGTTTCGCGAATAAACAGGGCAGAGCTTTTATAGCCAGATCAAAAATATCCGATCGGAAACGCTGCCGTATAAATTTCGGCACGCTTTCCATTGCTTTTCCGAAGAGCTGTGCCTCTTTTGCCGTTTGACTATTTTATGATTTTCAGTATAATATAAACAGAACATAAAATCAAATCGGAGTGCCTTATGCCACAACATATAACAGTAACCGATTACAACAATCAATGGCCGATCCTCTACCGGAAAGAAAAGAAAAAAATCAACAATATTCTCGGAAAAAACTGCATAGCCGTTTACCATATCGGCAGCACTTCGGTTCAAGGACTTGCGGCTAAGCCCGTAATTGACATTATGGCAGTTGTCAGAAGCCTCGAAGAAGTAGATTCTGCTGCCGACCTGTTCGGAAAAATCGGCTATGAATATCTCGGAGAATTCGGTATTGCGGGAAGAAGATATCTGCGTAAAGGCGGCGACGAACGCACCCATCAGATACATATATTTCAGGCGGAAGACCTTAATAACATAGTGCGGCATTTAGCCTTCCGCGATTTCATGCGCATCCATGAAAAAGAGCGGCGGGAATATGCCGAAATCAAAAAAAACCTTGCAGAAAAATTTCCTTTCGATATAGACGGATATTGCGACGGCAAGGAAACTTTCGTACGAGAAAAAGAAGCGCTCGCTCTTTCTTTGTATGACGATACCTGGGACAGGCTTTATATCGCGGCAAGAAAAGTTCAAAATTACCGCACTCTTTCTCCTCTCATAGAAGCAGGGGCGGTCTCCGCCGCGCTGATCACCGATAACGGAAACATTTTTACAGGCGTGTGCATAGACACTGCCTGCTCTTTGGGAATGTGCGCAGAAAGAAACGCAATGGCAAATATGATAACACACGGAGAATCGCGCATAAAAAAGCTTGTTGCGGTTATGCCCGACGGCTCTGCGGGAATGCCCTGCGGCGCCTGCCGCGAAATTATGATGCAATTGGATAAAACCGCAAACGACACGGAAATTCTGTACGATTACGAAAATAAAAAATCCGTACGGCTCGGTGCTCTTATTCCCCGTTGGTGGAATAACCTGCCGTAAAATCATAAAGGAAAATCAGATTATGGAATATAAAATTATCGACAGACAAAATTGGGACAGAAAAATCTATTTTGAACATTATCTCAAAAACGTGCCCTGTACATACAGTCTCACCGCAAAACTGGATGTAACACGGCTAAAACACAGCGGATTAAAATTTTACCCTGCGATGCTGTATTATATAACAAAAACCGTCAACGCCTTTGAACAGTTCCGCACTGCATTCCGCGACGACGGCAAACTTGTGATCTATAACGAAATGTCTCCGAGTTATACCGTATTCCATAAAGATTCCCTGACTTTTTCGAACTTATGGACAGAATATTCGGAAAACATTAACGAGTTTTGCAGAAGATACGAAAAAGACTTTGAAACTTTCGGCACGATAAAAAACTTTTATGCCAAGCCCGATCCCCCGGAAAATTTATTTACGGTTTCAATGATTCCCTGGATTTCTTTTGACGGATTCAATCTCAACACGGGAAATTTTAATTATCTGCTTCCGATATTTACAGTCGGAAAATATCAGCTGACCGACGGCAAATACATCGTTCCGTTTGCGGTGCAGGTGCATCATGCCGTTTGCGACGGATATCATGTATGTTGCTTTATAAATAAATTGCAGGAAAATATAAGCAGCAAATTATAACAAACGCCGTCGTCAATATCTCCTCGCGGCATATCCTGCAAAAAGTCCTAACCCGAATCAGAAAAAAGCACTTTAACCCGGCTGCAGAGACAAATTTTCGCAAAAAAAATTACGGGGGAAAATTAATTGTCGTCGGAAAGATTTTCAAGCGAAAAAATTTTACTGTCCAAAAACTCAGTAACTTCTATACCGAACCCGCGGCAAATATTGAGAATGGTATCGAAATTGCACGATTTGCACTTGCCCCGCATAATGTTAAACAGGGTGGAAGAAGGCAGGCCGCTTTGTACGGAAAGCTTATACACCGTCCATTTACGTTCTCGAAGCAATTCATTTACACGGATAGAAATAGCATTTCTCGGTTCCATATCAGTCCTCTTTTCAGAATATATATTAAATAATAGCATGTAAAAATTTGGGATTATTGCCAACTTTTGAAAAACGGTCGAACTGACGTCAAAACAGTTTTTTGTTTTCACGGTAAATATCCGCCCGAAACGATTTTATATAAATTTTCGGATAATTAAAAAACAATCGGAACTGCAAATTTCTGTTCAACGATTTTCAAATCGAAGTCCCCGTACGGCTTTGTCGTGCGGGGACAAGTTATTTCCCGATAAGCGTTTATTCTTTTTCCGTATAGCGATAAATCCGTGCGCCGCAAATGTCTATGTAAACATTTGCGGCAAAACCCGATACGCGGCGCCAAAAATCTTAAATTCCGCGAGGACCGCACGTGCAAAATGCGCACAAATTAAAAAAATACTGAAATTTTTGCGGTAAAGCGGCAGCAATTTACGATCCCGGATATATCACGGTAACGTCTTCGAGATTATATACCAGCGCTCCCATTCGCGAATAAGTGCCGTCGATTGCGGTAAGCGGGGTAACGTAACGCACCACAAGAGATCTGTCGCTCACAGTCTGCACCTCTTCGCCCGGCCTGTTTTCCAAAAACACCAGCTGCGCCGTGCCCGTGGTAGTGCCGCCCATACATCCGGTGCACCCGGCTCCGCTCGGCGCGAGCACGAAACTCACGCACCTGGCGTTGACGGTCGCGTCCGTCGGTTCGCCGCCGTCGGTGCTGAAACCGAACAGGTCGATTTCCTGATCGTCATAGTACCTGACGTTGAGCGTCTGCGTCTGTCCGTAATTGGGAGAAACCGTGGAAAGAGCGGAGGTAGAATCTTTTCTCAACGACATTCCGCGGAGAGCAAAAAGAAGCTCGGCATTGTCGATGGCGGTCTTATAGGTATAATTGAAAGTCTCGGAATCTTTTTCGGACTGCGGTTCTTCGCCGCTTTCTTCGGAAGTGTCGAAATACTCGGAATTGACGGTATAAGAGGTTTTTTCATACAGCACTTCCTTGGTATTATGTGTCGTCTCGACCGTATATTTACCGCCGCTGAGCACCAGGTGCGAAAAATAATTTTCGGTTTTGGAATAAATTGGCATGAAAGACCCGCCCGAAAAATAAACGACCGAATTCACGTAATCTTCGCTCGTGAATTTGTCTTCTTCCGCATCGCCGCAGTCGTATTTTGCGGTGACGGTGAATTTGCTTTCTATCATAAGAATGGTGTTCGTTTCGGTCGCTCTTATTTCTTCCACCAGAGAGCTGGACTCATTGGGTATCGACGCACGGTAATCCAAAACCGTCAGCGTCTGAACATATTTGCCGTTTTCAAAGGAATATTCCACGCCGTCGAGAGCCGAATCCTTTTCGAAGTTATAGCTTCCGGACGTAAAATCGTCGTCAAAAGAAACATCGTAGGTGAGAATCTCTTTCATCCCGACCGAGGCGCCTCTGCCGTTGTTCCAGTCGTTGCCGAAAGAAAGCACCGCGGGATCGTTACAGCTGCAGCCTCCTACAAGCAGAGCAAAAACCAAAATAAACGCAAAAAATATTTTTTTCATTTCTGTCTCCGAACGTAATTATATTTAACATAATACCACAAATAAAAAAAATTGTAAAACCGTATGATAAAAAACTTTAAAAGTTTGAAAAATATGATACAATATTAACATGGAAAAACAAGCGCGACTTATTCTGACAACGTCATATCACGAAATATTCGGCGTTCTGACCCGCACTCTCGAAAACAAAACAGAGGGACTGTCTGAAAGAAACATCGTCTTTTGCGAAGAAAAGGTTTCGCTTATGGCCGAACGCCGCATATGCGACGCTTTCGGGGGCACTTTCAATACCGACGTATATTCTTTCGGAAACTATCTTGCCAAAAAAAGACGGGAAGGGAAAACGCTTTCTAAAGAAGGTTCCGCCATGGCGGTAAAGCGCATCCTGTCTAAAATGCGTCTGCAATGTTTCAATTACAGCAAAACCAATCTTGCACCCTCCCTTTTCGAACTGATAACGCAGTTAAAAAGCGCGGGGATAACCCCGTGCGACGTGTACCGGGCGGCAGAAAGCATGACGGGCGTTCTCAAAAACAAACTTGCGGATATTGCCGCAGTCTTTCAAAAATATCAGGAGTTTCTGAACGACAGCGGTTACGACGATCAAAGCTCGCTTCTTTCATATCTTCCTGATATCATAGAAAAGGATCCGGAAATAAATAAAGCCGACGTTTTTATCGCCGGCTACACCGCCTGGACGCGCCAGGCAAGAAACGCCGTCAGCGCGCTGTTAAGGCGGGCTAAATCGGTTACCGCCATACTTACAGGCGGAAAAAACGACTTTCTATACGTAAACGAAACTGCCGCGGCGTTCAAAGAACTGTGCGAAAAGCAGGGGATACGCTGCATTACCGAAACGCTTGCGGACGGCGGTCCTGCGGAAGCCGCTTTGATCAGACAAGCTCTGTTCGACCCTGCGTCATTCGGTCTGAAAAAAACAGAAACCGATAAAATTTTATTCCGCCGGGCAAAAACCGTGCGCGACGAAACAGAGATCATCGCCAAAACCATAAAATCCGCCGTCATGGGAGGGATGCGTTACCGCGACATGGCGGTAGCGCTGCCGGATCTATCGGAATACGGCGAAGAAATAAAGAGAGTTTTCGGTCTTTTGAAAATACCCTTTTTTCTCGACGAAAAGAAAAAGCCCTTGAATCACCCGCTGATAAGGCTTATCGCGGCATACATAGACGTGTTTCGTTCGGGAAAAGACAGAAACGCGCTTTCTGCGTTTTTTAAAAATCCCATATACTGTAATGACAAAGATCTTACCGACAGATTCGAAAATTATCTCGTAAAATACAACATAAATTACGGCAGAATAAATTCGGAATTTACTTTGAGCGACGGCGAAAATCTCGAAGAGCTGAACGCATTCAGGCGCGATCTGTGCGAAACGGTAAGCTGTTTTGATATCCACGCGCTGTTACAACGCACAGACGCCGAGAACAAATTAAAAGCTCTTTCCGAAAAATTGAAAGAAAACGGCTTTTATGACGAGGCTGCCGTCTGCAGCCAAATTTACAGCGCGGTTTGCGACATTCTCTCCCAGCTTGAAACGCTGCTCGGAGATGATATTTCTCTTTCAGAGCTTAAAACGGTTTTTTTAAGCGGCGTTTCGGCGCTCGAGCTGTCAATTATCCCGCAGTACGAAGACGCGGTGTTTATCGGCGGATACAGGGAAACGGGCCTTGCCCGGACAAAATATCTTTTCGCCGCGGGGCTCAAAGACAGCGTTCCTGCTGTCAAAGACGACGTCGCTTTGCTCTCCGACGGAGATATTAATAGGCTTTACGAAATAAAAATAATGGTCGAACCGAAAATCAACCTCGTAAACAGGCGCACGCGCGAAAACACGGGCCTGGGGCTTTCGGCGTTCGGAAGCAAACTTTTTCTGTCTTATCCCGTAAACGACAACGGCAAAAAAAATTCGCCGAGCGAAATAATTCTGTATCTGTCCAACCTTTTTTCGGTAAAGCCTTACGATTCCGCCGCGGATTACCTGACCGCGGAACAGGGGCTTTTGTCATTTGCAAAAGCCTGCGGCGAATATGCCGACGGCGTGAACGACGATTTTTCCGACGCCTCGGCATTTTACTACTCCTGTCTGCACGACAAAGCAGTAAGTATAGCCGAATATGCAAATAAAGAAATAAAAATGCGGCTTGACTGCGCAGAGCGCGCCGTAATAAGCCCCGTCACCTCTCCGACCGCCATCGAAGACTTTTACGTCTGCCCTTTCCGCGCCTTTGCCTCGCACGTTCTGCGGTTAAAAGACAGGGAAGAGGGCAACGTCAGCGCGCTTTCCGTCGGCAATCTGATGCACGAGATTTTCAACGCCTACGTAGCAAGAATGGGCGCGGTTACCGACAGAGTGTCATCCGACGCGCTTTTCGCAAACATTGCCGAAGAAATTCTGTCCCGCCCCGAATACGCGCGGTATAGCGAACAGGGCGACACTTCTTCACAGATTCAAAGAGTGCTGAAAGAAGCACGGGATTACTGTCATAAAATTTACCTGCAATTTAAAAAATCCCTGTTCAAACCCGTGGAGTTCGAAAAAAAATTCGAAACCGAACTTATCAAAGACAAAGTAACGCTCGTCGGAAAAATCGACAGAATCGACGCCTTCGACGGTTATTACCGCATAGTGGATTACAAAACGGGAAAGGTCGACGGAAGCGACAAATCTCTGTTTGCAGGCTTAAAACTGCAGCTCTATCTTTACGCATCATCACTGAAAGGCAGGCTTGCGGGAGTAATGTACCTGCCCGTTTCCGAAGAATATACCGCACCGGAGAACAAAAACAAACCGGACGCCGTAGGCAAATTTCTCGACGACGAACGCATACTTTACGCACAGGACAGCGACCTTGCCGAAAGCGGCGGAAGCGTTTTTCTTCCCGTAACAAAAGGAAAAAGCGGCTTTAAAAAAGCAACGTCGGAAAAAGCGCTCTCTTCGTACGTCGGATATGCCGAAAAGGTCAGCCGCAAGGCGGCGGATTACATGCTCGGCGGAGTGATAGCCCCTTCTCCCTATAAAGGCAGCTGCGAACACTGCCCGTTTAAAGGCCTTTGCGGCGGAGGATCAGAACGGGAAGTAGGCGGCGTGGACGAAGAAACGATAATCAAAGCAGCGGAGGAGGGAGAATAATGGCGTTTACCGAAGAACAGCTTCAAGTCGTAAACCATAAAAAAGGAAACATTCTTATTTCCGCGTCTGCGGGCAGCGGCAAGACCACCGTCATGATAGAACGGCTGACACAGCTCATATCCGCGGGAGAGACTAAGGTCGGCAGAGTTCTCGCCGTAACTTTTACAGAAGCGGCTGCCGCAGACATGAAAGAAAAACTCAAAAAATCCGTCATCAACCGCATCAATTCGGGGGCGGATAAAACTCTGTCCGAACAGCTCGGCGAAATAGGCACGGCCGATATATGCACGCTGCATTCTTTCTGTTCGCGGCTGATAAGATGTTATTTTTTTGCGGCGGGAGTTTCTCCCGATTATAAAATTGCCGATCAGGCGCAGTGCGAAACCTTAAAAGCACAGGCTGTGGATAAAGTTTTCAGGGAACTTTACGCCGAAAACGATCAAAACTTTAAAAATCTTATTTCCCGCCACGCGGTAAAACGATCGGACAAAGGGCTTAAAGCTCTCGTTCTTTCGCTTTACGGCTCGGTCATAACCGAAGCCGACCCCGTCCGCACTCTCGAGAAAGCCTTTTCCGCTTATTCGGGCGACGGCTTCGACGATATGCTGAAAGAATACAAATCGCTCGCAGACAAACAGCTCAAACGCCTGTCGGAAACTCTTTCCGCCGCAGAAAACGGATTGCGGGACGCGGCTCCGAAAAGCGCGGCGGCAGCCGCCCTCCTTATCGATGCGATACAGGATATTTTGAACGGCGACGTATACGCTTTCAAGCGGTATGAAAATTTCAAGCCCGAAATCCGCTCGGAGAGAAAACTCGATGAAAAGTGCCTGGAACTCAAAGAGTCTGTCAAAAGCGCTCGCGAAGCGTTCGTAAAACTGTGCGAAAGGTATAATAAATGTCTGACCGATTACAAAACCGATAAGGCCCGCGCGGCGGAACTTGCAGAGCATACGCGCGCGCTTTCAAGCCTGACCGAGCGGTTTTACGAGATTTATTCGGAGATCAAGCGCGAAGAAAACGTTCTCGACTTCAACGATCTCGAACATTTCTCGCTGAAAATTTTAAAAACCGAAGAGATCCTTTCCGCAGTAAGAGCCAGATACGACTACGTTTTCGTGGACGAATATCAGGACGTAAACGGGGTTCAGGAGTACATTCTGTCGCTCGTATCGGACGGCAATGCGTTTATGGTCGGCGATGAAAAACAGAGCATTTACGGATTCCGCGGCTGTCGTCCCGAATATTTCCGCAATAAATTCGCTTTAATGAACGAACGCGGCGAAAAGACCGTCAGGCTGAACAGAAATTTCCGCTCGGCGGAAAACGTCATAAACGCCGTAAACAGCGTTTTTTCGCACGCCATGACAAAAGAATATTACGGCGCCGACTATAAAACCGAATCACTGCTTTCAGGCGGCTACGGCGCGAATGCGCCAGGCAGGGTAGAATTGCACCGCCTCGCGGGCGGCAAAGCTCCCAAAAAGACCGAAGAACCGCGGATTTACGATATTTTGAAAGAGTGCCGCCGGGAAGAGTCCGCGCCTGCGGACACAGCCGTTCTGATAGCGGGAATAATAAAAGAAGAGCTCGGAAAACAATTTTACGACGCCAAAGAAAATAAGTTTAAACCCGTGGAATTCGGCGATATAGCCGTGCTCACGCGAAATAAAAGCAATGCCTATGTTTCGGACATAGTGAAAGGTCTTGCTCAGATGAACGTGCCTGTTTCTTCGGAAGTCAAAGACAGCCTGACGGACTACCCCGAGATACAGGTCATGATTTGCGTTTTAAAACTTATCGACTGTTTTCTGCAAGACATTCCTCTCGCAACGGTCATGAAAAGCCCGGTGGGCAATTTTTCGGATGAAGAACTTGCCCGTATAAGCGCGGCGTACCGCGACAGCGGCCTGTCAAAACGCGGCGACGGATTCTGCCGGGCATATCTCTTTATAAAAGACCGCGATAAAACGGCTTTGGGCGACAAAGTACGCGCTTTCGACTCGTATTTCCGAAATCTGCGTTTCATAAGCGATTTTTTAAGCGCGGCGGATATAATGGAAAAAGTCGCCGCAGACAGCGATATGGAAGCTTATCTTTACGCGCAGCGGACCGGCGGGATGAAAGCGGCGCGGCTTCGCCGGTTCATTACCGCGGCATACGAAAACGGCAGGGAACTGTCTGTCAGAGAGTTTTTAAACATTGCGGAGAGCGGCGTCGAACTCGCGGCGGGACAAGCCGAAAACGCCGTCAAGGTCATGACCATTCACTCATCCAAGGGGCTGGAATTTCCCGTCGTCATAGTTTGCGGGCTGGAACGCCGTTTCAGAACCGAAGACGACCGCGAAGAAGTGCTGTTCGATCGGGATCTCGGTTTTGCCGTGAAATTTTACGACGACCTCACGATGACCGTCTGCGAAACGCCTTTCCGCGGACTTATAAAAGAACGCGCGCGCGAAAACAGGTTAAAAGAAGAACTGCGGCTGTTTTACGTGGCAATGACGCGCGCGGAATATTCTCTCCACCTGACTTTTAAGAGCGATAACGATTCCCGCGGCGACGTTTTCACGGGAGCGGACAGATTCATCGACTATATTCCCAAAAGCCTGCCCGTTACCGTTCACGACGGCGACGCCGCCGATTTTATAAATTTTGCAAAGGAAGTCAGAAAAGTCATTGTCGGCGAAAAAAATCCCACGCTGACTTTGATCATGGACAAAGCTTTTTCATTCAGATATCCGTTCGAAGAGGAAACCGTGCTGCCGCTGAAAACCAGCGTGACCGCCTTGCAGGAAAGCACGCGGAAAGAGTATTACCCCGTAACGGAACTTTATCCTGAAAACGACAGCGGCGCCCGCGAAAGGGGCATTGCGGCGCACAGATTCATGGAACTTTACGACTTCGACGCCCGCCGCTCCGCAGAAGAGGAAAGCCGGCTCTTTATAGAAAAAGGATTGATGACCGAAGACGAAATTTCGTCGATCGATTTAAAAAGCATACAGCGCGTTCTTGACGGAAATGCGTTTGCCGATCTTTCCGGCAAGAATATTTATAAAGAAAAAAGTTTTCTCGTCAATCTTCCCGCAAACGAACTTTTCCCAACGGACAGCACTGCCGAAATTCTTGTTCAGGGAGTCATCGATCTTCTGATAACGGGGAACGACGGCGCGGTAATTTTCGATTACAAATACTCTGCTCTCCCCGAAGAAAAATTAAAAGAAAAATACGCCGGCCAGCTGCGACTGTACGCAAAAGCGGCGGAAAAAGCGTTAAAAATCAAAGTTATCGGTAAATCCGTGATCAGTTTGCTGACGGGTGCGCAGATTTTCATCGACTGACCCTCTCAACCGACCGTATAAGACAAAAAGCGACAATCTCTCCGATATTTCGGTCTGCCGCGCGGTATATTATGTTAGGCAGAGGTTTTACATGGACGCAAATTTTCTCGGCACGGTAAAAAACTTTTTCGCCCTTGCAGGGGCAGACGTCATATTTTTCGTTGCCGCAGGGCTGATCGCGGCGTCTTTTTCGGCGCTGTATATTCCGTACAGGCTTCAGAAAAGCTCGAGCAGAAAATATCCGCGCGCCTTTCTTTTGCTGACGGCGGTTTTTTTGCTTGCCGAGACGGCGGCGCTTGCCGAAAGCGGATTTCTGGCCGTCTGCCTTCCGCTGACCGCAGCGATAGGCGTCTTTTTTTACCTGCCGTTCGCATTCTTCCCCGCAGGAAAAATAAAAGCGAAAAAAGCAGAAAAAAAACTTATAGATCTCATTGACAGCCAAATAAAAAACAGCGGTAAAAAAGATTTTCAAGCCGGAACACCCGGGTTAAACGATTTTATCAAATATGCCGGCTCCCGTGACGGCAGTAATTTATCGGACAGCAATGTCTGCAACGCCGAAGAAACGCCGATACGGGAAACAAGAGGAGTGCAGAAAATAAACTGCCGGCAGGAAAAAAAAGAACAACCTTGCGAAATAGATTTCAATCACGTAAAGAATATAATAGAAAGGCTGCAATATTACAATCTCAATACAGGTGAAAAACGCCAGGTCAAAGACCTTCAGTACGCGGTCGCCAGGGCGGAGAACGACGAAAGCCTTCCCGAAGACGCTTCAACCATCAACGACGGTCTGGGCGCGGTGCTGAAAATAATGGCAAAATACGGGGTATAGACAAGGCAATCTTAATTTACTCTGACGGCTGAATTTTATTTATCGCCGTTAAGGCGGCGTTTTATCGTTTTACCGCATTCGCGCGTTACTTTTCAACCGCTTTCGGCGGCTGCATTCCGTGAAAAATTTTTTCGCCATTGCTTTTTGCTTTTAAATTTGCTATAATGCCGATATACAGGCAGGATAGGAAAATTCATGTTTTTAAATTTTAAAAATGCAGAACAGAGAAGAAAGTACGGCGGATCTGCTTTTATAGAGTTTCAATATTGCACTCTTTCCGCGGGAACAAAACTTAAAAAAACGGTTTCCGTAAAGACGATAGACTTTTGGAAAGACGATTCTTTATACGTATTCGTCGATGATATAGACGCTTTTATATCCGATTACCGAGAAATTTTCAATAACGGTATTTACGGAAATTTAAAGAGCGGAGAGTGCGATATTTACGGAATAAATTATTATCCTCCCGAACGGCTTAAAGAAATTATCGGTAAAACGGAAAAAATTAAAACGGCCGACGGCGAAACGCTGCTGCAATGGCTGAAACACGGCGAAAACCGCAACGGATTCTATATTTTGGGTATATAAAAACGATCGATCGGACTATTACGCAAAACCCCCGCATTCTCCCTTAACGGAGAATGCGGGGGTTTTTAAACAACTTATATTTATTTCTGACAGTGCGGGCAAAAAACCGAACTTCTGCCGCCGACGACGATTTTTTTCAACGGCTCTCCGCATGCGGGGCAGGGTTTACCGCTTTTTCCGTATACCTGCAGATAAGGCGTATTGCGGTAATCTTTACCCTTGAAAAGGGAATATTCATCGAAGCTTACGGCGTTCTTTTCGGTAAAATATAAAATTCTTTCCTTAATAGTCAGAGTAAGTTTTTCCCATTCGCTGTCCGTAAGCGACCTACATTCTCTTTCGGGCAAGACGGAACAGGAAAACAAAATTTCATCCGAATAAATATTTCCTATACCCGCCACAACCGTCTGATCGAGCAGCATTGACTTGACGGGCTTTTTGCTGTTTTGGCATTTGCCGCGCAGATACGCCGCATTTAATTTTCCGTCAAACGGCTCAATTCCCAATTTTTTTACACCGCTTATATCTTCTTCGCCGTTTCTTGCAAACCACAGTTTTCCCAAACGGCGCACATCCTCATAGCGCAGCTCATTGCCGTCGTCGAGTGAAAGAACAACGTGTGTGTGCTTTTCAAGCGGCACAGGCTGCTGCTCTATTGTCAGGCCGCCCGTCATGCGCAGATGTATCGTTAAATAATCGCCGCTGTCAAACATCAGCCGTAAAAATTTTCCTCGCCGCGTAAAGGCGGCAATCTTCTGTCCAAACACATCTTCTGCAAATTTTTCGGGAGAGGGTGCGGCAATGACCTGCGCGTTATGTATTTGCACTCCTGTAATTGTCTTTTTAAGTAAGTGCGGTTCAAGAACCCTCCGCACGGTTTCAACTTCGGGCAGTTCGGGCATAAATACTCCTTTGTAAATTCATCTTTTAAAAAATTTTTCCGTTTATTTTGCTTATAGCACGGAATATATCCGCTGAAATTTCAGTTCGGATCCGAAAAAAGTCCGCCCCCGAAAAAATCGGGCTGCACGGCTTTTGATTTCAACAGCGACCGCTGTTCGCCTGCCGTAACCCTGTCGGTGCTTTTAAGGCTTCCGAGCAGAAGCGGAGACTGCGGATCATGGTATTTATAATTTGCCGCCGCTGTTTCGGGGCTTTTATTCGCGTAACAGTATTTGCAGCCGTTGAGACAGGAATCGTAAGCGCCGATATCGCGGCTTTCTATGCAATGACAGCCTTTTCTCAGCCCTTTATGCTTTAAATTTCTGAACTCGCAGCCGTTTGCTTTTCCCAGAATTTCCGCCGTGGCACAGCCCGAAGAATGTATTCCGAACTGCGCATACCTTTCGTCGGTGCCGCAGGTTTGAAGATAAATGCCGTTGTCTTTTGCCGTCTTTCCCAACGCTTCCGCGATTTCTCTTTTGTCTTTTTCGGTAAGGGGAATAAGCTCTGGCATATTCGTCCGCAGTTTTTTATAAGTCTCCACGAAACTGAATATGCATCTGTCTATAAAAGGCGCAAGTTCTTCCGCCATGCGCGAAAACGTCTCTATATGCGTACGAACGGTATATTTTTCGGTGAGAAGAACGGGATCGTAGCGCCAGGCAATTTTGTTTTTTCCGACGGCGGCACACAGTTTTTTAAGCGTGGCAATGCTTTCTTCGACTGAAGGAACGCCGGGCTCGACGTCCTTACCGTAAGCAGTTATGGTATAATGAAAATAAGTTCTGTATTTATCGGTTATTTCATACAGTCTCGGTAAAACGGGTGCGTAATTTTTAGAACAGAAAAGCACGCAGTCGATTTTTTCGGGAGATAAATCGTATCTCGTCACGTTATCGGGAAACAAAGGATTACGGGTCAGAACATATCCTTCGGAAAATCTGTTCAGCAGCCAATCGGAATAATACTGAACGGTATCCGTCCTCGCGCCGGTATTCAATATCATGATCTTTCTTCTCCTTTATTCTCTGTCGCGCACTTAAACGTCAATTCGGTCATAAATTTCGTTAAAGCTACAAATACGGTCAGATATAAGGGTAAATCCGATAAACGGCTGTTTCCCGAGCAGTCCCTACAACTTAGAAAGCAGCAGCCGAGATATGCGCCTGCCGCCTCTATGACGGTTACGGCTTTTCAATTTCCTAAAAAACCGCGATGAAAAGCGCCGCTCCGCGTGCAAACGTTTTCGGGACGGTCTATGCGTAGCAGACCTGAAACCGTTTTCTTACCTCAATTTATCGGACATACTTAATTAAAAAGCTGACCGCTGAAAAGCAATTCTATAAGTTCTTTCAGGCTCATTCCGGAAAACTTCTTTTTATAATAATCGAGTTCCGACACTATCATGTTGTCGAGAACTCTCATCCCGAGCAGCTCTACGGGCGCTTTGTCGTCGGTAAGAATATAGTCTCCGCCCGTTTCTTCCTGTAATTTATCCAAAACGTTAGACATAAATCCGCGCACGGTCGCATTTCCGACGGCAGCCGTATTTTCTTTGAGTTTCTGTTTGCAGTCAAAATTGTCCGACGCAAACAGTTCAACGTTTCCCGAAGCCGAAGTCGCCGCAGTGTATACGGAAGAAAATTCGCTTTTCACGGTGTCCGATATATATTGGTTTATGCCGCCTTCCGCGTTGGCGCGCATATTCATATTCAAGACCATAACGCCGCAGTCGGTCAGATGTTCTTTTACCAGCGCAAAAAATTCTTTTGACGACATCTGAAAGGGAATAGTAATGTCCTGATAAGCATCGACCATGATGACGTCGTGTTTTTTGTCGGTATAAGTAAGATACGCTCTCCCGTCGCCTTCCACGGCGTTCACCGAAGGGGGAAGCGAAAAATATTCGCGTGCAAGATCGATGATTTTTCCGTCTATCTCCACGCCAGTAATATCTTCTATTCCGAAATATTCTACGCACTGCGTAGCAAAAGTTCCCGTACCGAGCCCTAAGATAAGCACGCTTAAATCTTCTTTCGCGCCCGCCATCACCGGAGCCGCAAGGGCATAGTCGTAATACATGCCCGTAAGCGAATGGTCTTTCATCTTGACCGACTGCACCCCGAACAGCACGTTTGTAGATAAAATAACAGAGTCTTCCGTTTCTTCCACGCGCAGATAATTGTATACCGATTCGCCTTCATACAGAATATTGTTCTGCCAATAGGCTATGCCTATGCCGTTGGAAACTATGCCCACGGCAAGCGCGAGCACGGCTGTAATGACGGTTCTCACCATAAATTTCTTTTTTACAATGAAATACGTCAGACAAATAACGTACAGCACGCTTGCAAAGACCACAAACGTCAACGAAGTTCCTATAAACGGAATGGTGACGAAAGTCGGAAGAAACGTGCCTATAATGCTCCCGACGGTATTTGCAGCTTCGATGGCGCCGACCGTTTTGCCGTTTTCGGCAAGGTCTTTCACTGCGTATTTGACGAGATTAGGGGTTATCATCCCCAGAACGAGCAGGGGAAAAGCAAAAACCAGAATACAGGAAAAAAGCGCCGCCCAGACCAGATAATTGCTCGTTACGAACATCGCAAGTACCAGAGCCACTCCCGAAATAACGAACTTTCCGAAGAGGGGAATGAGCATTGTCCATGTAGCGGCGGCAAACAGCCATATGAAAAGCCGGGTAGGGGTAGGGTGCTTGTCCGCCATTTTTCCGCCTATGACGTTTCCCGCCGCCATAGCTATCATTATTATTCCGATAACGATAGTCCACACTATCTGCGACGATGAAAAATAGGGGGCAAGAAGTCTCGAAGCGCCGAGTTCTATCGCCATAACGGACATTCCCGAAAAAAATCCCGTAAGATAAAGCAGCCAATTTTTTTTCATTTTCTCTCCTTATTACTCTGCAAAATTTACATATTATAATAAACCGTTTATTTTTATGTCGCCTTCGGTTTTAAAAATGCGGCACAAAAAATTTCCATATCGCAGTTAAAACGAATAAACATCTTCCGTTTATTGTTTTTGCTCCGCGAATGAAACTTTCTGATGAAAATAATTATTTTTTCGGCGGTTTAAGCCGTCCGACCGTTTTTTGCCGAACGCCCGATTTTTAACTCACCCGAAAAGCACCGGCAGAAAACGGTTTTTTTCTGCGATAGACGAAAGATAAAAAAACAAAAAGGACTGTGAAAAGTCCTTTTTTGCATTTATTATCAAAAATCCTTGAAACTGTTGCCGAGATACGTTCCGAATCCCGAAGAGGACTTTCTTTTTTCTCCCGAAGCACTGCGGTCGGATCTGTTTCTGTTATCTCTGAAATTCCTGCCGCGGCTTTTATATCTGTCTCCGCGCCCCGACCTGTCTTTACGGGCGCCGTATTTTCTTCCGCCCTGCTGACTGTTTCTTCCGGCGTTGTAAGGTTTGCTGAACTGATCTTTGTCATAGGGGACAATGACTACATAGCGGTTCGGCTCTTTACCGTCGCTTCTTGTAGTTACCGTCAGACTGTCGGAGAGCGCGGTATGGATGATTCTTCTTTCAAACGGACTCATCGGCTCCAAAATAACTTCTCTTCTCATATCGGCAGCCTTGCTTTCGAGTTTATGGGCAAGTTTGATGAGCGTATCTTCGCGTCTGGATCTGTAATTTTCACAGTCGACCACCACTTTTTTGTAAGACTTGCTTCCGATGTTGGCAACCGCGCCGGCAAGCGTCTGAATGGAGTCGAGAACTTCGCCGCGATAACCTATCACCGATGAAGAAGAATCCGAAACCAGCGTTATGACGGGGTTTTCGCCTTCGTCGCTGAACTCTATCTGTGCGTCGATCTTTAACATTTCCAAAAGATTTTTTACAAATTCGACCGCTCTGTCGATCCCCGTAACTTTTTTTTCAATTTCAACCACAGCTTTGCCTTTAAGTTTTCCGAAAAGCCCCTTGACCGGTTCTTCCACAACCGTCACTTCCGCATCGCTTTCATTCAATCCCAGTTCTTTCAATCCCGCTGCGACGGCCTCTTCAACCGTTTTACCTGTAAACTGCATAAAACTAACCTCCGTGCGCCCATAGCGCTTTTTTTCTATTTGAGTCTGCCTCTGATGTGTTTTTTGGAATTTTCGCCCGTTATAAAATCGCCGGGCTGTTCTTTTTCCTCTTTATTCTTATTTTTCTCTTTCCCTTCGTTTTCGTCCTCTTTGGGAATATAAACTCTGCCTCTGACAATTTCGTTGTCGTCAGAGTCGTTTTTCTTATATTTTCTGTCAACAATCCAGTTTATGCCGAGCGTCGTCAGAATGCTTATTACCGAACTTAAAATCATGTATATAGAAAACGCCGCGGTATACATAAACGCAAAAACAGCCATCATGATCGGCATTATCCACATCATCATTTTCTGCGTTTTCGCGCCTTGTCCGTCAACGGTTTGCAATTCCATCTGCGCTTTCTGACTTTTCGACATCACGAACTGCGTCAGAAAGGATATTCCGGCCGTCAGTATGGCAAGAATGAAATATCCGTTCGCCGAAGTCTGTTCCTCCGTGAGTTTTGCAATCAGGTGGTCATATCCGTCTTTGCTGACGCTGTTTTTAAAAGCCTGATCCTTGGCGTCGTAGTTTCCTTCCACGGGGTGAGCCATGGGGCTGTCCGTCACCCAGATGTTTTTTACCCATAAGAATCTGACGTTTTCTTCTCTGAACTTATTTGCGGAAACCGTTTCGCAGATATCTTCTATAAAATCCGCGGCTGCTTCGTCCGAAGTGTCTTCAAGTTCGTAAAAATACTTGCCCGCCTCGTTTTTGAGGTAGTTATTGGATTTATTCGCCAGTTTTTTTACGGCATCTTCATTTTTTAAATTTTCGCCGTATATTTCATATTGCGCGGTGCTGAATACCAATTCGCCTTCATCGAAACTGTAAACGCGCGTATATTCGACATAACCGTTTTCGGTTCTCAAGCGGTAAAAATTCTGCGTAACTCCGCCGTCTATATTTCTCGTGTCTTTTTTGACGAGTATGTTGAAATCGGTTCCGTCGGAATTTTTTGCGGGAACAACGACAAAACCGTTTTGGTCTGTCGCATAAACTCCGTCACCGTTTTCAGCGCACAGCAACAGTTTTTCATCTTCTATTATAAGCGAATTATTGTCTTCGGAATAGGTGATATAGGCGTTTTCGCCGTGATCTATTTCAAGGCCCGCAAAAACGGCATTGTTATAGGCCTTGCTCATATCGTAAAAATACTGCCTGTCCTGATAGAGAGCAAAGTTGCTGTACGCGTTTATGGCAACTATAAAAATAACCAGAGTAATGATGGTCGGAAGACATGCTCCGAACATTGAATATCCGTTCTTTTTATAAAGAGCCATCATTTTCTGATTATAAAGAGCTTTATCGTTTGCATACTGCTTCTGCAATTTTTCGAGCTCGGGACGCATCTGTTCCATTTTAAGAGAGTTTTTACGCATGGATGCTCTCGAAAAAAAGTCGAACGGCAGCGTTATCAATTTTAAAAGCACGGTAAAAAGAACTATACCGAGCGCGATCGAAGAACTTATATCAATCAGCCATTTTATAATGTCGACCAGAAAATTTCCGGTCACGGGAACGGCGAAATCAATCAAACTTATCATATTTTCAATATACCCATTTAACTACGCTTTTTTTATCGGGAACTTTGTCAAACCCTCCCTTACACCAGGGAGTGCAGCGCAGAATTCTGAAAACGCCCAGCACAAAACCCTTGAAAAAGCCGTGTTTAAGTATGGCCTCAAGCATATATTCCGAGCAAGTGGGAATATACATACAAGTGCCTTTGGAAAGATATTTCTGATAAAACCTTATCGCTTTGACGCTTAAAAATTTCAGCATTATTTAACTTCTTTCAAAAAACCGCCTGTTTTAAAAAGATATTCCATATCCCTTTTTATTTTGTGAAAATCGTACTCGACACCGGGTTTAGGTATAAAAACAAAAAAGAAGTTTTGCTTTAAAACGGGAGTAAAACTTCTGAAAGATTCCCTTAAAATTCTTTTTATCCTGTTTCTTGCGACGCTTCCTCCGTGTTTTTTTCCGACGGCATAGCCGGCTTTCAAACACTTCGCTTCCATATAAACAAGCGTCAGGCGGGAAGAATAAAGTTTTCTTCCCTTCTTGAAAACCAGATTGAAATCTTTTTCTTTTTTTAACCTGTAATCCAAACCCTTAAACCTTGTTTATGCGGAAATTTTATGACGCCCTTTGTTGCGTCTGCGCTTTAAAACATTTTTGCCCGAACGCGTTTTCATTCTCTGTCTGAATCCGTGAACTTTGCTTCTCTGTCTTTTCTTGGGCTGATACGTCTGTTTCATTTATTTTCTCCTTGAAAAAGTATGATTTTGTTTTATTAAATCGATAGCCTTTATATTGTATAGATTTTAACCGGTTTTGTCAATTAAATTAAGCGTTTATTCTCACAGGAAGCACTAAATAGGAAAACTCGCTGTCCGACGCCGGCTCTATTATACAGGGATCGATGGGGGAATTGAGTTTCAATTTTATAAACTCGTCCCCGCTTATTTTCAAAAAGTCCAAAAGATATTTTCCGTTGAAAGCGATAGTCAGATCCTTTCCTTCAAGCGAAACGGTCACGTTTTCGTTGACCGTTCCCACTTCTGATCTGGAAGAAACCGTCATTACGTTTTCTTTGATGTCTAATTTGACTATATTATATCTGTCGTTCCTTGCAACGATGGAAGCTCTCTCTATGCTGTTCGTAAACTGTTCTCTTCCTACGGTCACGAAATTGGCGAACGAAGAGGGAAGAATATGGTTGTATTTTACAAACTCTCCCTCGATAAGGCGGGAAATAAGCGTTGTTCCTTCAACTTCAACCAAAAGCGTGTTTTTTTGCAGAATAACCTTTATATTGCCGTCGTCCTTGTCGAGAATCCTCGTTATTTCATTTAAGGTTCTTGCGGGAATTATGGCTTTAAAATCTCCGCTTGCGGAAACTTGTTTTTTTACGACTGCCATCCTGAACCCGTCAAGAGCCACAGCCGTGAGATTTCCGCCGGAAATTTCAAACAGACAGCCTTTCAATATAGGGCGCGAATCGTCTCCCGAACATGAAAACACGGTCCTTTCGACGATTTTTTTAAAATCTTCCTGCGAAAGCTCGAAATAATTTCCGTCTTTTTCCTTTTCTATCTTCGGATAGTTTTCGACGGGAAAAACCTGCAATTCACTCTCTGAATCGGAATATTTTATCTGCAGCTGCCCGTCGTCAAGACGGCAAAGCTCGACCTGTTCGTTTTCGAGTTTTTTTGCAAAATCCACAAAATATTTCCCCACGACGACCGTTTCGCCTTCCATCATGACGTCGGCTTTGATGCGTTTTTCTATCGTCAGTTCCATATCGGTTGCGAGAAGAGAAAGACTGTCTCCCCGAGCCGTTATTTTAATTCCTTCAAGCACGGGATTTGCCGATTTTGTGCTCAGAGCCTTGCTTACTTTTAACACCGCGTCCGAAAGATCGAGACCGTCGCATATCAATTTCATAAACTATTTTCTCCTGTCAATAAATAAGCTGTCTTTTACTTAACCATTATATATTATATCAACTCAAAAATCAAGGCTTTTGCCGATTTATAGATATTTTTTTGTTTTGCGTTTTTCACTGTCGCAAGATTTATCCCGTGTTTGTTTTTATTGTTATTTTTAAAATTTAAATTAAAGAAGTATTAGTAGTATGTTTGTTGAATTTGTTGATAAGGCTGTAATCATTCGGCGATAATTTATCTTTTTATTGTTGAAACCTGCGTTGATAAGACGTTGAAATAAAGTAGAAAACCTTTTTAGGGTGTTGATAAGCTTTAAAATTAATTTTAAACTTACGTAAACTATTTTTCGGAAAGATAATTTTTTATGAAAATATTTACATTGTTATTTACAATGTTGAAAAGTTCGGGTTGATAACTTTTTTGATTGTTAATTGAAATAATTTATGATATAATCTTCTTATGGTCGGTTTATTCAGAGATTACGGATACGATATAACGCCTTCGCAGGCGCAAATGTTTGAAAGATATTTCGAACTGCTTGTTTTTTACAACGAAAGGTTCAATATCACGGCGATTACCGAAAAGCGGGAAGTCTATATAAAACATTTTATAGACAGTCTTGCCGGAGAGAGATTTCTTACAGGGCGGACGTTGGCCGACGTCGGTTCGGGGGGAGGTTTTCCCGCGCTGCCGCTGAAAATTTACAGAGACGGTCTTGAAGTCACGCTGATAGAGTCTACTGGTAAGAAATGCGATTTTTTAAAAACCGTCATAAAAGACTTGAAATTGTCCGGCGTCCGTGTTATAAACGGAAGGGCGGAAGAACTCGGGAAAGAATTGCTGAGAGAAAAGTTCGATAACTGTACGGCGCGCGCGGTGGCACGGCTGAACTCTCTTTCGGAATATTGTATGCCGCTTGTTAAAGTCGGCGGGCGGTTTATAGCGTATAAAGGGGAAGCGAAAGAAGAAATAAACGAATCGGAACGCGCTTTCGGAATTCTCGGCGGAAAATGTTCGGATGTTTATAGTTATTTGCTGGACGGGGCCAGAAGATGCGTTGTTTGCGTGGAAAAAACAGCGCCTACCGATAAGAAATATCCGCGAGGAATGGGAAAGGAGCGAAAAAATCCGCTGTGAACGAATATTTTATTAACAGAGCCCGCACTTGCGCGGTGACGGGGCACAGGATTTTGGGAGACGGTTTCGACGCGGCGTCTTTAAAAGCTGTTTTAGAAGGATTGATAAGCGGCGGATACGATACTTTTTTGGTAGGCATGGCCCTTGGATTCGATACGGAGTGTTTTAAAATACTCGAAGAGTTTAGAAGTAAGGTTCCTTTAAAAATCATAGCCTGTATTCCCTGTCCCGAACAGGCGGATAAATTTTCCGAATGTCAGAAGAAAGAATACAGCCGCATGCTTTCCGAAGCCGACGGGAAAATAATCGTAAGTCCGGGTTATACAAGCGGATGCATGCAAAAGCGCAACCGTTTCATGGTGGATAACGCTTCGGTTCTGGTAGCTTACAGGCGGCGGGATTTCGGCGGAACGCACGGTACCGTCAAGTACGCCGAAAAAAACGGCGTTAAAGTAATAGAAATTTAATCCGACAGGTATAGAGATGAAAAATGACGCTGTTTTTGAAAAGACAATATTTACTGACTTTTTCAATACGCTGGTAAAGAGAAATAAGTCTCCAGAAGAAGTTATTTTCGATTTTTCCGTTCTTCTCGGAGAAAAATATTCTATAGAGCCGGCGGCGATATATAAAACTTTTATTAAAACCAAAAACGCGCTTGCCGTCAAAAGTTTTTGTAAAAGCGGGGAAGCGGAATACTCTTTTTCCGAGATAATGGCCGGCGTTTTTGAAAAACTGAAAGGAGCGGCTATATGCGGCCGCGAAAAATTCTTTGCCGATGCGGAAAATTTATATATCCGCGCCGAATTCGAAAGTTTTTCAATCAACGAAAAACACGCGGAAAAATTGAGAGCCGCTTTTCAAAGCGGCTCCGATATAATCATTATATCGGATTTTTATTGCGGGAAAAAGTTCTTTGAAAAATGGCTGGAACTGCTGGGCTTGGCAGATATGTTCAAAGATGTTTTCGTGTCTGCGGATTATAAAAAATCAAAACGCACCGGAGCGCTTTACATTGCCGCTTTGCAAAAAACAGGCGTTTCCGCATCCGAAGCCGTCATGTACGGCGACAGTATGCGGTCGGACGTGAAAAACGCGCGCCGTAAAGGGATCCGTGCGGAAATCGTGCCGGCACTCGAGCTTAAACCGATTAAAGATTTGAAATACAGAATAAAATACGGCGCAAACGCATTGAAAACGAAAGAAATATACGGTGAAAATTCCCGTTACTCGTTCTCTAATTTTGCTTTTCCGCTGTATCTTTTTACTGACAGACTTTACAAAGAATTGAAAAGCAACGGCGTAAAAGACGTTCTTTTCTGCTCCCGCGAAGGACAGTTTTTAAAAAGACTTTTCGATATTTATAACGAAAAAAAAGGGGACGGAAGCATAAAAAGCCGCTATTTTTACGTTTCCAGAAACAGCGCGTCCGTTGCGGCTTTAAAACCGCTTCCGCAGGAAGACTTCGAAAAAATAATAAACGGCGTGTTTTTGATTTCCGCCGATAAGGTGCTTTCCACTCTCAATTTTACCGAAAGCGAAAAAAATGTTTTAAAGGCTCAGATCAATGAAAACTTTGACAGAAACCACACCGATTTTTCAAAGTCGAAGGTTTTTCGTGAATTGATTTCGAATGAATATTTTAAAGAGCTGTACGAAAAAAAGAGAACCGCTGCAAAGGAAGGCTTCAAAAAATATTTGAATTCTTTCGGAATAGATTTCAAAAGCAGCGGAATGACGGTCGTCGATATAGGCTGGGCAGGCACGATACAGGATTATATAAAAAAATATATCGGCGGAGAATATTCTCTGCACGGCTATTATCTCGGCGCGCGAGACAAAACGCCTATAGATATGGCGGAAAAAACCGGCCTTTTATATTCCGCGAAAAGCAAAAAATATAACGGAAGTTTGTTTTTCCATCATCACATGGCATTTTACGAACAGATATGCCGCGCCGATCATCCGCATGTCAGCAGTTACGCTCCCGACGGAGACGGTTTTGCTGTTTTATTCGGCGACGAACCCGACAGCGGCAAAATATTTGAAGAGACTATAGAACCTATGCAGAACATGATTGCGGGTAAGTTTGAAAAACTGTGCGCTCTTGAATGTTACGAATATTTTTCGCAGCTCGAAAACACCGTCATGCGGGCGAATTACCGCATGATGCTGACGCCTTCCAAGGAAGATTATGCCTGGCTTATTAAAGCCGAAAACACCCATTACGACAGTTTTGTGAGAGTGGGTTACGGATTCAGAAAATTCAAAGCGGGTCTCAGATTGGCGCTATACGGAATTGAAAATTTCTTTTTCCGCTTGAAATACGGCGGTTTTATCGCCGGAAGAAAAGTGAGTTTAAAGCAGGGGAAAAATCCGAAAAATTCAAAAAGAAACGCCGCTGAATAACGGGAAAAACTTTTTTCGTGAATTTGCCGCCGCGTCGGTTTTGGCGCGAGAAAAAATTACTCGGCAAAACGCGCTTTTAAATAAAATTTCCGCCTACGGAGATTAAAGGTCTGTTAAAACCGTCATTTTAAAATCATATAATACCAACTTAAAATCATATAATAACCAAAAATCATATAATACCAAAATAACCAACCTCCGTTTACGCTTAGCAGCGTAAACGGAGGTTGACGATAAAAAATTTTTAACCGTAAAATTTCTTCGATAAAGAAAACCGTATTCGAAAAAAACAGCTCCTGTTTTAAACAGGCGGAAAAAAATCACTGCCCGTTTTCTTTATTATTGACTGCCGATAGAAAGGTTTTAAGTTTTTCGGATCTGGGATTTTCGAAAAGTTCTTTCGGACAACCCGCCTCTTCCACTTTGCCGTCCGCCATAAAAACAACTTTATCGGAAACGTTTTTAGCAAAGCCCATTTCGTGAGTGACTATTATCATGGTGCGGTCCTGATTTTTCAAAGAGCGGATGACTTTTAAAACTTCGCCCGTAAGTTCGGGGTCGAGAGCGCTTGTAGGCTCGTCGAAACAAAGCACCTTGGGTTTTAACGCAAGCGCGCGGGCGATGGCAACTCTCTGCTGCTGACCGCCGGAAAGATGACACGGATAACTGTCGATTTTATCGCTGAGACCCGTTTTTTCCAATATTTCGCGGGCGTCATTTAAAATTTCTTCCTTTTTTGTCTTTTTAAACTGATTCAGCTTCGCTTTTATTGAAGAGGAGGTTAAAATTTTTCCTTCGCTTTTCAAAGCGGTTATTTCTTCTTTGATTTTTATAAGTCCCGGCTGCAAAACCTCATTTTTCTGCTGTTTTTTTAGTTGCGACAGCGCGGCTCTCATGTTTTTTGCGGTTATTTTTTTGTCGTTTTTTTGTCTTTCGAGATCGGCTTTTTTTTCTTCGATGAATTTTTTCGACTGCGCTTTTAATTTTTTATATCTCTCGGCAACGGTTTGGTTTTTTTTCAGCGCTTTTAACTCGTTTTTCATTTCTTTAAGCTGAGTATTAAGCAAAAGCGCGGGGGCCAGCGTGACGTTTTTTAACACGTTGTACTGCGGGAAAAGATTGAAAGACTGAAAGACCAGTCCGAAATTCAATCTTTTTTCGCGAAGGACGTTTTCTCCGTCGCGTTTTTTCAAAGAGCAGTCGAGAAGGGTTTCTCCGTCCAGCGTCATTTTACCGCCGTCGGGCGTTTCCAGAAAATTTATGCACCTCAAAAGAGTGGTTTTTCCGCTTCCGGAAGAACCGATGATCGAGATCACTTCGCCTTTTTCGGCGCTCAGATCTATGCCTTTCAAAACTTCTGTCTTATCGAATTTTTTATATAGTTTTTCTATGTTGAGATAAGCCATATTTCATTACACTTTATAATAAGATAGTTTCTTCTCTATTTTGCCGAAAATCAGCGTCAGAATTCCCACAAAAACGAGATAGAAAACACCGGTATAGAAAAGCGGCCAGATAAGTCCGTATGACGTGAATTCTTCCGCATATTTGAGAATTTCCGCGACCATAATTACCCTTGCGAGAGAAGTGTCTTTTACCAAAGTTATAATTTCGTTTCCCATCGGGGGGACTATGATTTTGATTACCTGCATCAAAGTTATGCGGGTAAAAACCTGCCATTTCGTCATTCCGAGAACTTGTCCCGCTTCGTATTGACCTTTGCTGACGCTCTCTATTCCCGAACGGTATATTTCGGAAAAGTAGCAGGCGTAGTTTATGGTAAACGCAACGTACACCGCTATGAGCCTTGGAAGGAGAGGCAAGTCGAACATAAGGCCCGGTCCGTAATAAATTATTATTACCTGCAACATCAGCGGCGTTCCCCTGATTACCCAAACTATTCCTCTAATCAATATTTTCAGCGGTTTGAATTTGGATGTAGAACCGAAAACGACCAAAAGCCCCAGCGGAATAGCTGAGACTAATGTCAGAAAAAATATTTCGCATGTTGTCAGAAAACCTTCCAACAGCTTTAATGTCACCGACACGAAATCCATGATAAATTTCCCTTGTAAAATCAGGCTGATTAACCGAAATATTTTGCAAGCAAAGTGTCGAAAGTGTTATTTTCTTTGAGCAGCTCGATGGCTTTTTCCACCGCGAGCATGGTTGCCGTGTCGGTTTTTCTGAAACCTATTCCGAAATATTCGACAGGAAAATCCACGTCTACGTAAGTGAGATCGGGGTTGGCGCTGTCGGGTCCGACAAGAACGTCCGCCATGAGTTTGTCTATTACGGCAACTTTATTTGTGCCACTCTTTATTTCTATAAGAACGTCTTTCTGCGCGTTGACTTTCGTGAATTCGAGTCCGAGATCGGTTATAGTTTGATCTCCTGCGGAACTGGTTTCGGCAAGAATTTCAAGATTTTCTCTGTCAAGTCCTTTTTTGGGCGCGTCGGCGGAAAACAGAGCGGCGTCTTCCGTTTTGCAGACGATAACCTGTTTGTTTTCAAGGTAGGGCGAAGTTATGCTCATAGCCTGTTTAAGTTCGTCGTTTATAGTCATTCCGTTCCAAACTACGTCGATTTCTTTTGAATCCAAAGCGGTAACTTTGTTGTTCCAGTTGATTTCTTTGAATTCGTATTCGACTTGCAACATTTCGCAGACTGCTTTTGCAAGCTCGGTATCGAATCCTACGAATTCGTTGTTTTCGTCGGTGTAATTCATGGGGGGATAAACGGTATAGCCGATAATGAGTTTGCCGTCGCCCGTGCCTATTTCCGTGGCACCGCAGGCGGTGAGCCCGAAGCATACCGAAACGGCCAAGACCGCGGTCAAAAGAAACGTTATAAGTTTTTTCATAAAAATATCTCCTGAAAAGTTTTTTGTTTTTTATTCTTTAACGCTTTACCACAGTAAAGCAAAAGTTACGAATGATATTATACTTTATTACATTAAAGAAGTAAAGCGTTTTGACGCGATTTTAATTAAATTTTTTAAATTGCGCGGTTTTTGCAGGATTTATCGCTGCGGAATTTAATTAAAGACAAGAAAAATGCGGATGAATTCTTTTTTTGCGGCTGCCGTTCGCGCTGTTTAGTCATGAGAGCATTCCTTAAACGCCGTGAAGTATTTCAAATATTATTTTATATGCAAGGATATGTATGCTCCGATGTTTTTTAAATTTACGGAATTGATGTTCTGATTCCGTTAATTTCCGTTTAATGCAAATACTTTCCGATTTAACAGACGTTTGCAAGATGTTCGGGTTTATTAACCGCTTGCCGTTCGGTCAGTTACAGCCGCGCGATGTCAGAGTGTTTTTTAATTTTCCGAGGTTACAGCCATTGCGTTAACCGTCGGATTTTTAAACCGATTTCAAGGCAAAAAGCCCGCGTTATTTTTTAAGATAGACCATAAGAACGGTTATATCGGCAGGGGAAACGCCGGAGATTCTGCTTGCCTGTCCCAGATTTTGCGGACGGATTTTATCGAGTTTCTGGCGCGCTTCCAGGCGCAGCCCTTTTATGGAAAGATAGTCGATGTTATCCGGCAGAAGTTTTTCTTCGAGTTTTTTGAATTTTTCAATCTGTTCGAGCCCTTTTTGCAGGTATCCCGAATATTTTGCGTCGAGTTCGACGCTCGAGAGCACTTCGCTTTTCACGCCGTCGAATCCGCCGAGCGTCTGAGCTATTTCTTTCAGCGGAATGCCGCGGCGCACTAAATCCGCGGGGGATACGCCGCCGTTCGGTTTTTCGAAACCGTATTTTGAAAGGATGGGAAAAACCGCGTCGGGTTTATAGATTTTTTCCATTTCCGCGGCGGCTTTTCCGAATTGCGCCTTGCGTTCGCAAAATCTTTCGTAGCGGTCGTCTTTTACCAGTTCCGCCGCGCGGCCTTTTTCTGTCAGCCGCATGTCGGGGTTGTCCTGCCTGAGAAAAATTCTGTATTCCGCACGCGAAGTCATCATGCGGTAAGGCTCGTCGGTGCCTTTGGTGACGAGGTCGTCTATCAGAACGCCGATATACGCTTCGTCTCTTCCGAGAACAAGCGGCGGTTTTCCGCGCAGCATAAGCGAAGCGTTGAGGCCGGCCATAAGTCCCTGCGCGGCGGCTTCTTCATAGCCGCTTGTGCCGTTGATCTGACCCGCCGAAAACAACCCTCTGATGCGCTTGTATTCGAGCGAAGGGTACAGGTCGAGAGAATCTATGCAGTCATATTCGATGGCATACGCATAGCGCATTATTTCGCAGTGTTCGAGGCCTCTGACCGTGCGGTACATTTCTTTCTGCACGTCGTGGGGAAGAGACGAACTCATGCCCTGTACGTAAATTTCGTTGGTGTCGGCCCCTTCGGGTTCTAAAAACAATTGATGCCGTTCTTTATCGGCAAATCTGACTACTTTGTCCTCTATCGACGGGCAGTATCTCGGGCCCGTGCCTTTGATCTTTCCCGAATAAAGGGGAGAGCGGTGGAGATTTTTGCGGATTATCTCGTGCGTTCTTTCATTGGTGTAAGTCAGATAGCAGGGCGTCTGTTTTTGGGGCAATGCGTCGGTCATGAAACTGAAAGGGTAAACGTCGTTTTCGCCCTGCTGAATTTCCAGTTTACCGAAATCGACGGTGCGCCCGTCTATTCTCGCGGGGGTGCCCGTCTTGAAACGGCGCACGGAAAACCCGAGATCCATAAGGTTTGCCGTCAGCGCGTTGGCGGGAGAAAAACCGTTGGGGCCCGATGAACGCCGCCACTCGCCGGCAATGACGCTGCCGTTTAGGTATACGCCCGTGGCAAGCACGGCCGCGTCGCAGTAAAGAATGCCGCCGAAAGCCGTCTTTACGCCCGTAACGCGGCTGCCGTCGGTGAGAATTTCCACCGCTTCGCCTTGGATTATGTGCAGATTTTCAGTGTTTTCAAGCGTTTTTTTCATCAAGGCGTGGTAGACGTTTTTATCCGTTTGACCGCGCAGCGACTGCACAGCCGCGCCCTTGCCGCGGTTAAGCATTCTTATCTGCAAAAGCGAATTGTCGGCATTGATGCCCATCTGCCCTCCGAGGGCGTCTATCTCGCGCACTATCTGCCCCTTTGCGGTTCCGCCGATGGACGGATTACACGCCAAAAAGACGATGCTGTCGAGATTGAGCGTCAGCATCGCCGTTTTAAAACCCGTCCGTGCGAGGGCGAGCGCGGCTTCCGCGCCGGCGTGACCCGCGCCGATGACGACGGCGTCGAATTTTCCTTCGGTATAGCAGTTCATATTTATTTATTCCCGCTTATTTTTTAAGCAGCATATTTTTTATGTCGTTTATGGCGACGGCGAGCTTTTTGTCGGATTTCATCTGTTCCGATATCTTGTCGCGGGAGTAAATCACCGTGGCGTGGTCTCTGCCGCCCATCTTGCTGCCTACCGCGACGAGAGGAATGCTCATCATGTCGGTTATGAGATACATGCATATCTGCCGCGGTTCGGCAAATTCTTTGTTTTTCTTTTTACCGAGCATATCGGACCTTGAAATCTTGAAAAAATCCGCCACGCAATTTATTATATCGTCCGCCTGCAGTTGCTCCTGCGCTTCGCCCGCCGATTCTTTGAGCGCTTCGTCTACAAGTTCCGTGGTGATGGGCTTTTCATGAAGTTTGCTTGCGAATATCACCTTGGTAAGTTTTCCGATAAGCGAACGGATATCGCTGTCGCCGAGTTCGGCGATATATGTAAGCACTTTTATGTCTATAAGGCATTTTTTTTCTTCCGCTTTGCGGCGCAGAATTGCAATTCTTGTTTCGAGATCGGGGGTCTGAACGTCGACCAAAAGTCCGCCTTCGAAACGCGTTCTCAGACGGTCTTCCAGAACTTCTATTTCTTTGGGGGGACGGTCGCATGTCAGAACTACTTGCTTGTTCTGCATGACAAGTTCGTTGAAAGTATGGAAAAATTCCGTCTGAATACCCTGTTTTTTGGCAAGAAACTGCACGTCGTCTATTAAAAGCACGTCTACGTTGCGGTATTTTTTGCGAAAGTCCGCCCCGGTGCCTTTGCCTTTGCTTATGCTTTCTATCAGTTGATTGGTAAACTGCTCGCAGGTGGCGTAAAGGACGTTCAGCGAAGGGTGGTGCAGCCTTACGTAATTGGCGATTGCCATAAGTATATGCGTTTTTCCGAGGCCCGTGCCGCCGTAAATGAACAGCGGATTATAGGAATCGCCCGGCATTTCCGCTACCGCTTTGGCGGCGGCGTATATGAGTTCGTTGGATGAGCCGACAACGAAAGATTCGAAGGTAAACTTGGGGTTGACGGGAGAACCGTGATTTTCGAAAGAATCGTCGTCGCCGTCGGCGGAGCCGTATTTCCGCATATAGTCTTCTTTGCTTTGAGCTACCGTTATTTCAAAATCGGTGATCTCGGAATTGCAGGCGGTAAGCGCTTTGCGTATTCTGTCGCCGGTGCGGTCCTGAATAGTTTCCGCAATAAGTTTGCTCTGGGTGCAAAGAATTATCCTGCCGCCCTTTATATCTACGGGAAAAATCTGCGTTATGTACGTATCGTAAAAAATCGAACTGACCGTTTTTTCTAATTCCGGCAGGACGGTTTTCCATAAAATCTCGTAACCTTCCATTTTTTCTTTTCCTTTCGTTTAGTTGCTTTTGAGTAAAAAACATTATATAATAATTTTAAAATAAAATAAAGTCAATAAAGCGGTTTTTTAAAACATTTTTTGCGGGCATATGTATATAGAAAGGCTTTCGCTTGAAAATTTCAGGAATTATTCGCATGAAGTTTTCGAGTTTGAAAAGGGAATAAACATTCTTACCGGCGCCAACGCACAGGGCAAAACCAACGCGGCGGAAGCGGTTTTTTTTCTGTGCACGGGATACTCTCCTCGCGCGGGCAGAGACAGGCAGGTGATAAAAGACGGCGGCGAAAAAGCTGCCGTCGCGGGGGAGGCCCGGTCGGCTTACGGCTCGGTGTCGGTAAAAATAGAGTTTAACCGTACCGAAAGAAAAAACGTTTTCGTAAACGGAATGCAGGTCATGAAGATCGGCGAACTGCTCGGCAATATTCACAGCGTTTTCTTTAATCCGTCGGAACTGAAACTGGTGCAGGAATCGCCGGAAGACAGACGCAGATTTTTAAACATTTCGCTGTCGCAGATGTCGAAAACATATTTTTACGCGCTTGCGCGGTATAATAAAATTCTGGCGCAGCGCAACAATCTTTTAAAAAATTCCGACAGGGCGCTCATTTTAGAAACTCTGCCCGTATGGGACAGGCAGCTCTGCGAGCAGGCGGCGAAGATAATAAAGGCGCGCAACGCGTTTTTAAAAGAACTTGCCCCGGCGGCGGAGGAAAAACACGCTTATCTTTCGGGGGGAAGCGAAAAACTTGCCATGAAAACGGAGAGCGGCTATACCGGCGGAGAAGAAGAGATCTCTTTCGCCATGTACGAGGACCTGAAAACCGCCGTCGAACGCGATATGCGGCTGGGCTTTACGGGAATCGGTCCGCACCGTGACGACATAAAGTTTATTTTGAACGGAGAAGACGTTAAAATATACGGTTCTCAAGGGCAGCAGCGCACGGTGGCTCTGGCTTTGAAACTTGCAGAGACAGAGCTTTTCAACAACAGAACAGGCGAATATCCCATTCTCATACTCGACGACGTGCTCAGCGAGCTCGATAAAAAACGCCAGCGGAAACTGATATCCTGCGTGGAGCATCTTCAGACGATTTTCACCGCAACCGGCCTTGACAGAACGGTGTTCGGCAAACGCGAATATAACCGCATGGTCATCGAAAACGGAAGAATAAAAAAATAAGAGTTTGCGGACGGCAATTTTTTATATTATTTTTTCTTTTTGCGTGAGATTTGTCGACGCGACGGGGAAGGAGTTTTAAAAAAACGGCGGATTTTTATGTTTTGGTATTGACAAATTACCGTTTATACATTATCATTTTAATTGAGAAAAGTCAAACAGGGAGATTGATTGTGCGGGTTATCCCTCTGAACGGGATAATAAAAATTTCAAAGAGTGTCGGTTAATAACAGGAGGCTGTGTATATGGACGTTAAAATTTTTCCGTCTAAACTGGACGGGATTATCGAAGCGGTTTCATCCAAAGCGATGGCTCACAGAATGTTTATTGCCGCTGCGCTTTCCGATAAGCCCACCCGTATTTATCTCAATACCAGGTCCGGAGATGTAGAGCGTACCGTCAACTGCTTAAAAGAACTGGGCGCCGTTATCCGCTCTGAAGACTCGGTTTACAGCGTTTCTCCCGTCTGGGAAAATTTGAATAAAAATGCCGTGCTCGACGTCGGCGGGAGTTCTGCGGCGCTGAGATTGCTTCTGCCCGTAGCCGCGGCTATCGGCGGCGTGACGTTTGTCGGGGAAGGAGATCTTGCGAAAAAATCGCTGGAAGAATATTTATTTACGCTCAAAGGCTGTGCTTTTTCGCGTGACAGATTGCCGTTTACTTTAAGAGGAAAGCTGTCTGCCGGAGAATATGTTCTCAGGAACTCTAATACTCAGTTTGCCAGCGGACTGCTTTTTGCCCTCGCGCTGACTGACGGAGAGAGCACGGTTTCTTTTGAAGGAGTTCCGCCGTCCCGCGGATATATGGAGATGACGGAAAGCGTTATGCGCGATTTCGGCATCGGGATTTCTTTTTCCGATAAAAGTTACAAAGTAACCGGCGGAAAATTCCGTTCGCCCGGCTTCTGCCGCGTGGAAGGGGATTATGCTACGGCCGCTTACTTCTTAGGCGCCAATGCTTTCGGCAACAGAGTTAGGGTGACGGGGCTGTCAGATAACTCTTTTCAGGAAGAAAAAGCCGTAAAAAAAGCTCTTCTTGCCTTTAACGCAAAGGGCACGGTGCTCGACGTTTCGGAATTTCCGTCGCTCACGCCCATTCTTGCCGTATGCGCCTGTTATGCCTGTTCGCGGACTGTGATTAAAAATTTCACCGAAGTCAGGCTTAAAGAAGGCGAACGCACGCAAGCGCTTGTCGGTATTTTAAATAAACTCGGCGGAAACGCCCGTCTGACGGAAGAAGGTCTGGTCATTGAAGGCAAGGGAGGGCTGAAAGGCGGCGCAATTGTGGACAGCTTCGGCGATGCCCGGCTCGCCATGGCTGCGGCGTTTGCCGCAACGCTTGCGGACAATCCCGTCACTCTGCTGACGGCGCAGGCGGTAAAAAAACTTTATCCCGATTTTTTCAACGACTTTATAAAACTCGGCGGCAAAGTTTCGGTTCTTTAACGGTGTGTCGTATTGTTTAAAAACAGAATGAGCAATCCCCGGTTTTCCGCTCTTCGGAATATCGGGGATATAATTTATATACGCGTACTTTTTTCGGTCGGGCGCAGCCGTTGTTTTATAAATCGAATACAAAGAGAGAGGTGTCTTTTAAAAGTTTCCTGCCTGCGGCAGTAATCCGCGGGCAGCAGTTAAGCTTTATTTCGACAGACCGCCGAAAAAATAAAAGACGCGATGGCGTGACGGGATAAAACGGTTATACGATTCGAAATGCGGACGGAACGCCGCCGCACAGCGGCATCAAGATTAACGCAGTAATTTACCGCAGCTTTATTTTTTTATATTTAAATAAACCCGAAACCACCCAGCACGAAAGATAGAAAAAACTTTTAAAAAAATTCAGTTTTTCTATTTTTCTGTATAAGTTCCACTGATATTTCAGCATTTTTAATTTGTCGGAAGAAACCGAGCCGCGGCGAAGTCTGTATTCGGACAAAATTTCTTTTTGACAGCGCGCGGGATGGCCTTTTTTGATGATTTCAAGCCAGCAAGCCAGATCTTCGCGGAAGAACGCGTCTTTCGGCATAAATACTTTGCCGAGCTTTTTTGCGTCATACATGGCGGTAAGGCAGCCCACAGCATTGTTCTTCAACAGATCTTTATAACCGTATTCGCTTTTTTTCGGCTTAAACTCGGCGGTTTTTCTTCCCGCTTCGTCTATAACCGCGTATTGGGAGAAAGAAAAAGCACAGTCCGTTTTCTTCATGAATTCAATCTGTTTTTCGAGTTTTTCGGGAAGCCAAAGGTCGTCGCTGTCCAAAAAGGCTATATATCTTCCGTTTGCCGCCGCAACGGCAAGGTTGCGGGCAACTGCCGCTCCCGATCTTTTCCCGGTCGAAAGTATCTTTATACGCTTGTCGCCGAAAGAAACTGCGGTGTCGAGCGAACCGTCTGCCGAGCAGTCGTCGGCAATAATCAGTTCCCAATACGGATATGTCTGTTTAAGAACGCTTTCGATTGATTTTGCAATAAACGCTCCGCTATTGTAATTCGGCATTATCACCGAGACCAGTCCGCAGTTTTCCGGCGGGTTTTCGTATTTTTTCGAGACGTTTCCGTCTGCGCCGTTTAACTTCCGTGCGCAGGAAAAGGATTTTTTAAACGGCTGATTTTTCATTGTTTTCACCTGACGGGACGATTGCCGTTATTGCGGTCGGCGTTTCGGTTTTTGTTTCGCATGAATTTTCGGTCGCCGCCGCGCCTTCTTTAATGTCGCTGCCCTTGAATACTTTGGCAAAAGTCATGAAAAATATTTTTATATCGAAAAAAACCGAGATATTTTGCACATAAAAGGCGTCAAAAGCCGCTTTTTTCTCGGGATTAGCGGCGAGAACGTCTCTGCCGTTAATCTGAGCCCAACCGGTTATGCCGGGTTTTACGGAGTATACGCCGTATTCTTCCCGTCGGGCGTTCAGTTCGGTTTCGCACGGCAGAGCGGGACGGTAACCTATAAGGCTCATTTTTCCTGCAAGAACATTAAACAGCTGCGGCAGTTCGTCTATCGATGTTTTGCGGATGAATTTTCCCGTTCTTGTTATAAATGACTGCGCATTGTCGTATCTGTAAGTGGCAACGTCGTGTTCGGCATTCTGCGTCATGCTTCTGAATTTGACGCATGTAAAAATCTTTCCGTTTTTGCCTATTCTTTTCTGGCGAAAAAATACGGGCCCTTTCGAATCGAATTTTACGGCAAGCGCCGTCGCAATAAAAACGGGGAACAGGACTGTCAGCGCGATCAGCGCAAAAGTAAAATCCAGAACCGACCTTATAAAGAGATAGAATTTTTGTTTGTTTTTAAGTCCGCGCCTGCGGGGAGTAATATTTTTCATAAATATCATTCCGACGTAATTTCGTTTAACTCTGCCTGAATGACCGAGAAACATTTTTTGCAGAGCTGACCGCAGCCGTCAACATAACCGACCCGCTTTTCGAGAGGTGTGTCAAAAGAATAGGGCGTGTTTTTGCCGCAAAGCACGCAGGATTCGCGCTTTTTTTCGCCTTTTGGAAATTTTTTCATTTGTACCTTCTTTCTTTGTTATTGAAAAAGCGGCAAAAATGTTTTTAAAATAAAAATTGTGCCGCTCAAACGAAACGGCACAATATAGAGTGCCCGAATTCCGTTTGCTGCAACACAAACTCAATCCATTATCCAAGAACAGATTTTTGTAATACGAAATAAGGTACACTTCTACCGTGAAGTATACTGCTCCGGATAATTTTTATACTATTGAGTTTATGTTGCAAATTTTATTTTACACCATCAGTTGCAATAAGTCAACAAAAAACGCGGAAATCTATGCCGCTCTTTAAAATGAAAAAACTGAAAATCTGTTCGGTCATTGCCGCCGCCGTGCGGGGGAAAAATAAAACTACGCGGTTTATCCGTGTTTTATTTTAACGGGTTTAAATAAACAATCCGCCCGGGACAGTTTGTCCCGGGCGGATGTATTTACGGTATTGAAAAAATAAAATGAAGAGTTCTGCCGGCCGTAAAAATCTACATATCGAGATCGGCGGGGGAATCTATTTCCGCAAGGTAGGGCAGTTCTCTGAATCTTTCGGCATAATCCAGCCCGTACCCGATGACGAAACCGCAATTCAGACGGAAACCGCAGTAATCGACGTCGACGTGCGCTTCACGGCGTTCGGGCTTATCCAAAAATGCGCAGATTTTTATCGACGCCGGGTTTTTAGCTTTCAGCAGCTTTAAAAAATATGAAAGCGTTTTGCCGCTGTCGATAACGTCTTCCACAATGAGCACGTCTTTGCCTTCAATATCTTCGTTGATGTCGCTGACGACCACCATTTCGCCGCTTTCGGTTGCGTTGCGGTAGCTTGAAAGCCGCGCAAATTCCATTGAAAGCGGAACGGTCAGATTTCTTACCACGTCCGCAAAGAAAACGACCGCGCCTTTCAGCATGCAGATAATAACGGGGCGTTTGCCCTCGTAATCGCGGGAAATTTCTTTGCCGAGTTCTTTGACTCTTTCCTGAATTTGTTTTTCGGTTAAAACGATTTTGTACTTGTTCATAAACTTTTCTCGCTTGTTAATTTTATTATTTTTACGGTTTTGTCCGTTACTCGCAGTTTTTCGGATAAATAAATGTTTTTTTCGCCGAACACGGCGAGAATGCTGTTTCCCGTTGCCAGCACGGGAAGCCCGTCTCGAAGCCTTCTCGGCACTTTTTTATCGGTCAGAAAATCGTTCAGTTTTTTTGTCCCCCCGCCGAATTTGGCGAAAACGTCGCCGTCGCGTTTATATCTCAAGACCGCGTCAGCGGGAATTTTATCGCGGTCGGCGTAAAATCCGCTTTTTAAATCGACGGGCAACAGGCATTCCGCAATGCGGATATCGTACGCGCCGAAACGAATGTTTTCCGCAAGAAAAGGCAGCATTTCTCCGCGTTCTTTATAAGCCGCGCCGTCCGGATTATCCCGATCGGGAGAAGAAGCGTAAATTACCGTTCTGTCGTATTCTTTTACGGCGACGAAATTTTTCGGTAAATTTATACTGCTGCCGTTTGCGGCGTTTTCTCCGCAAAGGCGGATTATTCCGTCGACGTGCGTTTTTTCCCAGTCTTTTTCTATACCCAGATTTTTAAATGCAATCACAGCCGCGCGTCCCGCCAGGGCGGGGTGCAGGG
>CAUHGY010000001.1 GCA_959605945.1 uncultured Clostridia bacterium | reverse complement strand
GAAGGCTTTGGATGCATAAGCTACCATTCCGTCTCCGTATTCTTTTTTCAAGGTATCCCTGTAAATACCGCACATATTTTCAACATGACGGCGATCAATAACATAAAGCGGAGTGCCGTATTGTTTTTTTAAATCCAATACGTCCGCTCCGCCTATTTCCAACCTTCCGTAACTGTTTATTTTCAAAGTTTCTCTTGCGTTCATATCCAGCTTCCATGCCTTTTTTATTTATTTTATCAAAAAATCTTATAAAATGCAATGGAAGGCGGGATATAATTTATTTATAAGTCGGTTAATTTATGGTTATAATATAAATCGCCTATAAAATAAATTTTCCGCTGCAGCTGTTTTCGATTAAGAAACCAACGACCAGTTTTTAATAATATCGTAAACGGCATCGAAGTAGGTTGCGGCTTCTATATCTTCATTTGACAAAACGTTCACTCTGCCGATCTCTTTGTTATTCTCATAAATAACGATATAGCCAACAGTATCGCCTTTTATAACAGGTGCTTTTACAGTGCTTTCGGGAATAAAATCTATTTCAACGCTTCTCTTATCGTTTTTGGCTGAAAACAGATAAAAAGGTTTTTCGGCAACAACCTGAACAGTGTCTTTTTTTCCGCCGGCTACCTCTACCTTGAGTTCAAGCGGCTTTTTATCGTCAACGATAATTTTGTTTACATAGTTGGCAAACCCGAAATTAAACATAGACGATACTTCTTTAAATCTCGTCTTGCTGTCCGGCGAAGCCACGACAACCGATATCAGTCTCATACCGTTTCTTTTTGCGCTTGCTGCAAGACAGTGCCCGGCTTCCGAAGTATAACCCGTTTTCCCGCTGTCACAGCCTTCATAAAATCTTATAAGTTTGTTTGTATTTGATATTTGCGTTATTCTGCCATCGGAATGTTTTATCTCATCCATCCAGATACCGGAATATCTAAAATAATCTTCATGTTTTAAAAGGTTTGAAAACATAACGGCAACGTCCTTTGCGCATGAAAATTGACCTGCTTCAGGTAACCCGGTACAATTCACGAAAACTGTGTTACTCATGCCTAATTCGGCAGCTTTTTCATTCATTTTATCAACGAAAGCCTGTTCAGATCCGCAAATCTGTTCTGCCATTGCTACGCTTGCATCGTTTGCGGAAGCAACTACTATACCTTTAATAAGATCACCGACCTTGTAATCGGCATTCTTATCGAGAAATATCTGCGAGCCGCCCATGCCCCCGGCATTTTCGCTTACGGTAATCGTATCTTCTAAGGAAATATTTCCCGCATCCATATCTTCAAAACACAAAAGAAGCGTCATAATTTTGCACATACTTGCGATCGGAAGTCTTTTATTTTCATCGTGCGCAAAAATAACCGAACCGCTTTCTGCATCCATAAGATATGCTGACTTGCTTTTTATTCCGCCTACTTGTTCATCGGTTACAGTTTCGGCATAAGCATCAGCGCTGACTTTATTTGTACTGAATACAGAAAAACAGCTAATCGTAAATGCAAAGGCCAAAAAAATAAAAATTACAGAAAAATTTTTTTTCATAATTATCCTCCGTATGAAAATATTTTCTGCAATTTTATTTTAATTATTCGTTTGATAACAAGTGTTTAAATAATGTATATTTCGCTATTTATGCCATCGTCCTGATATGCTTTCGGAAAAATTACTTCCAATGTATTTTCACCGTCCGTCGCTATATTTTCTATATCGGCAACAAGATTATTTTTGTCGTAAATAATACGATTATTTATAATTTCCGGTGTAATTATTTTACCGTTCAGATATATTTCGTTTTCTCCAACAAAAGTTTCTTTTTCGAACAGCATTTCTTTGGCCCCGACACAAGTAAATTTTGTCTTAAAAACTGCTTTTACCGGATAATTGTTTTTCGGAGCCAACGAGCCGTCGTAAACCGGATGAAACGAGTTTTCATAAAGTTTTTTCACATCTGTTCCGTAAAAATCGCGCAAGAACGTAAATTTTATGTTTTTATATAAGTTCTCCTGTCCGTCTTTTAAAATTTTTACGTCATAATTATTAATTACGGATTTTACTGATACAGGCGGCATATAAGTAAATTGCGGATTCTCATCGAACTCAAACTTTGTATCTTTGCTAATTTCGATTCCGTATTCGCAAGAAGACTTAACAGCCTCGTCATTTTCGTAAACTATCGCCATATCCCATCCTTTTACGCTTACACACACAGTTCCGTCATTGATTATGGCAGACATAAAAGTATTTAAATTTGCATTATAAACAAAAGCAAATTTACGATTAACAGTTAATTTTAATACACAGCAGCTTTTATCGCAATTATATAAAAATATGTAATTGCCGGTCTTGGTTTTTTTGTTCAGAGAAATAATTTTTTCGGCATCTCCTCTGACTGCAATAATGTCGGTAAAAATACAATGTTTTTTTATTCTGCTTACCCAATCTCTTTCGGAGGCGTCGTAAAAATTTGCGTTTATTGAAGTTAATTTGTCTTTGAGCGGAAGCATTACTTTCGAACCCAACGATACATAAACCACATTTTTATAACTTCTTTTCCCCACCGTTAAATTTTCACCGGTAACAAACCTATCTATGTAATTACAGTCGGTTATATCAAATTCGATATGATTTTTAATGAGTGTGCCCACTGTTTCAAAAAGAAGATTTTCAAGCCACCCGGCGCGCTTCTCGTCAATCGGAGCGACAGCAGCAAATTCCCAATTAGGATAAATTAGCAATGTATCGCAAAAAGGCTCGCTTTCAGATAGAATTTTCCCGACATTTGCCGCATAATCCGAAAATTCTTTAAATCTTGCGAACTCAGGGTCCTGAAAGAAAAAAGATTTCCCCGCGTCATATTTGCGCATTCCCGAATATCCGTAAAAAAACGCATGCGGCACACACAGAATTATATCCATAACATATGCCCAATTTAAAACTTTTTTCATTCCGTCAATACCGAAATTGAAAGGATTAACCGCAAACATCTCGCAAAGACTCTTATTCAACCCCCTTTGATGCATAACCGAAGAAACAAGTTTAAAACCGAAAATAAGCCCGGCTTTTTCAGCAGTTCCTACTTTGCTGAAAACGAGATCGCACCCAGGAATATCGAAGTTCCACAGGCTTTCATATACGTTCACCCCTTTTAGCGCCTGATAATACGGCGATTCTTCGCATTCTAAATGTCCTGTAAACGCTATGCCTTTTTCATGACAAAATGATTGAAGATTTTTCACATAGTTTTCGTTAAACATTTCGGATGTTATCTGCCAGTAATCTTTGCGCAATTTATCGGAAAATTCTCCTTCGGTCATCAGACGAAAATAATGTTCGGCAAGATCATATCCTTTTTTGTCTCTGAAAACTTTTTCTATAGCGTCTGTCCAGGGAAGCATACCGCCCGCTTGCGGCTCGTCGGTAAAAATGCCCTTTATTGCCGACAAAGATTTTGCGGACAGCTTATCAAAATAAGATTTATACGCATAATTTTTAAATAAATCAATGCAATCCTTGTTAAGATTGTCGACCATGCTGCCGAATCTGTTAATGACATAAAGTCTTATAGTATATGCGATATAAATCTCGGCGCCCCGAGGGATATTATCTACGGCAAAAACTATTTCAGGGAAAAAGGTGGCAGAACGTTTCATGTCAAAGTTTTTTTGACCTTCATAGAAATCGGACGGCATTTCTTTACCGTACCATTTCCGTCTTATTATGCCGAAATTATCTGTTATATCGGTAACTTGTCCGTTTTTTTCTACAAGATAAGCGCGCAAAGGCTTGCAAGCCGGAAGTATTTTTTTCACACAGCCGTTTGTTTGTTCTAATTTTTCTATTTTTAGTTCCTGAGCAACATATTCGGGATGCGTCATAGCGATAAAACCGCCGGTATTGCCGCTGGGATATGCATCCTCGTCGTAAAGATAAGGCGTTAATCCCATATCTGCGGCTTTCGAACATATATAATCTATATCTTCGAACCATCTTTTATTGCCGTATCCATATTCGGTCAATCCGCACCGCGAATGAATGAAAAAACCTCCTACGCCGCTCTCTTTCATCAGTTTAAGCTGGCGGTCTATTTCCTCTTTTTCCAAAGTATCGTTAATAAAATAAAATGGGATCGGTTTAAAATCTTTATGATTATCTCTTTGCATTTTTATAATTTTCTCTTTTTATAATTTATATCGTCAAATAAAAGAACCTGACATTCCCCAGCTGAAATCATTAAAGCAAATATCCTCTTTTTCCTTCATAAAAGTACAAACCGGAATGCGTTTTCTTTCAAGTTCTTCTATCGAAGGAATTTTTTTATCAAGATATTCGTTTATAATTCTCGCGCAATCTTTAAGCCTGAACAGCAAGCCGCCTATTCGGATATCGAAAACTTCAAAACCGAAGCTTTTATTGTCTGCAAGATATTGTTTTCTGTATGCCTGATAAAAAGTTTCTGTTTTTTCCATACAAAGCGGTATTCTTTTCTCTGCTATATTTCTTAGTGCCGAAAAGTCTTTTTCATCATAAGCTTTTTTAATATCGAGCCCCAAAGTTGCTTTAACGATAAGACACTCTGCCAATTTATGAAGAGTTTCGAATAAATAAGCAAATTTTCCGTTTTTGTTTGCATATCTTTTCATTTCTTTGGAATTTCTTTTGAAATAATCTTTCATTTCGCTATACATGTGACTGTCAAGAACGCCGATCAGCGGATCATTATAGAGCGCATATTTGGTCGGATTTATGGTCACGCCTCCGTTATCCAATCCCGCTTCAATGCTGTTTTCCGACATTTTATTTGCGTTTTCTATATTTTTTAATTCTTCGTACGTGTTCCCGAACAAAATCTCGGATCTTTTATTAAGCGCGTCAACATCACAGTTGCCCGCATAAAGTTTTTCTGCCGCCCATAAAAGCGTGCTCATAATCGAAAAAGGAGATGCTTCCGCTCCGCCGTCGCCCCATACGGTCATAAGGAAATCTTTACAACCGTATTTTTTAAAACTCTCTATTGCCGGAGTAAGCGTTCTTTTAGCTCGTGAAGAAGACGGTACAAAGCCTATCCACGTCCAGGCTCCTCCGCCGAAACAAACATTGTCGGTAAGCTCGTAATGTTTCTTAAAGACCGAATCGTAAAAATCCGTATCGTCATGATAATAATCCCAAAAAATCAGCTGTACGTCTTTCGGAAAATTCTCTTTAAACTCCTTGCTGAAATATTTCCCTTCCATGCCGACATAGCTGTGCACTTCCCTTATGTCCAGTCCGACGCGGAATATCATATCGCTGAAAATCGACGGTTCAAATCCATATTTTCTGCATATATCTATAACTCTTCCCAGGTGTCGCATAAAAATTTTACCGCGGTCAGGTTGGAATCCGTGTTTGACGAGATATTTGCCCAACCCCATATTATGCGCTTCGTCCATACACAAATTTACTCTGCGTGACGAAAAACATTCCGACAAAAAACAAATTACTTTATCGAGAAAATCATAAGTTTTTTCTTCGTCGACAAGAAGTATGTCGTCAATGTCTTTTATAGGCAGAAAACAGTCGTGTCTGAATAAATGCGGAAGATGTGCAAGTGCCTGTATACAAGGCATCAATTCCACGCCGAACATTTTTGCATAGGCATCGAGTTCCTTTATTTCTGCTTTGGAATATCTGCCGCGATTGTGTCCCAAATACGGCAAACTTTCTATCTCCATTAAATCTTCCATGTAAAGCTGAAGATAGTTATAGCCCAAAAGCACCATATACAAAATCATTTTTTTCCCGCCCTGCACCGAAAGTATTGCGTTTCTTGCGCAATCACGCATAATTCCCATCCTTTCAATATCACAATTACGCTTTATATGAAAATTTTTTCCGTAATTTTCCATGCAAAACGAAAAAGCATAAAAGAATTTCGATACGTCGGAATAAAATATTTTTATCTCATTTTCCGAACCGATTACTTCAAAACCGCCGGGGCGCCTTTCAGCGGTTAATTTTAAACCGTCTGCACATTCTTTTATATCATAGAATTTTTTAAGTTCCTCAAGCCCCGCTTTCAATTCTTCATCGACATTAAATTTAAATTCCATAATTGCTCCTTGCAAATAAGAATTATTTATAAGAAATAATATAATAAAAAAACAAGTTAGTCAATAGCTTTTAAAATTTTATCGCGCAATATATGTAAAACAGATTAAATTGGAATTTTTATATGTAAAATTATATAATTTTAAGATAAAATATAATTTCAATTTTATCTATTAAATTAAAAATTTAACCGCACCTGTAATATACAGGCGCGGTTTTTCAAAAAAAATTTTGCCGACTGTTTAAATTTTATCAATTTTTTCGCACAGCGCTTTCAAAAATTCACCTTCGAAAAGTTCGATGAGACCCTTATCGCTCTGTGCGGAGAACTCGGTATTAATAGGTATTTTGCAAACAACGTCAATTCCGAATCTCCCGGCAATCTCCTCTATGTGACTTTCACCGAACACCTTTATTTTTTCTTTGCAATTAGGACATTCGTAGTAAGACATATTTTCAACAATGCCCAAAACCGGAATATTCATCATTTCAGCCATTTTAACTGCTTTTTTGACTATCATGGATACAAGCTGCTGCGGTGATGTAACCACAATTATTCCGTCCACCGGCAATGATTGAAATACCGTAAGCGGAACATCGCCGGTTCCCGGAGGCATATCTACAAACATATAATCGACATCATTCCATACCACATCCGTCCAAAACTGTTTTACGGTTCCTGCAATTACAGGACCTCGCCATATAACGGGATCGTCGTCGGACGCAAGTAAAAGATTGACCGACATCACTGAAATCCCCGTTTTGCTCATTGCCGGAAGAATATATTTTTCGTCCATAACCTGGGCTTTTTCCGTTATTCCGAACATTTTTGGAATGGAAGGGCCTGTTATATCGGCATCAAGTATAGCAGTCTTATAGCCTTCCCGCCTTTTTAAAACGGCGAGCATGGCTGTAACAAGCGACTTACCTACACCGCCTTTCCCGCTGACAACGCCGATAACTTTTTTAACTTTGGAAAGTTCGTTAAGTTTTTCTCTGAAATCTGTGTTTTCCGAACATTTTTCAGCACAATTCGAACAATCATGCGTGCATTCGCTCATTCTTATATCTCCTTAAAATTACTTTGTTTTTACAAAACTTTCAACACTGCTGCTTTTAAATATAAACTTTGCTCCGTACCGATAAGAGCGGCATGGTCTTTGCTTTGAGTGCGAAATTCCAAAAGCTTAGCCTGAACGCCGCTTTCCGCAACACTTTTTGAAATCATATCCAAAAAGTTCGGAACGGTAAGATGCTGAGAACAACTGCAAGTTATCAGATATCCGCCCTTTTCCACAAGCTTTAATCCGCATATATTTATATCTTTATACCCTTTAACAGCTTGTTTAACCGTATCTGCAGATTTAGTAAATGCCGGCGGATCAAGTATGACTACCCCGAATTTTTTGCCTTCTTTCCTGTACTGTCTCAACAACTCGAAGACATCGGCTTTAACACAAGCAATTCGATAACCATTAAGGATAGCATTATGTCTGACATAATCAAGTGCGGTTTGGCTGATATCAACTGCAATAACATCAGTTGCGCCGTATTTGCAGGCACATAGAGAGAAACCTCCGTTGTTGCAAAAACAATCAAGAACGCTTTTTCCTTTGACATAATATTTAATATTATCTCTGTTTTCTTTCTGGTCGAGAAAGTACCCTGTTTTCTGGCCTTCCTTTAAATCGACCTTCATTTTTATGCCGTTTTCTTCTATATCTACCACGGTGTCGAAATCTCCCCCGTACAGACTGCCTTTTGTTTCTTTCAGTCCTTCTTTGAGACGTACGGATACATCGCTGCGTTCATATATACCTTTCGGCGAGAAAATTTCTACTAAAATTCCGATAATTTCCTTTTTTATCACTTCCATTCCCAAAGATAAAAACTGAACAGATAAATAATCGCCGTACTTATCTACAATCAGGCCCGGAAGTTTATCCGACTCACCGAACACCGCACGGTAATTGTTGCAATAACCCAATTCAAGCCTTTGCCGGTTGGCGTTTTTTATTCTGTTGAAATAAAAATTTCTGTCTATGGGCTCTTCTTTAAAAGACAACATCCTTACAAATATTTTAGAAAGATGATTTATATATCCAAGCCCCACAAACTTTCCGTCATAAGATAACACTCTGGCAACGCTGCCCTGCTTATCTTTTCCTTCGGTCCTGCTTACTTCATTGGCATAGATCCACGGATAACCGTCAAGCACTCTTTTTTCTTCGTTTTTCTTTAATATAACCGTATACATTTATAGTTCCCTGCTTAGAATTTCGTAAAACTCTGTACAATGCTCTTTTCCGCATACTCCGCAACAATAATTGTTTCCGTGTCGGTCTGTAATATTTTTATTTGAAAAATATAAATTTTCACAGACATTGTTTTTGCTGCATTTAAAAAAACTTTCACGTTCAGTCCACAATAAAATAAGTTTTTCCGTGTCGCAGCAACAGTCTTTTTCCCCGTTTTTTAATAAAAATTTTCTGACTTTCATAATTGTATCAGAATATTTTTCAACGTCAACTCCTACCGAAGCATCCGATACGGCTACCGCAACTATATTATCTGAGTGGGAAAGTGAAAATTTGAAATCGACGCCTTTAATGCGCCATTTTCCGTTCTGTTCGGCCTCGCCGTCTATTTTATCACAGCCGAACTGTTTTTTTGAAACATATTCAAGCAGTTTCCAAACAAAAAAACTTTGTTTTTTCCGTTTGGGATCGCGGATGCTGTTTATGTATTTTTTTCTTACAAGACACTGCACGTCTTTATAATTGCAATAATCGGCTTCGGAAACGTCGCACCAAAAAACTTTAAGCATTGAAACATTATATCAAATATTTACAAAAATGGCAACGATGTTAACGATAATCCTTTTCTTTTTTAATCATTTGCATTTTTTAAATGTTTTATTGCACAAAAGGCTTGTTATAAACTTAAGTTTATGATAAAATATAAAACAGAGAATAAATGGAGAAAATTTATGAATATTTGGCATGACATTGAAAGCAAAAGAATTACTCCCGACGAATTTATTGCCGTGGTAGAAATCAGTAAAGGCTCGAAACAAAAATATGAAATGGACAAAAAAACAGGATTATTGCGTCTTGACAGAATTCTTTATACTTCCACTCATTATCCTGCAAATTACGGTTTTATTCCGCACACGCTTGCGGCAGACAACGATCCGCTTGACGTTCTGATTTTATGTTCCGAAAGTCTTATACCCATGAGCCTGGTCAAATGTTACCCTATCGGCGTTATAGTTATGGAGGACAACGGTTCTGTTGATGAAAAAATTATAGCCATTCCTTTTGCCGACCCTAATTATAATACGTATAAAAGCATTCACGATCTGCCTAAACATGTTTTTGATGAAATGCGGCATTTCTTTTCCGTATATAAGCAGCTCGAAGATATGAATACAAGCGTTGATGTGGCATCCGATAAGGAAAGCGCGATAGAAATAATCAAGCAATCGATGGAAAATTATAAAAAGAATCTTTACGTACTTACCGCAAAATAATTATTCAAAACCAAAGCAGCCCGCAACTGAAATTGCGGGCTGCTTTCTAATTGAGTAAAATATTCAGCATAAGCCGTATTCTTTGGCAAGAAGATTGAAACTCGGCAACGCTTTGACGATTTTTTCTTTACTTACACAATAAGCTATTCTTACATATCCTTCAACGCCGAAATCGTCGCACGGAACAAAAAGAATTTCGTATTTTTTTGCTTTTTCGCAAAATTCCATGGCGCTTGCAGCCGGAGATTTTACAAAAAGATAAAACGCGCCGTCAGGACGCACGCACTCAAATCCGAAACGTGTCAACCCGTCAAGCAATATATCGCGATTTTCCTTATAAACGGAAACATCGACGCTGACGTCAACGCATCGTGCGATCACCGCCTGGAAGAGACTCGGCGCACATACATATCCAAGCGCTCTTCCTGCCCCGCATACAGCAAGATAAACCTTCAAAGCATCTTCCATTTCCGGATTAACGGCAATATAACCTATTCTTTCTCCCGGCAACGACAAACTCTTGGAATACGAATAACACACAAGCGTGTTTTTATAATAATTCATAAGGTACGGCACTTTCACGTTATCGTATACAAGCTCTCTGTAAGGCTCGTCTGCAATCACGAATATGTCCGTACCGAATTCAATGCTTTTATCCTGCAGAATATCACACATCCGTCTGATAGTATGCTCAGAATATACAACTCCGCTGGGATTGTTCGGTGAATTGATTATGACGGCTTTTGTTTTAGCGGTTATTTTCGCAGCAAAATCTTCCAGATCTATTTCAAATGTATCATTTTGAGGTTTTGAAATTACAAGTCTGCCGCCAGCGTTGTCAACAAACATTTTATATTCGGTAAAAAACGGCGCAAACACAATACATTCATCTCCGTTGTTCAGAACAGCTTTAAGAGAAATGGAAAGCGAAGCCGCTGCGCCACATGTAATATAAATATGATCTGCCGTAAGTGTTGTGGAAAATCTTTTATTGATATAATCCGCAATGTTTTTTCTTGTAGTAAAGTCGCCCTGCGCCGAAGTATAGCCGTGTAAAGCGGTACTGTCGGAAGTTTCTATCAAATTTCTTATAGTTTCTTTGATTTTCAAAGGCGGTTCAACGCTGGGATTCCCAAGAGAAAAATCGAAAACATTTTCTTTACCGACAACTTTAGCTCTTTCTTTCCCATATTCGAAGATTTCCCTTATGACCGAACGGTTACTGCCCAAGCCGTACATTTTTTCGTTAATCTGCATAATTAATTATTCCTTCAATCCAAGTAATTCAAGCGCATTTTTATAAAATATTTTTTCTAACGTATCTTTTCCGAGATTGTATGATAAAATCGTGTTTTTATCAGTTTCAATATCTCTCCACGGACAATCGGTTGCAAAAAGAATTTTATCTTCCCCATGTCTGGATATTATTTTTTTGAACAAACTTTCGCTTATTTCGTGCATAGTGAAAGCCGTATCAAAATAAACGTCTTTACCTGCCAATAAGTTTAAAACCTCATCCCATTGTTTATGCCCGCCATAATGAGCAAGAACAAATTTTTTGTGTCCTGCTTTGTCGATAACTTTACTCACAAGCTCCGGCGGACATTTTACGGGCTTTCCGAGATAACCGTCATCAACTCCGGCATGAGTTACGACTATCAGATCATACTCTTTAGCGCTCTGCAATATTTTAATATATCCTTCATCGTTAATAAAAGTATCCTGATAATCGGGATGAATTTTTACACCTTTGAATCCCCTTTCTTTCAAAAACTTCATTTTTCCGTCAACATCATCGCAAGCGGGATGAATGCCGGCAAAAGACAGAATTCTATGAGGTTCATGCTCATATTTTTCGTTTATTTCTTCGGCAAAACGGGCTACGCTTTCAAACTGAGAAGGTTTAGTCAGCACAGGAAGAGCAACGCACATATCGGCATCGGCTTTAATCATTGCCGCAACAAGACCTTCGGCAGTTCCGTCAGTATGGGCTTTGCCATGAGAATTAGCCGCAAGCATCTCTATTGTTCTGGCAGCTATTTTTTCCGGAAAAATATGAGTATGAAAATCTATAAGCATACGGTTATAATTTTATCCTTTTATAATTGATTATGAAAGAGAGGCAATTTCATCGCTTGAAAGAGTGCTTACGCCTTCTCTGTTTAAAACCTCTATGGTTTTTGCGCCGTTCGATGCTTTCAGCACAACAAACGCTTTTATTCCGTCGATAGATAATCCGTACATATATTCAACGTTTATCTGCTCTTTCGAAAGACTTGCGAGAAGCTTTTGCAAACTGCCTGCCGTATGATTGATTTTTATTACAAAAACATCGGTCAGCATGGTCGAGAAACCTGCTTCGGCCAATTTTTCTTTCGCCGTCTGCGGATCATTGACTATTAGCCGCAGAAGTCCGTATTCAGTGGTATCTGCAAGACTTAAAGATAAAATATTGATGTTGTTTATCTTCAAAACGTTCAATACTTCACCTAACCTTCCTTCTCTGTTTTCGATAAAAACCGAAAGCTGTTTCGAATACATGTTTTTCCTCCTTAAAAACGATTTAATATAGTTTACGTTTGTCAACGACATGCACGGCCTTTCCTTCGCTGCGAACAAGCGTCTGAGGCTCAACAAGTTTTATTTTGGCGTTAAGCCCGAGCGCCTGATTCACAACGTGCGAAATTTTTTTGGACAGCTGTTCTATTCCTTTTATTTCATCGGTAAAATATTCGCTTTTTACTTCTACCTGAATTTCTAAAGTGTCAAGGTTATTTACTCTGTCAACTATCATCATATAATGCGGACTCACTTCTTTTACGTCGACAAGCGCAGCTTCGACCTGACTCGGGAAAACGTTTACTCCGCGAATTATAAGCATATCGTCTACGCGCCCTTTGAAACGGCTTATTCTGGCGCTAGTTCTTCCGCATTCGCATTTTGAACGATCTATACTGGTAAGATCTTTTGTTCTGTACCTTATAAGCGGAAGCCCTTCCTTTGTAAGCGTGGTGAAAACAAGTTCACCCGTTTCGCCGTCTTTTTGAGGAAGCATGGTTGCTGAATTGATAATTTCAGGATAGAAATGATCCTCACAGACGTGCAACCCTTTATGGAATGAACAGTCGCAGGCAACGCCGGGTCCCATAACTTCTGAAAGTCCGTATATATCGTGTGCGGTAATCTTTAAACGATTTTCAATATCTAAACGCATTTTATCCGTCCACGGTTCGGCACCGCAGACTGCCGTTCTCAATTTCAATTCGCCGAGTTTTCCTTCTTCCGCAAGAATTTCCGATATGTGCAAAAGATATGAAGGCGTGCAGGCAATTGCAGTAACCCCGAAATCGATCATCATTGTGGTAAGTTTTTTGGAATTTCCCGTACTCATGGGAACAACCATCGCCCCTATCTCTTCCGCACCGCCGTGAGCACCGAGTCCGCCAGTAAAAAGACCGTAACCGTAAGCGACCTGAATAATGTCTTCTTTGCCTATTCCTGCCATCGTAAGACATCTTGCAACACATTCATTCCAAATTTCAAGGTCTCTGCGAGTATAACCGACGACCGTTGCTTTTCCCGTAGTACCGCTGGAAGCATGAATTCGCACAATCTGCGATTTCGGTACGGCAAAAAGTCCGAAAGGATAATTGTCTCTTAAATCATCTTTAGTCATAAAAGGTAATTTCGTTATATCTTCAATGCCGCCGATATCTCCGGGCAAAAGTCCGAGCGCCTGCATTTTTTTACGGTAAAACTCGACGTTGTGATAAACGTAATTTACAAGCTTCTTAAGACGCGCATTCTGTAAAGAAGTCATTTCGTCTCTGCTCATACATTCTTTGGTGGTGTTCCAGATCATCAATATTCTCCTTTATAAATGACTGTAATCATAAAACCGCTGTATCGGAAAAAACTAAATATAATCTCCGATGCGTAAGCGCTTTTAGAAAAGGAAAAACCGCAAATATTGCAAAAAAATTTTGATTCTTTTTAATCAAAAGTACGGGTTTTTTCTTTTTAATACATTATAAACTTTGAAATTTATCCTTGTCAAATATTTAATATATCTTTTTACTTTTATAATTTGTATTAATGTTCGACATTTTTTATAAAAAACGCTGTCTTTGATATAAAAAATTTTCGGCTATCTTTGAAAACAGTTTATAAAAATAACATATCAATTAACAGCCGGCACTCGTTTATTCCCGGAATTAAAATATTTAAAACTTATTATGCCAGACATATTCATACCGCAAAACGCTTTGAATTACAATAAAATTATTCTAATAAGTGCAAAAAATATTCATAAAAATAAATCGAGAAATTATTTGATTCATTTAACAATTTATGAATTACCGTTGCTCTGCTCTTTATCGTCCGAAACGTCAGCTGCTATTTTTCGTTTAGCTTTATTTTTTGTACGCAGAAATAAAAAGATTCCGAGAACAATAAAACAATACATCACAATCAAATAATACGGAAAAAGTCCTACCCCGATTTCCTGAGCAAGAAAACCGAATACAGGAGGCATAAGCGTTATTCCGATATTGCAGGCAGCCATCTGTGTGCCGATAACTTCCTGGGAAAGATTTTTTCCGAAATTATCCGGCGTCAAGTGCGTGAGATTCGGGAACAATGGGCCGTTTCCAAACCCTACGAGAAACAAAGCTGCGCATCCGAACCACACAGAAAACGGCATTGCCAGCAATATAAGTGCTGCCAAAACAATTATCTGTCCGCAAATAATAATATGCCACCCTTTTAGTTTTGTAGCTATAAGTCCGGAAACAAATCTTCCTGCAGCGATGCCTCCATAATAAAATGCCATGACCATTACGGCTTTATCCGTTGAAAGCCCCCGGGAATTTATCATAAACGAACTTCCCCATATTCCGCAAGTAAATTCAAGCGCACATGAGGCAAAAAATATCAACCAAATATATTTTAATGAAGGAATCGAAAATATTTCTTTAATAGAAAGAGATCTCTGTTTTTCTTCAGCGGATTGTTGATTATCTTTGTTTACTTTTTTCCACAGCGGTATTGCAATAAACGTTATAGCCGTTATTACCGATTGTACCAAGAAAACAATTCTGTATCCCCCGCGCCAGCCCTCATCTCCGGAAAGCGCCATTGACATCAGAAACGGACTTGCCGCGACACCTATCCCGTAAAAACAATGTAAAAAACTCATGTGAGACGCTTTATAGTTCAACGTCACATAGTTGTTCAACGCCGAGTCTATAGACCCTGCTCCAAGTCCCAACGGTATAGCCAGAAGGCATAAATAAATAATATTGTCCGCATAAGAAAAGCCTAACAGTGCAAGCGCCGTCATCAGAGTGCTTAAAGCCGTGACCAGTCCTGTTCCGAGAAAATTTATTACTTTTGAGCTCATTATGCTGGAAATAACCGTAAAGACTGATATTATGGTCGTTACAAAATTTGCATAAGAAATAGGAAGTTGTAATTCTTCGTTAATAGCCGGCCATGCAGGCCCGAAAATAGAATCCGGTATTCCGAGTCCTATAAAAGCGCTGAATATAACAAACAGTAAAAGCGTAGCCATTTTATCCCTTTAATCACACAAAACCTAAAAAACCGTAAAAAACTATACCCAGTGCAGCCGAAATCAAAATCAACAAAAACGGCGAAATATCCTTTTTGAAAACTAATTTAATTGTTATCGAAAGCGCTGTAATTATCGCAAGTATGACCAGTGCTTTCCAGTCAAAAATAAATTCTTCTCCGATTGCCGATAAACCGAAAATGACGGAAATAAATAAACTCACCGCAGTAGCAATAATAAGGCCTATAACAACGGGGCGAACGCCGCTTAAAAAAGCTTTTACGCCTGCAAACTGCATGAGTCCCCTTATGAGTGCGGCAATTATCAAAATAATTATGAAAGCCGGAAGCACAACGCCAATCGTAGCTACGACAGCCCCTATAAACCCGCACTGCGTGGCTCCGATAAAAGTAGCCATATTTACAGCAATGGGGCCCGGAGTTGATTCGGCAACGGCAATAAAATTTATAAATTCATCTTCTGTCAGCCAGTTATTGTTAATTACCGCCTCTTGAACCAATGGTATCATGGCATAGCCTCCGCCAAAAGATACTGCGCCGATTTTCAAAAACGTCAGAAATAAAAGAAGGAGTTCAGGCATCTTTGTCGTTCTCCTTGCTTTCGGAATTAATTTCGGTTTCTTTCTCCGTCAATTCAGACGTTTTGACATTATCCGTATTTTTAAGCGAAGCCTTTTTTGTGGTTATTTTTTTCTTACACAAAGAAATCAGATAAATAAATACACCGATTCCGCCGCCGATGAGAATATAGAATATACTTGAAAAATTAACGGAAAAAAGCGCGAAACCTATCATACATCCTGCAGTCGCTATCATAAAAAAGATGTTCAAAAAATTAAATTTTATATGTTTTAACATCTTTATTCCTGCGGATCCGATAAGAAAAACAACGCATGCCTGTATGCCCTTAAAAGCATATGCTACATATTCAAGTTCCAGAAATCTGTCAAAAAACAACGAGATTATAAAAATAACGATAAACGCCGGCAAAACAACGCCAAGCGTTGCCGCTACGGAACCCAGAACACCGCTCACTTTATAACCTATAAAAGTAGCACTGTTTATCGCAAGCGGTCCCGGAGTCGATTCAGAAATTGCCATTACGTCAAGAAATTCATCATGTTCGATCCACTTTCTCTTATCCACCAATTCACGTTCGATAATAGCAACCATCGCATATCCGCCGCCGAATGTAAAAAGGCCGATTTTGAACATTATAAAAAATAAGTTCCACAATTCTTTCAGTTTCTTCATCTTATAACTTATTCACCTTTTTATTTCCAGCAATAATTTTACAATTACATTCAGGCGTTGTCAAGCTAAAAACAAAGCAAAAAACTTAAATTTTATAAATATGTCTTTCTATATTAAAATTTTAAATATAAGATTTACGCATATAATCAATTGCCGTTTTTTGTTCCTTCCGAATCGGTTTCCGAAATCAACTCATCTAAACTTACATGAAATATATGCGAAATAATTTTAAGACTATCGATACTGGGATATCCTTTATCTGTTTCCCATTTTGAAACGGCAGTCCTCGTTACATACAATTTTTCTGCCATTTCGTCCTGCGTAAGGTTATTGCTCTTCCTCAATAACTTCAGTTTATCGCACAGTTTCATAAGTATTCTCCTTTCGTAAGCGCAATATAATTGTACTACGAAATGAGCCTTTGTGTGCGACACTATCTCTCACATTTTAATATTTTCGACATGTTTTTTATAATATATATAAAATTAAAATTGTTTGGCAAACAATTATTTTTGCCGATGAAGCCTTCCCTGCCTGTCCGTAAAAGACAAGCTTAAAAAACCGCATTCCGAAGCGTAATTTTCAGCGTTTCCAAAATATTTCATTAAACTGTCTTTAGAGTGAGAATCGCTGTTAATAACTGCACGGCCGCCTAGTTCCGCAAGATTTTTAAGGATATCCGCACACGGATACGGATGAAACTTATAACCCCTTATCATTCCGCCGGTGTTTATTTCAAAAGCGCTGCTCTTATAAAGATAAAGCATAGCTTTTTTACTGCACGATGAATAAAACTCTTCGCTATCCGCCAGAACGATTCCCCTGTTTTCAAATTTGGTAATAATATCAAAATGCCCGATTATATTAGCCTCGGTAACATCTTTAAGTTCAGAAACAGTATCATAATAAGCTTTCACAAAATTTTTTATATTTCCGCTAAAACCGCAATTTATACACCTCAATGTTTCCTCAGGCGACAAATCGATGGCATAATATTCATCATGCACTTTAAGATAATGCACGGAACCGATAACATATTCATATTCGGAAGGATCGTCATCGGAAAATCTGTCCATTTCTATTCCGCACAAAATACTTATCTTATCTGCATATTTTTCTTTTAACTGCTTTATTGTTTTACGATATACTTTAGTGTTCTCGGAAGAAAGAGAGCACTCTGTATCGAAAGCAACGTGAGCATGTTCGGAAAAACCTATTTCACTCATACCAAGTTCAATTGCCTTTTGAACTATTTTTTCTGCATCGCTTTTTCCGTCAACAAAAGTAGTATGAACATGATAATCGGATTTAATCACCCGTCATTTTCTCCTGTTTGATTTTTTTGTCTATCACATGACGCGACGCAAGCTCGCATTGAACGTCGTCAAGCGTAATATCAGCTTCAACCATCAATACGGTCAGATGATAAAGTAAATCTGCAATTTCATAAATTGTTTCCTTTTTATCTTTATCTTTTGCCGCTATTATTACTTCAGTGCTCTCTTCGCCTATTTTTTTAAGGATCTTGTCAAGCCCCTTTTCAAAGAGATATGTCGTATACGATCCTTCTTTTTTTTCCGTTTTCCGTCCTTTAATAAGCTCAAAAAGCTGTTGATAAGAAAATTCGTTCAATTCGGAACTATGCCAAACAACATCGTTAAAACAGCTGTCCGTTCCTCTGTGACATGCAGGGCCGTCCTTCTCAACCAGGATCATAAGCGCGTCTCCGTCGCAATCGGCCGTTATGGAAACAATATGCTGATAATTGCCGCTCGTTTCACCTTTAAGCCATAATTTTTGCCTTGACCTGCTCCAAAAACACGTAAGCCCTTTTTTCATGGAAATTTCAAGGCTTTCTTTATTCATATAGGCAAGCGTAAGCACTTTTTTACTGACGGCGTCTACAACGATTGCAGGGATAAGCCCGTTTTTGTCAAAATTCAAATTATCAAGATTCATAGATCATAACCTCACAGGAATATTGTTTTTACGAAGTTTATGTTTAAGTTCATTTATTTTAATCTGGCCGAAGTGGAACACCGATGCGGCAAGGCCAGCATCTATCTTAGGCACGTTGCGAAAAAGTTCGACAAAATCATCTGCAGAACCGGCTCCGCCGGAAGCTATCACCGGGACATCAACGGCATCCGCCACGGCTGATAACATTTCAATATCGAATCCCTTCCGGACGCCGTCGGTATCAATAGAGTTCACAACAACCTCACCGGCTCCGAGGCCGACGCATTTCTTTATCCAGCCTATCGCCTCCATACCGGTATTTATTCTTCCGCCTTTTGAAAAAACGGTAAAAATACCGTTAACCCGTTTAATGTCTACGGATATAACAACGCACTGGCTGCCGTATTTGGCAGCAGCATCTCGGATCATGAACGGATTTTTTATAGCGCCGGAATTCACGCTGACCTTGTCGGCCCCGCATTTTAAAACTCTTTCAAAATCGCTGACGTCGTTTATGCCGCCGCCGACAGTAAGCGGAATAAATATGCGCGAAGCGACTTTTTTTAAAATGTCCGTAAAAAGCGCTCTGCCTTCATAGGATGCGGTGATATCATAAAATACCAATTCGTCTGCTCCTCCGTCACTGTAATACGCCGCAAGCTCTACAGGAGAAGACACCTCATTTAAATTTTCAAAGTTAACCCCTTTTACTACCTTACCGTCTTTAACGTCGAGACACGGGATTATGCGTTTTGTTATCATTTTGCCACCTCAATGGCTTTTTTAAGATCGACAGCGCCGGTATAGTATGCTTTTCCTATTATGGCTCCGTAAACACCGATATTTTTTAATGCCGTAACATCGTCAAGCGATGAAACGCCGCCTGAAGCTATAACATTGATCTCTTTATATTTTTTCAACTCTCCATACAATCCGAGATTTGTTCCTTTCATAGCTCCGTCACGCGAAATATCCGTACAAATCATTGTTTTAACGCCGACATCAACCATCTTTTCAAAAAATTCATCATATGAGAGCGCACTGTTTTCCGTCCAGCCCTTTATAGCTACATAGCCGTCTTTAATGTCTGCCCCCACGGCTATTTTATCATTATATTCCGAAATTGCGGTTGCCAGAAACTTTTCGTCCGTCACTGCCGAAGTCCCGAGAATAACACGAGAAACACCCGCGTCCAAACATCTCTTTATTGAATCCATATTCCGTATTCCGCCGCCAATTTGCACAAAAAGAGCTGTTTTTTTTATTATTTCTTCAACGATATGCAAATTTTTGCTTTCACCGTCTTTTGCCCCCTGCAAATCTACCACATGAATATATTCCGCTCCTGATTCCTTAAAACGCTCGCTTACCCCGACGGGATCGCTGCTGTAAATGGTCATACTATTGTAATTTCCTTTATAAAGGCGCACGGCTTTACCGTCAAATATATCTATTGCCGGAAAAATTTTCATATTTCACCATCCCATTCGCAAAAACCTTTCAGTATATTCAGACCCGTCTTACCGCTTTTTTCCGGGTGGAACTGACATCCGACGATATTTTTATGAGCAACTGCGGCGGTTAAATCTGCCCCGTAATTGCATGTTGCGGCTACATCCGATAAATTTTTCGGTTTTGCATAAAAAGAATGTACAAAATAAACGTATTCACCGTCCGTAATATTACGGAAAACCGGATGTTTTTTTTTGAATTGTAACGAATTCCAGCCGATATGCGGTATTTTTAATCCTTCCGGTATAATGTTTCCTATCGGTTCTATGCAGCCATCGATAAGCGACAATCCTTTATGTATGCCGTATTCTGTACTGTAATCGAAAAAAAGTTGCATTCCGAGACAAATTCCCAGTACGGGAATGCCGGCGGCCGCTTTCTCTTTTACGGCAAGATCCATGCCCTTTTCGCTCAGTTTTTTAGCGGCATCGCCGAAAGCCCCTACCCCGGGCAAAACAAGCTTTTCGGCAATCATAATATCGTTTATATCCCCGCTCACTTTAATTTTCTGCCCTATAAAATCAAACGAACTTTTCAAAGAATAAAGATTGCCTACTCCATAATCTATTATGGTTACCATTTGCTTTATAAAACTCCCTTCGTAGACGGTATCTTCCCTGCGTTCTTATCACATAAACTGCAGGCGGCAGCGATGCTGCGCGCCGCAGATTTGAAAATACCTTCGGCTATGTGGTGAGAATTTTCTCCCGCTATTTGAACTACATGAAGATTCATTCCGGCAGAACGTACAAATCCCGCAAAAAATTCCCGTATAAGTTCCGTATCGAAATTTCCGATTTTTTCGCTGTAAAATTCCACGTCGAAATTTAAAAACGGTCTGCCGGAAAAATCCACGGCAGTCATGATCAATGCTTCATCCATGGGAATGGTCTTATCGCCATAGCGTTCTATGCCTTTTTTGTCTCCGAGACATTCGGAAAATGCCTTTCCCAAACAGATGCCTATATCTTCCACAGTGTGATGATAGTCCACATCGGTGTCTCCTTGACACAGCAACTTTATATCAAAATTGCCGTGCGCAGCAAAAAGGGTCAGCATATGATCAAGAAATCCGCACCCGCTCTGAATTTCCGATTTACCTTTTCCGTCTATTGCGAGATAAAGCGAAATTTTTGTCTCGTTAGTATTCCTTTCTATCTTACTCGTTCTCATTTATTATTTCTCCTTATGATTTTATCCACAGTTTCCGTAAAGCGCTGCATCTGTGCGTCTGTTCCGACTGTTATTCTTATACGGTTAGATATTCTGTCCGCAGAAAAATGTCTTACAAGCACTCCGTTTTCCTTGAGCTTTAAATAAAGCGTTTCGCCGTTTATATCGGCGCTTTCGGCAAAGAGAAAATTAGCGCCGGAATCTGTAACCGAAAAACCGCATTCGATGAGTTGTTTTTTATATTTTTCTCTTACGCGCTTTATTTCGTTACAATTTTTCATATAATATTCCGCATCGTTTAGCGCTGCTATTCCTGCCGCGGCGCTCAAACTGTTAACATTATAAGGGTTGGTGGAATATTTTATTTTTTTCAAATCTCTGATAAGTTCTGCCGAACCGGCGCCGAAACCCAATCTTGCTCCGGCAAGTGAAAAAGATTTTGAAAACGTGCGGGTTACTAAAATATTATCGTATTCATCGATAAGGCTTAAACAACTTTCTCCCCCGAAGTCTATATACGCCTCATCTATTATAACAACGCCGTCAGGATTTCCTTTAACGATTTTTTCCACATCCTGCTTTTGCAAGACAAGTCCCGTAGGGGCATTAGGATTCGCAATGACAATGTTAGCGCCGCCTCCGATATAATCTTTTATATTTATTGAAAAATCGGCGCGAAGAGGTACCGTCTTATAAGACGTGCGGTTGATTTGCGCAAATACCGGATAAAAACCGTAAGTTATGTCAGGAAAAATGAATTTACGTTTTCCTCCGAATGCAGCGAATGCGTAATTCAGTATTTCATCCGAACCGTTCGTCATAAGAACTTTTTCGCTTTCAATCCCGTAATAATCCGCCACGGTTTTAGTAAGCACGGCGCTTTCGGGATCCGAATATAAATTAAGACTGTTTATCTGTTTTTCTACAGCTTTCTTGACCCCGTCGGACGGCGGAAACGGACTTTCATTTGTGTTTAGTTTGATATAATTTCTGTCCTTTGGCTGTTCTCCGGGAACATATTCTTTGAGGAATTTAAACCTTCCGCTGAAAAATCGCCCCATATTAAAACTTCTCCAATCTGATTTCCGCACTTTCCGCATGCGCGGTAAGACCTTCTCTGCGGGCAAAGAGCGCAACGTTTGCGGCAACGTTTTTTACGGCGCCTTCCGTAGCACAAATAAACTGAGTTTTTTTAATAAAATCGTCTACCGAAAGCGGGCTGGAAAATTTCGCAGTACCGCTCGTAGGCAGCGTATGATTAGGACCTGCATAATAATCTCCCAACGCCTCGGGAGTATATCTGCCGATGAATACCGAACCTGCGTTTTTAACGAACGGCAGATACTCCATGGCGTCGTCAATACACAATTCAAGATGTTCGGGGGCAAGTTCGTTTGCGATTTCAATTGCCTTTAGAATATTTTCAACGACAATAATTTTTCCGTTATTATCTATCGATGCGCGTGCAATATCTCTGCGTGAAAGCGAGTTTATTCTCGTTTCAATCGCCTCGCTCACTTTAAGCGCAAAATCATAACTGTCGGTAACCAGCACCGCGCTCGCGTTTTTATCGTGTTCCGCCTGTGAAAGCAAATCGGCGGCAACGCATTGCGGAGATGTTTTATCGTCCGATACAATTAAAATTTCGCTCGGTCCCGCTATCATATCTATTGAAACTTGTCCGAAAACCTGCCTTTTAGCTTCCGCAACATAAGCGTTTCCGGGTCCGACTATTTTATAAACTGCAGGAACGCTTTTCGTGCCGTAAGCGAGCGCCGCTATTGCCTGAGCACCGCCTATCTTATATATTTCGTCCACGCCTGCAATAAAGGCGGCAACAAGAATCTCCGGCGCAATCTTTCCGTTTTTGTCGGGCGGAGACACCATAACTATCTTGTTGCACCCGGCAATTTTTGCGGGTATAACATCCATCAGTACGGTAGAAGGATACGCCGCCGTGCCGCCGGGAACATATACTCCGACTCTTTCAATAGGAATTATTTTCTGCCCCACTGTTATACCGTCGGCATTCACGAAGGAAAAACCTTGCCGTCTTTGCTCTTCATGGAATGCTCTTATATTCGCAGCCGCGCTTTTAAGCACTTCCTGAAAGCCTTTATCCGAAAGGTTAATTGCCTCGTCTATTTCTTCTTTTTCCACTTTAAGAGAAGTAAGTTTTACGCCGTCGAATTTCTCCGTATATTCAAAAAGGGCTTTGTCTCCGTTTTTTCTGACGTTTTCAATTATTTCGGAAACGGCATTTCCTACACTGCTTTTTAAGTCTGCTCTCTCAAATATTCCGCCGTAATTTCCGTCTTCTGTTTTAAAAATTTTTATCAACGCCGCTTCCCTCCGTATATTTTCTCAGATTGTCAAGTATTTCGGTTATTTCTCCGTTTTTAAACTGAAACGACGCGGTATTTGCGATAAGCCTTGCGGAAACGTCAGCTACTTTCTCGATAGGTTCAAGATTATTTTCCAAAAGAGTAGTGCCTGTTTCGACTATATCCAATATAACATCCGACAAATTAAGAATAGGTGCAAGTTCTATAGATCCGTTGAGTTTTATTATGTCGACATCGCGGCATTTTTCGGCGTAGTATTCCGTAGTTATATTTGGAAATTTTGTAGCCACACGAAGGGTATATTCACGTTTGTCCCTAAAACCTTTTTTTGCGGCAACCGCAAGGCGGCATTTACCGAGTTTCAGATCGAGCAATTCAAAAACCCGCGGTTTATATTCCATCAGAATATCTTTACCCGCAATTCCTATATCGGCCGCTCCGCGTTCAACATATATGCTTACATCGGAAGGTTTAACCCAAAAATATCTTATACCTTTTTCCGGATTTTCAAATATAAGCTTTCTTGTGGATGAATCTAATATTTCCGGACAGGAATATCCTGATTTTTCAAAAAGTTTATATACTTTTTCTCCAAGTCTCCCCTTGGGAAGAGCAACGTTCAATATCTCTTTCATGATAATTTTTTCTCGCTTATACGAATAATTTCCCCAAAGGTTATTTTATTCGGTACGTCAGCGCAAACCGCAACGCTTTTGCCTGCTTCTCTGTATTTTTTTACTTCTTTAATTATGTCTTCCGCGTCGATGTTCTCGTCATAAAGCAGAACGGCGTCAACATCGGGATAATCTTCGGTCTTTAATCTTTCCGCAAGGTCGAGATAAACGGCAAAACCTGCAGCTTTGGCATTTTTGGACATTTTATCCATAAGTTTATCGTATTGTCCGCCGCTAAGAACACGCGCGGGAATTTCTTTGACATATCCTCTGAAAACAAGACCGTTATAGTAATTCATATCATTTACTACGGAAAAATCCACGCGTACCGGCACTTTTGAATTGGATTTTAAAAACCGTGCCGCACGTTCTATTTCGTCAAGAGATTTTAAAAGAAGTTTATCGGAAGAAAGTTTTCTTAATTTCTGCAATATATCATCCGCTTCCCAGGAAGATGCGGTTACAAGCTTCAGAATCTCATAAATACTTCCGTCGATAGCGCATCGTTTGCATATTTCATCCACTCCGTGGAGATTTTTTTCCGAAATATTTAAAAGAAGCTCATCTTCAGCGCATCCGACTTTTTCCAAAATTGCGGATATAACGCCGAGATGCGACAATATAAGAACACTTCTCTCGGATATAACATTAAGACTTTCTGCGGCAAGAAACAGAACCTCGAAAAGATTATAATCTGTCAGGGCGCCGATACATTCGAGACCCGCCTGCATAATCTCTTTATACTTTTTTGTGTTCTCCGATACTCTGTAAACGTTTTCATTATAGTAAACACGCTGTACATCGCCGGCCGTTCCGTCGTAATTTTTTACAATCGATAACGTAACGTCGGGTTTTAAGGCCATAAGTTTTCCGTCAGTATCTGTAAACGTAAGCACCCTGTCGGAAACAAGAAAATCTTTGTTCCGACTGTACAGATCGTATTCTTCGAATTTACTCATCTTAAAACATGAATAGCCGAAACCCGCATAAAGGCTTCTTAAACGAAAAGAAATTTTTTCTTCTCCGGTGAGTAATTTGTTTTTAATTTCCATGACTGTTATTACCTGCTATTCTTATTAAATGCTTGAACTCTCTTATGTCTTTCCTTGCATCGTCATTTGCTTTATCACTTTAACACGCTAATATAGTAGCATATTATAAAATATATGTCAAGCAAAAAAATAAATTTATATCTGAAAAATCAAAACTTATAAAAATACAGCCGCCATATATGGCGGCCGATATTTATTTTTTTCCGTATTTCAACATGTCATTCTCACGTATTTCAGTACGTCTTATTTTGCCGCTGATAGTTTTTGGAAGTGATTCTACAAATTCCACCACTCGCGGATATTTATAAGGCGCCGTGTTTGTTTTGACGTAATTTTGAAGCTCAACAACAAGCTCGCTGCTCGGAACATAACCTTTTTTAAGAACTATCGTTGCCTTTACGCTGAAACCTCTTTTTTCGTCAGGCACTCCGGTAACGGCCACTTCGAGAACCGCGGGATGTTCCATGAGAACGCTTTCCACTTCGAAAGGTCCGATGCGGTATCCTGACGACTTTATGACGTCATCGTTACGACCGATATATTTATAGTTGCCGTATTCGTCTACATATGCGGTGTCGCCCGTATGGAAACACCCGCCGCGCCAACTGTACGCAGTTGACTCTTCGTCGTTATAATAACCGCACATCAAACCGCACGGTTTGTTTTCCGGACTTGCTTTTATGCAGATTTCTCCGGCTTCGCCGGGAAGACATTCTTTACCGTCTTTTCCCGCCACCATTAAATCGTATCCCGCAACGGGTTTGCCTATAAAACCCGAAATCGGCTTTGAAAAACCGTAAAGAGTGCCGAGACAAAGCGTCGTTTCGGTCTGACCGAATCCCTCGTATATTTCCAACCCGGTAGCATCTTTCCACTTGTTAAAAATATCCGCATTGAGGGCCTCTCCCGCAGAACAACAATGTTTAAGCGATGACAGGTCGTAAGATTTGACGTCGTTTTGCAGCATAAATCTATACATGGTAGGCGGAACACAGAAAGTGGTGACTTTATATTTTGACAGCACATCCAATATATCGGCCCCGTCAAATTTATTGAAATCGTACACGAGTATTGCCGATTCGCCGAACCATTGTCCATAAAATTTACCCCAAAGCGATTTCAGCCACCCCGTGTCGGATATAGTGAAGTGAAGTCCTCCGTCTTCCACGCGATGCCAGAACAATCCCGTCACGATATGCCCTAACGGATAAGTAAAATCGTGCATTATCATTTTGGGATAACCCGTTGTGCCTGACGAAAACGCCATAAACATAATGTCTTTTGCTTTGACAGCATCTTTTCCGACAGGTTTTTTCCAATCAGACGATGCAGCCATAAGCCCGCTTTCAAAATCAATCCAGCCTTTTCCGGCATCCTTATGTTTTGTGACAAATTTCATCTCTACGGTTGTGCATTGAGCTTCAACCGTGTCAAAATGTTCGCTGACATCGCCGTCACCGGTAATGATGACCGCACGTATACCGGCTTTATTACATCGGTAAGTAAAGTCTTTTCCCACAAGCATATTGGTCGCTTGAATGGGTATCGCACCTATTTTATGCATGGCAAGCATACAAAACCAAAATAAATAGCTGCGCTTCAGTACAAGCAGGACCTTGTCCCCTTTCTTTATGCCCATGCTCTTGAGATAGCATGCGGTTTTATCCGACCAATATTTCATATCGGCAAAAGTAAAACGCTTTTCTTCTTTCTTATCGGAAAGCCAAAGCATGGCAAGTTTGTCCGGTTTTTCTTTTGCCAACACATCCATCACGTCATAGGCAAAGTTAAAATCTTCGCCGTACGTTATTTTGAAGTTTTCTCTTAAATCTTTTAAATCTTTAAATGAATCCCTGTTTCTTCCCGTATATTTTTCGTAAATAACCATATTTAACTCCGTAACGGCGTCAATTGAATTATTTCATTACGACTGCAAGAAATTTAACGGGTTTGTCGCCGAGCACTTTTATGCCGTGTTTGAGCGACGAATTGAAATAAACGCTGTCGCCTTTATTCAATTCGTACGACATATCTCCGATCTTGAAAAGCATGCTGCCGGAAAGAACGAAATTAAATTCCTGTCCTTCATGGCTGTGAAGGTCAGTATCTTCCTCGCCCGGCATACTCACGACGAAAAACGGTTCCGCTTTTTTATTCTTAAACGTATAAGCGAGATGTTTGTAGTTATATGAGCCTTCCTTTTTAATAAAAAATTCCTGCCCTTTCCTTACTACAGCGCAATCGCTCAATTTAGGAGAGTTACCTGAAAGCAGATTGAATACGTCAACACCGAAAATCGTGGCAACATTAAACATGAAACTGAAAGAAAAATCTCTGTCGCCGTTTTCATATGCGGTATATTCTTCTTCGGTCATTTTGAGTCTTTCGGCAATTTCTTTGACAGAAACGCCGTTTATTTCCCTTAACTCCGTAAGCCTTTGGCCCATTGCCTTCAACTGCTCTTTCATAATAACCCCCTATTGAAAATTATAACCCAATTCTATCGCCTTGATATTTTTTTGTAAAAGGTCCGCCTTTTTAGCCGGAACCATTTGCGATAGACTGTTTTTTACCTGTTCTAATGTAAGGATGCCGGTTTCTTTGATTACCTTACCCAACATTATCATATTCGCCAGTCCATCAAGCCCGTTATCACTTGCCATCTTTGTCGCAGGAATACCAACGGTGATAACATCGTCTCTGGTATCCTGCTTGATAATCAGTGAACTGTCGAATATAATGTATCCGCCTTTTTCCGTTTCGTAAAAATATTTTTCAAGCGAAGGCAGATTCATAGCTATCAGAATATCGGGTTTATCGACTATAGGAGATCCGATAGCAGTATCTGAAAGCGTCACGCTGCAATTTGCCGTTCCCCCGCGCATTTCGGGGCCGTAAGAAGGAAGCCAGCTGACTTCCATGTCGGCTTTAAGCCCGGTATACGCCAAGGCTTTTCCCGCAAACAGAATCCCCTGTCCGCCGAAACCGGCAATCAGAATCTTGGTGGTTTTTGCCATTTACTTTTCCTCCTTGTATTTGTCCTTATATACTCCGAGAGGATAATAAGTTTCAAGATTGTCGTCAAGCCATTTTATTGCTTCCTTAGGAGAAAGCCCCCAGTTGGTGGGACATGTTGAAAGAACTTCTATAAGAGAAAATCCTTTACCTTCCATCTGATTTTTAAAAGCGTGATAAATAGCTTTTTTAGCTTTCCTGATATTAGCGATATTGTTTACTGCCACGCGTTCGAGATAAGATGCACCGTCGACCTGAGAAAGCATCTCACATACCTTTACAGGGTAACCTACCACTGTGACATCTCTGCCGTAAGGCGAAGTCTGAGTGACCTGATTCGGAAGCGTGGTAGGCGCCATCTGTCCGCCGGTCATGCCGTAAATGGCGTTGTTGACAAAAATCACCGTTATATTTTCGTTGCGGGCAGCCGAATGAACGGTTTCAGCCGTACCTATCGCAGCGAGATCGCCGTCACCCTGATAGGTAAAAACTATGTTGTCGGGATTTGCTCTTTTGGCCCCTGTCGCAACGGCCGGCGCTCTTCCGTGAGCCGCCTGTATCATATCGCAATTAAAATAATTATAGGAAAAGACCGAACATCCTACCGACGCAACTCCGACCGTTTTTCCGAGCACGCCGAGTTCTTCGAGAACTTCCGCCACAAGTCTGTGAATTATACCATGCGTACAACCCGGACAATAATGCAACGGATTATCGGTAAGTCCCTTTGTTTTTCCGAAAACTACCATTGTTTTGCTTCTCCTTTGTCAATTTCTTTAAGTTTATCAAGCACTTCCTGCGGGGAAACAAGCATTCCGCCGGTGCGGTTGCAAAGATAAACGGGTTTTGAACATTCAACGGCAAGTTTCACATCATCGATCATCTGCCCCATATTGAGTTCGACCGATAAAAACGCCTTGACTTTTTCTGCCGCTTTTTTGAGAACGTTTTTGGGGAACGGCCATAAAGTAATAGGACGGATCATTCCCGCTTTAAGACCTTGTTTTCTCGCTTCGAGAATAGCGTTTTTGGAAATTCTTGCGGCTATTCCGAATGCAACTATGCAATAATCGGCATCATCCATCATGAATTCTTCAAACATAACCTCGTCGCGTTCGACTATTTTATATCTTTCGTATCTCGAAATATTCCATTCTTCAAGCTGCGCAGGCGAAAGCGAGAGTGAATTCACTACGTTTCTGCCGTCGTGGTTAGCCGTTCCCGTCGTAGCCCAACTTTTATCGTATTCTTTCACTTCGCCGAGATTTAAGCTTACCGGCTCCATCATCTGCCCCATAGTTCCGTCCGCAAGAATCATGGTCTGCATTCTGTATTTATCCGCAAGGTCAAAACCTTTGAATGTAAGGTCGACCATTTCCTGGATGGAGGCCGGTGCAAGAACTATAAGTTTATAGTCTCCGTGCCCGCCGCCTTTTGTTGCCTGGAAATAGTCTGACTGAGAAGGTTGAATTCCACCGAGCCCCGGACCTCCTCTCTGCACATTTACGATCAGTGCGGGAAGTTCACAGCCGGCAAGATAAGAAATGCCTTCGCTTTTTAAAGATATTCCTGGACTTGAACTCGACGTCATGACGCGTTTTCCGCATGACGATACGCCTATAACCATGTTGATAGCGGCAATTTCCGATTCCGCCTGCAAGAACGTTCCGCCGATTTTAGGCATGCGTCTTGACATATATGCGGCGACTTCGGTCTGCGGAGTTATAGGATAGCCGAAATAATATCTGCATCCCGCCATAATGGCAGCTTCTGCCAGCGCCTCGTTTCCTTTCATTAAAACTTTATCTGACATATTTCACCTCTATTTTTCCACCGTAATTACGCTGTCCGGACACATAGTGGCGCAAAATGCGCACCCTATGCACTTATTTGCATCTGTAACTTCAGCAGGATGATAGCCCTTCGTGTTAATCTTTTCCTGTGCAAGAGAAATAATATGTTTCGGACAAACCATTTCACACAGTCCGCATCCCTTGCAGCGTTCAACGTTAAAAGTAACTTTCGCCATTTTTTCTCCTCTATTGCCAATCGCCGTACTTTATCAAACTGACGGGCAATATGTCTTCTCTGATATTTTTTCGATTTTTTAACAGCTCGCTGTTTATCGAAGTAAACACAACAGGTAACATGAATTTTTCCGACGATTCAAGGGCAAAAGCCCTGTTTTCTTCAATCGTTTCCAGCGTTGTTTCGGCTCCGAGATTGGAATTATCCACAATACCCGTAAATTTTATTTTCGCTGCTCTTTCTATTTCGTCTTTAATTTCCGCAAGGTTTTCAACAGTACGTGTTTCAGGGCGAAATCTGTTGATTACAAGCAGCATATCATAATTATTTTCGGCTTTTATCTTTTCGGAAAATCTGCCGAGTGCATACGCACCGCGGTCGTCGCCCCCGATATCCACGACGGCATAACTTTCAAGATCGTCCACCATACGGTAAGACGCGGCATTCATTGCCGGTATATCCACATTAGTTTCGGCGTACGGCGATACAACAAGTTCAACGCCGCATTCGTCGAGAAATTTTTTCGCGTCTATCGTCCTGAAATACGGATTTACTATATCGAGATCGTAAATTACCGTTCTCTTACCGTCTTTCGCAAGGCTGCACGCAAAGTTTACCGCCACATTGGTTTTGCCGCTGCCGTAGTGCCCGGCAAACAGCGTTATCCGTTTTGCGTTCATCAAATTTTTACCTTATAACACCAGCCGAAAGCATCGGGTTTTTTACCCCACTGCATTCCCGTAAGCTCATCATAAAGTTTCTGCGTAAGCGCGCCTATTTTATTTTGCGACACCACGTGATCTTTGCCTTTATACGACAGCAATCCTATGGGAGAAACCACTGCAGCCGTGCCTGTTCCCCAGGCTTCTTCAAGCTTTCCGTTTTCGGCAGCGCCTATAAGTTCGTCGACAGACAACAATCTTTCATTAACATTATAACCCCAGCTTCTGAGCATTTCAATGCAAGATTTTCTCGTTATGCCGGGAAGAACCGATCCCGTAAGTTTGGGAGTAACGATTTCCCCGTCTATTTTGAACATAACGTTCATGGCGCCGACTTCTTCGATATATTTTCTTTCCACGCCGTCAAGCCAAAGCACCTGAGTAAAACCTTTTTTCTCGGCGCGCTGCCCCGCACGCATGCTGGCCGCATAATTGCCGCCGCACTTTGCATAGCCTGTACCGCCGCGGACTGCTCTCACGTCTTCATCTTCTATAGTGATTTTCACGGGATTCAGACCTTCTTTATAATAGCTTCCGACCGGCGAAAGAATGACAACATAAGTCGCATTGTGAACAGCGTGAACTCCAAGGCTTTCGTCATTTCCGAACATGAAGGGGCGAATATAAAGCGATGCGCCTTCGGAGTCGGGAATCCAGCTGTAATCGATGTTTATAAGCTCGGTTATCGATTTAACGAATAATTCCTCGTCAATCTGCGGCAAACACATTCTCTCTGCGGAATTGTTGAAACGCTTTGCATTTTCATAAGGTCTGAACATCTGATAACCGTCTTCGGTCTTATATGCCTTCATACCCTCAAATATTTCCGCACCGTAGTGCAGTACGGTACTTGCAGGATGAATCGGAATATACCCGAAAGGAATTATTCTCGCGTCGTGCCAGCCTTCCTTGTCCGAATAATCCATAACAAACATATGATCGGTAAAATATTTACCGAAACCCAGATTCGAAAAATCGGGTTTTTCTTTCAGTTTTTCGGCTTTCTGTATTTTTATCTCCATGACCGTTCTCCTTTTATTTTTTTAAATTCTTTATTTTTTCCGCAGCGTCTTCCCGCATTTTATATTTCAATATTTTCCCTGCGACGTTCATCGGAAAACTGCTTACAAAATCAAAATATCTCGGTACTTTATGTTTTGCAATGCTTGCTACGCAATATTCGCGCAATTCATTTTCCGTAAGGGTTTCGCCCTCTTTCAGAATTACATAGGCATACGCCTCTTCACCGTATTTTTCGTCAGGCACGCCGACAACCTGCACGTCCGACACCTTTGGGTGAGTATAGAGAAAATCTTCTATTTCTTTCGGATAAAGATTCTCCCCGCCACGGATTATCATATCCTTAAGTCTGCCGGTTATTCGGAAATTGCCGTCCGGCATTCTGAGAGCAAGGTCGCCTGTGTGCAGCCACCCTTCCGAGTCTATTGCTTTTGCCGTCTCGTTAGGCATTTTATAATAGCCTTTCATAAGGTTATAACCGCGTGCAACAAACTCTCCGACCGTGTTATCAGGCACTTCTCTGTTGGTTTCCGGATCAACGATTTTACATTCTATGCTCGGAAGGGGTCTGCCGACCGTTTCAACACGGACTTCTATACTGTCTTCCGTGCTCGACATCGTGCACCCGGGCGATGCTTCGGTCTGCCCGTAGACTATAGTTATCTCCGTCATATGCATTTTATCTATTACATCCTGCATTACGGCTACCGGACAGGGACTTCCCGCCATTATGCCCGTACGCATATGGGAAAAGTCTGTTTTCGGGAAATCGTCATGGGCGAGCATAGCTATAAACATAGTCGGAACGCCGTGGAAACACGTTATCTGCTCCTGATTTATGCATGCAAGCGCAGGCTTCGGCGAAAAATACGGCAACGGATATATGGAAACTCCGTGCGTGATTGACGCCGTCATGGCAAGTACCATTCCGAAACAGTGGAACATAGGAACCTGTATCATCATTCTGTCGGCTGTCGAAAGATCCATTCTGTCGCCTATGCATTTCCCGTTATTAACAATATTATAATGCGTCAGCATGACGCCTTTAGGAAATCCCGTGGTACCGGAAGTATACTGCATATTACAGACGTCGTTCACCCCTACGGTATTTGCAACCATCTGCATTTTTTCCTGCGGAACGTTTTTCGCTAACTCCATCATTTCGGAAAATTCAAGACACCCTTTCTGCCTGAATCCCACCGTCACGACATTGCGAAGAAACGGAAGTCTCTTTGCGTGCAGGGATTCGCCTTTTTTCAAATCTTTCAGTTCGGGACAGAGTTCGTTTATTATACCGGCGTAATCGGAATCTCTCCAGCCCTTAATCATAACCAGCGTGTGAGTATCCGACTGTTTCAACAGATATTCCGCCTCATGTACTTTATAAGCGGTGTTCACGGTAACAAGCACGGCGCCGATTTTGGTTGTCGCCCAAAACGTAAGATACCATTCAGGAACATTTGTTGCCCACACCGCAACGTGGTCGCCTTTACGAACGCCTATAGCCATCAGCGCTCTCGCAACAATATCTACTTCGTCGCGGAATTCCGAATATGTTCGGGTATAATCGAGCGTAGTGTATTTAAAAGCTATCTGGTCGGGAAATTCTTCCGTTACTTTATCAAGAACCTGAGAAAAAGTGCGTTCGATAAGCGTTTCTTTCTCCCATATAAATTTACCCGTCTTTCTCTTATTGTCATAGAGCTTATTCTGCCAGGAAGGCACGCTCTCGAATGTTCCCATATAGCTTGCAAACTGCGGTAAAACGATGTCCGGTTCGCCGATGGTTTCCAACCATTCCTGCATAAGTTCAAGCGATACGAACCCTTCGTAATTTATAGAGCGCAGGCTGTTAAATACCTGTTTTATGGGCAAATCGCCTTCACCCAACAGGCAAAAGGAAAGTTTTCCGCCAATCAGAGAGCTGTCTTTAATGTGCAGATGTTTTATGTGCTTTCCAAGATTTTTAACCGACGATTCCGGACTTTCTTTTGCATAAAAATTAGTATGGTGAATATCCCACAGCGCCGCAAAGTTATCGCTGGCAAAAGAATTCAATAATCCTGCAAGTTTTGCGGTATCCGCATAAATGCCCATTGATTCAAAAAGCAGCGTCACATCGTTTTTCTTTGCAGACTCTATAAGCCGCGGCAAAATTATCATCAAACGGGAATTACAATCTTCTGCAGAAATCTCTGAACCCTCTATATTGTAAGCGTGAAGTCTGACGTATTTACAGCCGAGTTCTTTTGATAGTTCTATAAGTTTTACGATTTCCGCAATATTCTCTTCTTCGGCAGAAAAATTAGCGAAGTTACCGACCGAATCAAGGCAAGAAATGCTTATTCCGCTTTCAAAAAGAATTCTTTTTGTTTTTGGCAGATTATTTTTTCCGAAAGGATTCTCTTTTTGAAAACAAGGCGAATCCACATCGTGTATTTCAAGCCCCGAAATCTTATTTTCGCCGCATAATCTGACGAGCTGGGAAAATCCCAGATTCCATCCGTTAGTCGAAAAAGAAAGTTTCATCTGTGCTGTTCCTCATATACTATTTTGTTGAGTGCGTTTACATAAGCTTTTATGCTTGCACCGACTATATCGGTTGATATACCGCGGCCGGAATAAAGTTTTCCGCCGCTGCGGAGTTTAATCACCGTCTGCCCCATGGCTTCCTTCCCTTCGGTAACTGCCGTAACTTCAAAATCGTCAAGATCGAAATGCCTTCCCGTTATGTTTTCTATAGCCAGAAAAGCCGCGTCGATGGAGCCGTTGCCGTAAGACAGGCCGCTCGTGAGTTTACCGTCCGACAAAAGAGTCACTCCTGCCATGGCCGCGCCTGTATTGTTTATGCTGACAGAAAAATTTTCGATGGAATAAGTTGCGGGAACTTGCAACGCGGTATTCGCGATTATGGCATCAAGTTCCTTTATGCCGACTTGCTTTTTCTCGGCAAGAAGAGAAAATTCAGAATAAACCTTTTTAATATCTTCAGGCGCAAGATCATAACCTAACCGCTGTATTATTTCGCTGAGTTCTACTTCGGAAACGTTTTTATCTATATCTTCATTTTTTTCGCCAACTACGCTGCCGAATGCCGTATAAGCGCTTTTTTCCGCAGCGATTTGAGCTATTTGCTTTATTATTCGCATTGCACCGGTCTTGTTCAGGTTGCATGCATAGCCTTTTTTAACGCCGATAGTTTCCATAGATCTTATGAAATTTTCGGTTTTGGCAACGCCGAGGCTTGCAACGGCCGAGACCTTTACTTCGGCAGCGCCTGCGGCAACCGCATTAAAAAGGCCGGCGTTTGCCATAGAATATGCATCGGAAATCATTACCGCAAGTTTCACGTCTTTCAGTTCGGGCACCGCATTATACATATCCTCTAAGAATTCCTTGAATTCAGACGGAAGCATCTGCCCCGCAGCATCTGTCAGAGTAACGGTTTTAGCTCCGCGGCAGATTGCCGTTTTTAGTGCCTGTTGCAAAAAAGACGTTTCGGCGCGCGTAGCGTCTTCGAGCGAGACTTCCACATCCGAACAAAGCTCCGCAGCTTTTTCGGTGAGCTCTGCAAGCAAATCCAATACTGCTTGAGGCTTTTTGTTTAAAACATATTCTATCTGCACGGGCGAAACCGGAATGCTTATTATGATGCGTTTATTTTTCGCTCCGCTTATAAGCGCGTAATTGTTTTTAAGATCGTTTTCGGTATAACCTGCCGTACAGGCAATTATTCTGTTATTTATGCAAGCGGAAATGGTCTTGACCAATATTTCATCCGCTTTATTTCCTGCTGCGGGAAACAGTTCGATAACGTCTACGGAAAGTTCGCTTATTTTTTTTGCTATCTCCAGCTTCTCTTTAAACCCGAGCGACAAAACGTCCGATCGGTTTAATTCTTTAAGCGTTACGTCGCTAACAATTATTTCCTTCATATCAGAACCTCAAATAACAGTATTTTATATTTAAAAAAATCCCTGACTTTTTATAAGTCAGGGACGGAATGACCGCGGTACCACCCATATTATTGCGATATGCAATCTCTCATTTAAACGTATAACGGCGCCGCCGGGAGTAACTATCGACAAATATTACCTGATAAAACGTAATCTCGGTTTTCGCAACTCCTGCTCCGGAACGAGAACGCATCAACGCGATACCGGCTTTCACCTGCCGCCGGCTCTCTGAAACGCAATTTGACGAGTATTTTCCATCACTGCATTTATATGATAATTTTTATATATTCTAATGCTTTTACTTTGATTTGTCAATTGTTTGGCCACAAAAATTTATAATTCCAGTAAATTTTTTAAATTTCCGGATAATATGGCAGAATTCTGTTTCTCCGACAGTTTTAGTTTAAAAAATCTTTCAAGTTCTTTTTTTGCATCCCACATGGGAAAATCGTCGCCGAAAAAAAACTTTTCATAACCAAGCATGTCTATAATTTCACGCGCTCTTTCCGATGAAATAAACGGAAGAGATGAGCTTGTATCAAAATAAACGTTATCAAGCCCCTTATATACCCACGCATCGTCCCAGCATCGGTAACCGCCGAAATGAGCACCAATAAAATATAGTTTTTTATATTTTGCAGCTACTTTGGCCAACCTTTCCGGGCGCGAAAATTCATATCTGTTGTCTCCGGTATGAAAAAGAACGGGAAAAACGCCGTTAATCATTGAAAGCGCGCGGTAAAATTTTTCCGCATCTTTACCGTCAATATAAAATTTCTGAAAATCCGGATGCAATTTTATGCCTCTCAGCCCCGCAGCTTTGCAACGTTCTATTTCGGAAAATATTTCTTCTTCCGACATGTCCTGATGCAAAGTCATGAATCCGATAAATTCTCTGTGAAGACGGGTCTCTTCGATGATAAAATCGTTTATGGATTTAACTTGCCCTGCTTTGGTCGCCACTGAATGAACCAGATAACCGCTTATTCCCGCGGAAGCACCTATTTCTATAAGTTTTTCTGGTGTGCCTGCAGGCATCTCCATGGTTATATCGTAAAAATCACCTATAGCCTCAGTCGCTTTCGCGGCTATTTTCTGCGGATAAATATGTGCGTGAGCGTCTATTATTTCCATAAAAACCACTCCTGATTAAAGTTTGCTTCTCTGTATTTTCCCACTTACCGTTTTAGGCAGTTCTTTTTTAAACTCCACTATTCTCGGATATTTATAAGGCGCCGTGTGCGTCTTGACATAGTTTTGAATTTCTTTTTTCAATTGGTCGGTAGGCTCTGTACCTGCAGTCAAAACGACACTGGCCTTTACTATCTGTCCGCGCACTTCATCGGGGTAAGGCGATACTCCGCATTCAAGAACGTAGGGCAATTCCATTATCACGCTCTCAATTTCAAAAGGACCTATTCTGTAGCCCGACGATTTTATGACGTCATCCGCTCTGCCGACATACCAGTAAAATCCGCTTTCGTCTTTCCATGCCATGTCGCCTGTATGGTAATAACCGTTATGCCATACTTCGTCTGTTTTTTCCTTATCGTTATAATATCCGCAAAACAATCCGCACGGAGCACCGTTTTTGACGTTGATAACTATTTCGCCGGCTTCTCCGTCTGCAACCTTTTTGCCGTCGGAATTCAAAAGTTCTACTTTATAAATCGGCGCCGGTTTGCCCATAGATCCTATCTTGTGCGGCGCCCCTGCCATATTGCCTATAACCATCGTCGTTTCGGTCTGACCGAATCCTTCCATAATCTTCAGTCCGGTTGCACTTTCAAACTTGCGGTAAACTTCGGGGTTCAGAGCTTCTCCCGCTGTCGACATATGTTTTACGGATGATAAATCGTATTTTCCGAGATTTTCTTTAACCATCATTCTCAACATCGTCGGCGGCGCACAAAAAGTGGTTATCTTATATTTTGCAAACAACGAAAGGATATCTGCCGCATTGAATCTATCGAAATCATATACAAAAATTGCAGATTCGCATATCCATTGACCGTAGAATTTCCCCCACATGGCTTTTGCCCAACCGGTGTCGGAAATAGTGAAGTGAAGACCGTCACGCTGCACGCAATGCCAGTATTTGGCAGTGTGGAAATGCCCGAGTGCATATTTGTAATTGTGTGCAGCTATTTTAGGATAGCCGGTTGTACCGGAAGTGAAAAACATCAGCATTATGTCTTTCCCGCAAGGCGAATTTTCCGATCTTTCATAAACAGGCGAATATTTAAAAATTTCGCTGTCAAAGCTGCGCCAGCCGTCTCGTTCGGCCCCTACTATAAACTTATATTTTACGCACGGACAATTTTCGGCAGCGCGTTCAGCGTGAAGGGCGACGTCACCGCCGTCGGTACATATAACGGCACACACTCCCGCCGAATTAAATCTGTACTCGAAATCATGCTCTAAAAGCTGGCACATTGCAGGAAGCGCTATCGCCCCGATTTTATGAAGGCCCAACATCGCGTACCAGAACTGATAACGCCTTCCGAGAACCAACATTACTCTGTCGCCTTTTTTTATCCCGATCGCTTTGAAATAATTCGCAGCTCGGGCTGAAAGTTCCTTCATATCCCGGAATGAAAATCTGGTTTCAACGCCGTCTTCGGTAACGTGCAGAAGCGCCGGTTTATCCGGATAACGGTCTGCAAGTTCATCGACTATGTCAAATGCAAAATTAAACTTATCTTCATTTTTAAAAGTCACCGATACGGGAGTTCCGTTTTGATCGACTTCGGCGTCTATAAATTTATCGTAAACCCAATTATGTTGATTGTCATAAAAATTATCGCAGAGCATATTCTTTTTGTCAGTAAGAATTTTTGAAAAACTGAGATTTTCTGCTTTGTTGCGGGCAATATTTTGCATTTATACCTCCTCGACGGATAAAAAAATCCGTCTCAAAAATAACTTTGAGACGGATAATAAATATCCGCGGTACCACTCAAATTGCAGATAAATCTGCCTCTCAGGATCTATCAATCCTTATGACTTAACGCGTCAGCACGGGGAAATTCTACTCGCAGAAAGCTTTCTTTCTCCCAACTCGGAAGCTACAAACCCGAACAAACATTTTAACGGCTTTCACCCGCCGCCGTCTCTCTGAAAAATTTTTAGAACGGGTACTCTTCGTCATCGTTTTTATTTTGTCATATTTTATCATTTTAATTTTTCAATGTCAATAAAATTAAAACGTTTTATAAAATTTTTTGTATGTTTGCGGCAGATCTCCGCTAGTTAAAGAATAGATTTATCTCTTTCTAAAATCATTGTGCAAAAAGCCGAAAATTTTTCAAAAAGCGTATCGGCGTCTTTTCCGTCCGTTTTCGGTTCCGTAACGCTTGCAATTTCCACCGCGTTTTTAACCGCATTTTCAACGTCTTTGTAAACGCCCGCTCCTACTCCTGCCAGAATAGCCGCCCCCAAACATGCCGTTTCTTTATTTTTCAGCGTCATAATTTTTTTACCCGTAACATCGGCTTTGATCTGTCCCCACACTTTGCTCTTTGCTCCGCCTCCGATAGATATTATTTCATCCACGGGAATATCGAGTCCATTTAAAAACTGTTTTAAAAGACAGGCCACCGATTCCATTATCGCCCTTGCAAAATGTGCGCGGGTGTGTTTCAGTTCTATGCCGTAAAAGCCGCCCTTTTGCCCGTTATCTTTTTCCGGCATTACGCTTCCGCATAAATTTGGCGCAAAAATAAGTCCTTCGCTGCCGAACGGTATTTTTTCGGCGCTACTGTCTATTTCTTTAAAACTTATTTCCGGACAAAAATTACTTTTATACCACTCCATCGCCATACCGGCAGTAGGCGCCCACATCAGCAGGCAGAACTTTCCTTTTGCTACATAGTGGGCAGGAACTTTTATTCCGTCAAAATATGCGGGAACCTTATTCGAAAGCGCACATACGGCAAGCGCCGTACCGGTCATTTCGCTTATCATTCCTTCTCGTATGATTCCGGCGCCGATAAATCCGGCAATCTGGTCAAGCGTGCCGGTAGAAACAATTGCTCCTTTAAATTTTCCCACGGCCACACCGCTTTCTTTAAGCTCCGGAAGATTCTTTTCGGATATACCGATAAATTCAAGCATATCCTGCCAATAATCGCCTGTGTTTACGTCAATGCACAAAGATGATGAATAAAGCGCTCTGTCACAAACAAATTTACCGGTTATTCTGTAAAGAAGATAATCCTCAAGAAGAACTATCCTGTCTGTTTTTGCAAAAAGTTCCGGTCTGTTTTCTTTCAGCCACATTATTTTGGGAGCAGGATATCCTGCGGAAACTTCCGTCTGCCCCGTTATTTCATAAACTTTTTGCAAACCGAAATGTTCCTGAATTTTTTCAGCCTGTTTCTGAGCGCGATTATCCAGCCATACGACGGCATTCATCAGCGGCTTGCCGGTTTTATCAAGAAAAACTATAGTTTCTCCCTGAGTGTCTATTGCAAAAGCGTCTATAACGGTTTTTTGCGACAGTTCTTCAAATGCCTCTAAAAACAGTTCATAATAACGCTCCGCAGGAAACTCCACGAAATTGCCTTCGGTTATTAGCGAATATGCTTTTGTAACCGAGCATAATTCGTTTCCTTTTTCATCAAAAACACAGCCCTTAAGCGATGTAGTTCCTATATCGATTCCAAGTAAATGTTTCATTGTTGTCTCCCGGCAAAAGGTGTTTTTTTATTTTTTATCGCTCGCTTTCTTTTCAATGCAAACGGAACTAATGCGGCAACGCAGACGGCGCATAACAAAGTTATCACAATATAATTTGCCTGCCACCCGAAATTATCCAGAATCAAGCCGCTTATAAACGGCATCAGAGATGCAGCTGCAGATGCTGAAACATTGATCATTGCTGCCGATGTGCCGGAATTGATTTTATGTTTTAGTTTCAACGGCAAAAAAGTCGAAAAAACGCTTCGCAGTCCATTCGCGACAACAAGAAATATCAATGAGAGCCCCAATGCCAATATTATGTTTGCATCATAGAAAAAAATAAGTATTATAGGACAAATCATCACTGCCAGCAAATAAAACATGGTCACTGCAAAATAGTTTTCGTGCCTGGCGCAAGAATAACTGGTTAAAAACGGACCGAACATCATACATATCGGTATCAATACCGAAATAAGCATCGAATATGAACTGTCCACGCCGTAAATATCGAAAAAAAGCGACGGCAACCAATTTGAAAGCGCAAAATAGACGGCAGAAATTAAAAACATGACAAATATCAGATATGTAAAGAAAAGGAAATTATTCTTAGTTTTTCCTTTTACCGTCAGGTTTTCTGCTGCGGGACTATCCGGCTCATCGCCCGCAGGCACGGTTTCCCGCTCCGTCGCAACACCTTTTTCAATATATAACTTACGAATACTTTTTTCCGCAAATAAAAACCAAATCAGCCCCGCTATTGTCAACACCGCAAAAAATAAGAATGTATATTGCCATGATAAAATCGCTGAAAAAAGCGCTGAAGCTCCGTAGCCTGCCGCGGTACCGAAAGCCATTCCCATGCCCATCGTTTTTGTAATGTTGCCGGAAAATTCGTCCGGCATATATTTGCCGAAAAGATACAGACATCCGACCCAGATTCCTGCTTGCAGAATACCGTTAACAGCCATAATAAGCCACAACTGCCAGAGAACCTGTACAAATACTACAAGAGCAAATAATAATGCCGATAAAGAAAGGGTTACTGTAAGGTAAAGCCTTAAATTCAACTTTTTGACTATTGCTGCAAGCACCGCCTGCGCCGCCGCATAAATAATATAATAGATTGTGAGTCCTAAACTTACCTGCGCTTTGGTGCTGGAAAAAAACTCGATTATTACAACCATTTCTGCCGAATACGTAATCTTGACGGCTATTGATATAAAGTACGTGAACCAGCATGCTGCCAAAAACATATTGCAATTTTTTCTCAATTTCCCATCCATAGCACACACTCCGTTTCGTATACTTTAAAAATTTTAATTTCAGACTTTATATATTGTAAACTCAATAAATACCGTTGTCAACGAAATCAGCAAAAAACATCTTTGAAAAACTTAAAAAAATAAACCTGCTATTCAAAACGGTTTAAATTATATACTTATTTCAATTAAATTTATTTCTCGTAACAGTCGTTTAACGGCAAATTGATTAAAGAGCTGCATAAACAGGTTTATAAACTTATGCCGCCGTTCCGTACAAAGCATGTTTTAATAAGCTTTAACCGTTATCGGCGGTCGGAAATATGACGAAAATTTTAATTCATTTCAAATCGATTGCGCGCCTTTTTATCTATAAAACGATATAATCTCACACGCAATCCTCCGCGGCTTTCTCGTTTATTCTGGCATCAAAACGCATACAAGCATCATTGACGGCAAACGTAAGCGAAGCAAACAATTCTCCGAGACGCTGCAAAAAAGCGCTGCGGAAATTTTATTTTAATCTTTGCCGAATTTTGCTCATGTCCGGCTATTCTTTATAAAAAAAATATCTAAAAAATATTTAGCGACAAAATATATCTAACACGGAATTTCTGATTTTATAATATTCATTAAAACTTTCTCGTAAGTCCGCACTCCGTTAAAATAGTTACAGAGAAAGGATTATGCCGTACCGTGAAAATACTTATATCCCCCATAATTACGCTTTAAATGCCGTCTGCGACACAGACATAAAATACGATTTTACTTACTAAAATTATTGTCTATGGTTTTTATGGCCGACAGAAACTCAGTCGAAGCGGCGAACCTTATAAACTAAGTTCTCCTGTTAAGTTACACCCCGCGTTTTTCATCAATATAAGTTGCCTGAAGGTCGCTCACATGAAGCAAAACCGCAAGCGGAAACTTACAAAAAGCCTGACTTATAGATCCGTCTCCGCCCTTGACGCGCGCGTCAAACCCGCCCATGTGCCAATTAATGGCAACTGCTTCTTCGCGAGTAAGGTTCATGAAACTCTGAATTATGTAAACAGATTTCTCTCCGTGCCCGTAAGGCAAATCTTCTTCGACCGCATAATAAGGTCTTTTCACCCATTCTCCGTTTTCTTTTACGTTACGGTAATCTGTTTTATAGTAATTCACTTTACATATATCGTGCAAAAGCGCACTTATGGCTACCGTTTCATGCGGACAAACGCTCTCCCAATCATTGCCATACTGCCTTGTTATGTTATCCAATAAACGAAGATAAGTGTTTACACTGTGTTCGCATAAGCCGCCCTCATAGGCACAATGATATTTACTGCTTGCCGGAGCAACAAAAAAATCCGATCTGAGAAGATAGTTTCTCAGATTTTCAGCTCCGTCACGCAAGATATATTTATCGTAAATTTCTAAAAAAGCTTGCTGTTTACTCATATTTTACCTGATTTATAGTATATTTAAAAAACCGATTAATGACATTTTATTCCATTAAATAAGTCCCTGAATATTCTTTTCAAAAAATAAAATTCACTTTAATCTTGCGGTTTTAAGTAATACAATTTACCCCAATGCCATTTTTTAGACGGCAGATATTTATAGCCGGATACATTTCCAAGATAAAAAATATCGGCAAATAAATATCCGTTACGTATAACAAGCACGTTGTTTTTATTTCCGATATCACTTAGATCTTTGTAAATCTCGTCTTTCATAGGATGCCAATGCAATAACTGTTCAGACTCCCACCAATGTTTTTTCTTCCTGTTGACCGATATATATCCTTCATTGCAATCTAAAAAGGCATAAATCCAAAAATCTTTAAAATTCCAAAAAATTCCGTCATCAACAAATTCAATTTTTCCCGCCATATCACTGTTATGTATTAACAGATCATATAACTCTTCCGTAGAATGCGGAATTGATTTATCTATTGATTTTTCTTCCGACATCTTGCTTTATTTCCTCTCAAGACAGACAACCGTTTCGACATGTTTAGTCTGAGGGAACATATCGAATACTCCTGCATAAGTTATTTTATATTTATATTCCGGGTCATGAACTCTTCTGATTTCGCCGCCATCAATATAAAGAGAACCCGTAAGAAGTCCGATATCTCTCGCCAACGTAGACGGTTTACAGGATATGTATATAATTTTATCTACTTCGCTGTCGGATAAAGTTTTTATAACCTTTTGATCGCAACCTTTTCTCGGAGGATCAAGAACTACGCATACCTTTTGTCCGCAGCTCTTTTCATGTTTTATTATGTCTGGCAGAATATCCTCGCATTTTCCAAGATAATTACTTACTTTTCCCTGCAATCCGTTATCTGACATTACCCGGTCGGCGCAATCGACAGCCTCTTTCACAATCTCAATGCCGACGACTTTTTTTGCATCCTTTGCCAAATACGCCGTCAAAAGCCCTGCCCCGCTGTAAGCATCTATTACTACGGTTTTGTCGTCAGCGGCAACAAGTTCTTTTACACACGTATATAATTTTGCCGCAACTTCGGAATTAACCTGCATAAAGCTTAAAACGCCAACATTATGTTTTATGCCTTTCCACTCCGCAGAATAATAGGGCTGTCCATACTTCAAAATAAATTTATCGCCGTATATTACGTTGGAAGAAGAATTGTTTATGTTAAGGAAAAGCGAAAACTCGCATTTCAGCATTTGTTTCAATATTTCAACAAGCCTATCGATTCCCTTTATATTTTCATCTGAAACAACAGCGGTTATGATGAGTTTCCCGCTTATTTCCTTGGCGGTAATCTCTCTTAAATCCCACTTTCCTAAACTATCGTACCCCTTTATATTAAATTCGCCGATATATTTTTTGAATGAAGAAATTATACTTTCCGTCCATTCGGGATTGATCGGGCATGAATCAACCGGTACTATCCTATGAGAATTTTCCGCATAAAAGCCTATCTGGGTACCCGATTCGGTGTTTTGTACGGGCAGTTGCAATTTATTTCTGTAACCGTATTCTTTAGGACTTCTGACCGCATGCCTGACGGAAACGTCAAGCCCTGCGATTTTCTTAAAACAAAGACGGACTATGTCCTCCTTCATTTTAAGCTGATAAGAATAAGATACATGCTGCAGTCTGCATCCGCCGCATTTGCCGAAAACTTTGCATTTTGGCCGCACTCTCTCTTCAGCGGGCGCAATAACTTCCACAATTTTACCGTATGCGGCTTTCGACGCTACTTTGAGAACTTTATACTTAATTTTTTCGCCGGTCATTGCAAACGGCACAAACACCGCCGTGCCGTCCTGCTTTATAATGCCTTCTCCGTTCATTCCCGTTGCGGAAACAAATGCCGTATATATTTCGTTTTTATTCATTGGTCGTCTGCTCTACTTTAAAATTTTTCCTAAAAATCTGTCTGCCAGCATTTTTCCCACAACGATAAATCTGTCGAAAACAAAATAAAAAATTATCCCGAGCAACGCCACAAAATATAATATATTATTCGTTATCCAATCAGGTAAATCGTTAAACGGCTGTCCCATAATTTCCGAATAGTAAAAATAAATTCCAAAACAAACCGCCACACACCACACCAGACCTATAAGCATGCCGATATATTTATTGAATTTTTTTTCGCGCATAATACATTTTATAATAGGAAAAATACCGAAAAATGCAAAATACGAAGGAAAAACAATCGACATAATATTAAATCCGCTAAACAGAAAAGCGATCACACCTCCGGCAAGATAACAAAGAAAGCATCCTGCGTAGGACTTATAGTAAAGCGGAAGAATGACAAAAACAGAAGCAAGCACCACGGATGCAAGGTCAAGTACGGAAAAATAAGCGCCTAATGTAAGCGATAAGGCAATAAATCCCGCGGAAATAGCTGAAATCGCAATAATCTTGCTTCTCATTTATCTGCAACATCCGTTGCAAAGCAAATTGATACAACACCAGGTGCTGCAGCACTCGGCAAAACTTCCGCAGTCGCTGCCGCCCATCTGCCTGTCATTGGGTTGAGCGTTTGCGTTTTGGTTATAACCCGCATTGCCGGAATGAAAAGCTTTCTCGTTGAATTCCATTTTCTGTTTAAGTTTCGTGTAAGCTTCCTTATATTTTGTATTATAAGGATCCATATTCATGGCAATTTCAAGCTGCTTTTTACTCTCGTTGGTCCAATTCTTTTTATAAAAAACAACAGACTGAAGATAATGCCATTCTGCATTTCTGTCAGAAATATCATCAAGACGGTTCTGAGCCTTATCCATTTTATTGTCTTTTATAAACTGCTCGATATCCGAAAAATCCACCTCGGCGCTTTCGGTTTGATTACTGCTGTGACGCATGGATTTCAACTCGGTATAAGCCGTTTCGAGTTTTGTAAGATTTTTTGCGGCTTCGTTTCCGAGTTCCCCCTCATAAAAACGTTCACGTGAGTATTTTTCTTTTAGTCTGCGGTACGCCTCGTCGATTTCTTCTGCGCTGGCGTTTTCGGACACGCCTAAAATTTTGTAGTACTCTTGCATTTTTTGTTCTCCATAATACTTAATGTTTGTTGTTTCAATCCGAACAGCAGAATATTGTCTGTAAGATCGTGATTGAAATTATATTTTAAACGGGTTGCCTCCCTGCTGATTTCGGCAAGTAAAGTGGTAAAAACAAACTCAATATCCTGCCGTTTTTTATTCATCAATTCATCTCTGCAGGAAAATCCCGGATAAGCGTTTACCAGTACGTTATAATTTTTCTTTTTCAAATCTTTATCAAAATCGTCGAGCGCATCAATCAGATAAATCCATTTTCCGAGATTATATGCTATCGACAGCACAGACTGATCGGCTTTTTCTTTCAACAATTCCGCAACGACGTCTCTTATCATGTTGCCGAACGGGTCGGCAGCCATATCTATGCTGTCACCGGCGATTTTTTCATATGCCAGCAGCTCGTTATATCTTCCCTTTACAATATTTTCAAGTTCAGGTTGAGCCTTTTTAGCTCTTTTATAAGCTTTTTTGAAAAAGGAACGCTTCAACCTACCTTTTCCCCCGTCAATCACATCGTCGCTGAGTTTATAATATGCCAGAATAATATTAAGAGCAGCAATTTTATCTGTAATATCGTCGGGTTCGGCAATCGGCTTTCCGACAAACCAATGCACGGCGCATCGCTGTTTTGTTATTTTTACGTCTGTACCCGCTAAATTATGAACGAACACTGACAAAAAAGTCATGTCGTAATTCAAAGCTAACCTGCCTGTTTGACCGCAGGTTCTTCCTATTCCTTTGCAAAGGCTGCAATACATTGCACGGTAAAGAACCGTATCTTTAACGTACATGTTGGGCAAATCCGTTTTGACGTAGCCAAACATTTTATCCTCTTTTTTTAGCGAGTAAGCCGACTTTTTTATAGACTTTGCCCAGCGTCCTATAGGCAAGCGAAGCTGCCCTTTCCGCCCCGTCTTTTAAAACATCGTCTAAATAATCTTTATTCTGAAGCAATCTGTTCTTTTCTCGGCGTATAGGTTCTAAAACAGCAACGACCGCCTCGCCTACTTTCAGCTTAAAATCGCCGTAACCGATTCCTTCAAAATCCTTTTCCGCCTGCTCGATATCTATGCCCGTAAACGCCGAATAAATAGTAAGAAGATTCGTAATACCCGGTTTGTCCGGAGAGCATTTTACGTAACTGCCGCTGTCGGTAACCGCTCTTTTAAATTTTCTTATAACCGTATCCGGATCATCGTCGATAGAGATAAACGCGTTTAAGTTGGCGTCGGATTTGCTCATTTTGCGCTCAGGTTCGGCAAGAGATTTAATACGAGCCGCGGTTTTTCCGATATATGCTTCGGGGACTTTAAAAGTTTCGCCGTAACGGTTGTTGAATCTTATCGCCAGGTCTCTCGACAACTCGAGATGCTGACGCTGATCTTCTCCTATAGGCACAAGTTCTGTCTGATACAGCAAAATATCGGCAGCCATCAGCACGGGATAGTCCATGAGCCCCATATTTATATTATCTTCGTGTTTGGCGCTTTTATCCTTAAACTGAGTCATGCGTGAAAGTTCGCCGGGATAACTAACCGTATTCAGTATCCAGCAAAGTTCGGCATGCGCCGGCACATGCGACTGCGCAAACAGCACTGATTTTTCCGGATCTATTCCGCAAGCAAGATAAAGCGCCGTAAGTTCATAAGTATTTTTACGAAGCATTGCCGGTTCCTGACGCACGGTAAGCGTGTGCAGATCGGCTATAGAAAAAATACTTTTATAATCATCCTGTAATTTTTTAAAATTTCGCAGCGCTCCGAGATAGTTTCCTATAGTAAGTATACCGCTCGGCTGTATCGCGCTGAATAATATTTTTTTATCATTTTCCATATTATTTTACCGTTTTTTCCTTAAAAACCGATTGAAAAACTATTTTATCGCAAATTCTATAACGGTTCTTTCCGCATCTTCCTTCGCAACTGTTTTCGAAAATCTTATTTTTTTATCTTTCAGTCCGGCAATCTGTTGCGGGACAGGTTCCGCCGTGTGTTTGAAAAGTTTTTCCGCAGCCTTAAAAGCATCCTGTTCATATTTGCCGGTGATGGCCTTAAGAACATTCTGAGAAAACTTATAAGGACTTGCGGTCGACAAAACGACAGTTGCATCTTTGTTTCCGGTATAGCTTATAAATCCGTCCGCAACGTCTACCGCAACCGCCGTGTGCGGGTCGAGAATATATCCGTATTCATCGTAAAAACCCGAAATGGCGGCAACACACTCATCTTCGTCGCAACAATCTGCGTAAAAGTCGGCGGAAAGTTTCAAAATTTTGTCTTTCGATACCGAATACTTGCCGAATTTCTTTAATTCCGACATCTCTTTTTCCGTAACAACCGGATCTCTGCCGTTTATTTCGAACAGCAATCGTTCGAGATTGCTGGATATCAAAATATCCATTGACGGCGACATAGTTTTGAAAAACTCTCTGTTAGCGTCATACTCTCCGCTGGCAAAAAATTCGGTCAGAACGTTGTTTGAATTGGACGCACATACAAGTTTCCCGATGGGAAGCCCCATCTTCTTTGCATAATATCCCGCAAGAATATTGCCGAAATTTCCGGTCGGAACAACGAAATTTACTTTCTCCCCGAGTTCTATCTCTCCGCTGGTGCAAAGGTCGCAATAAGCAGAAAAATAATAAACTATCTGCGGAACAAGCCTGCCGAAATTGATGGAATTGGCGCTCGACAGAATAACCCCCGATTTTTTAAGAGTATTCTGTATTTCATCGCCGGAAAATATCTTCTTCACCGCCGTCTGGCAATCATCGAAATTGCCGTCAACCGCTACGACGTTAACGTTATCCCCTTCCTGCGTTTGCATTTGCAGTTTCTGCATGTCGCTTACGCCTTCGCTGGGATAAAACACCATTATTTTTATACCTTCCGCATTCTTAAACCCTTCGAGCGCGGCCTTACCGGTATCACCGCTGGTAGCAACAAGTATGAGAATCTTTTCCTTTATTCCGCATATATCGGCACCCTTTCTCAATAAATACGGAAGCAATGTCAACGCGATATCTTTAAACGCAAGAGTGGGACCATGAAAAAGTTCCAGCACGAAAAAACCGTCGCCGGTTTTAACTAACGGAGCCGCATCGCCGTCGTCAAATTTCGAATATGCGCTTTTGCATGCTTCAAGCAATTCGCCGAAATCATATTCTTCCAAATACCTACTCAATATAAAGCATGCCCTTTCGGCATAATCCATAGAAAGCATTTTTTCAAGCTCTCTTGCAAGCGAAGGAAAACTTTCGGGCACAAACAGTCCGCCGTCATCGGCAAGACCTTTTACAATTGCTTCTGCAGCGTTTGCCGCCGCCGATTTTCCTCTTGTGCTTATAAATTTCATATTATAAACTCCGTAACGGTTTGATTGTTTTAGTGTCTGCATGCGCTTTAATGCATTCACTGCCGCGATTTTTTATTCAGATTATTTTAAACCGTTTTTAGTTATTTCGTTTATTTAAAACAGAAGCCGGAAATTCTTCCGACTTCTATTTTACACTATTTTTATTATAAAAACAAGTTAATCCAGGTACTTTAATACAAACTCAGGCAAATCTTCTTTGGCTGCACTGCATGTAACGACAAATTTCACGCCGAAATCCTTTTCAAGCTTCTCCATTGCCGCAAAAATGTTGCCGAGTTCGGATAATTTTTTATCTGCAATCCTTGCAATTCCATCGAGAAAAATATACTCGTTGTCGCCGCTGGATGCAACGATACCTTTCAAGAACCCGCGCAAGCCGTCTTCACCCTGAATAGCAAACTGCGTCACATCCAAAAAACGTATCCTGTATTTAAGGTCATATGTATATCTCTTTGTATCGGTAATAAAAATGACGTGACCTTTTGCTTCGTCAAGCGCTTTATTGGCGCAATCGATAATCGCTTTGGTCTTGCCTGTTCCTTTAGGTCCGTAGATAATTTTCATTTAGAAAATTCCCTCCTGAATTTTTCTTATCTATATTGTATAACACTTTTTATGAAATTACAATAGTTTTTTAAAATTAACCTGCGAAAATCAATAATTTTTTATGCAGTTCCTTATCGCACATCATGATCATGGCGTCAAGTTCGTCGTCACCCATTACGCTGCAGCGCCCGTTTTCATATTCTTTATCGATCAAAACTTTGATTTTCGCAACTATCTCATGTGTTTTTTCTATACGGTGATCCTTGGGAAGCTCATAATATTGATTTATCCAATACGCTATCCCGGCAAGTCCGCTTGTATTATTGATAGAAACGCGCATAGGACGGTTAAGTAATTTCGACGTGTCGAAAATATTATATATCTCTTCGTCTTTCAACATGCCGTCCGCATGAATACCGGCACGGGTGGAATTGAACGCTCTGCCCACAAAAGGCGTCCGCGGAGGAATTACGTATCCGACCTCGTTTTCAAAATAATTGGCAATATCGGTAATTGCCGTAAAATCCATTCCGTCGTCAGTTCCTTTCAATGATGCGTATTCTATTGCCATAGCTTCAAGCGGGCAGTTTCCCGTCCTCTCGCCGATTCCGAGGAGAGAACAGTTAACTGCGGCGCAGCCGTATAGCCAAGCTGTGGCAGCATTAGTGACGACCTTATAAAAATCGTTATGTCCGTGCCATTCAAGCAGTTCGCTGGGAACTTCCGCATAATGATGCAGCCCGTAAATAATGCCCGGAACACTTCTCGGAAGCGCCGCTCCCACATAATTTACGCCAAACCCCATTGTGTCGCAGGCACGGATTTTTATAGGCATTTTGCTCTCTTTTGAAAGCTTCATAAGCTCGCTTGCAAACGGCACCACAAAACCGTAAAAGTCCGCTCTTGTGATATCTTCAAAATGGCATCTCGGCCTTATCCCGGCGTCAAGCGCATCTTTCACGATGCCGAGATATTTATCAAGTGCCTGAGCGCGGGTGAGATTCATTTTTTTGAAGATATGATAGTCCGAACAGCTTACAAGCACCCCTGTCTCTTTTAGTCCCATTTCTTTTACAAGCTGAAAATCTTTTTTATTGGCACGTATCCAACTTGTAACTTCGGGAAATTCAAGGCCGAGTTCCTGACATGCTCTGACAGCCTGCCTGTCCTTATCCGAATATAAAAAGAATTCAGACTGACGGATTATTCCCTTTTTGCCGCCCAATCTTGACATTAATTTGAAAATTTCCACAATCTGCCCGACTGTAAACGGCGAAGTTGATTGCTGCCCGTCACGAAAAGTAGTATCGGTTATCCAAATTTCATCCGGCATCGACATAGGCACGTGGCGCTCGTTGAATATAACTTTCGGAACGCTTTCATAATCGAAAATATCTCTGAATAATTGCGGCTTCTCGACATCCTGCAGGCTATAACTGTAATATTTTTCTTCAAGAAGATTGGTTTTTTTATTTCTTTCGATCATATTATTTCAGCTCCTTGATAAATTTATCCAGTCTGTCCAGCCCTTCTTTTATGTCTTCTATTGATATAGCGTAAGAAAGCCTTATGCAATTATCGTCACCGAAAGCAATGCCGGGAATAAGAGCAACCCCTTTCTTCAGCGCACAATCGGCAAAAGAGAGAGAACCCGTAATTTTTTCGCCTTCGTAGGTTTTACCGTAAAGAGCGGAAACATCGGCAAAAACGTAGAATGCGCCTTTTGGTTCTATGCAAATAACGCCATCCATTTTTTGAAGTCTTTCGACCATATACTTTCTTCTTTCATCGAATACCTTCTGCATTTTTGCAATGAATATTTCGCCTTCCGGATCGCAAAGGGCGGCTACGGATGCGTACTGCGCAATGGAACAAGCGTTGCTTGTGGTATGACTCTGCATACCGGACACCGCTTTGGCGATATCAACGGGCGCTGCAAGGTAACCTATGCGCCAACCCGTCATGGAATATGTTTTGGACATGCCGTTGACTATCACCGTATGGTCTTTCATATAACTGCCGAAAGACGCAATGGAACAGTGTTTTTCGCCCCCGTAAACAAGTTTTTCATAAATCTCGTCGGAAACGACGTAGATTCCCGCTTTCTCGACAACAGCCGCAATAGCCTTTAATTCAGATTCGGTGTAAACCGCACCGGTCGGATTATTAGGGCTGTTAAGTATAAGGCATTTCGTTTTCGGAGTAATTGCTTTTTCAAGCTGAGACGCAGTCATTTTATAACCGTTTTCTCTCTCTGCCTTAACATAAACTACCGTTCCGCCGGCAAGTTTTATCAACTCGGGATAAGTAAGCCAGTACGGCGACGGCAATATCACTTCATCGCCTTCGTCCACGATAGCGCATATCGCGTGATAAAGCGAGCTCTTCGCTCCCGAAGAAACAACTATCTGCGCGGGATCATATTTCAAGCCGTTATCTTTAAGAAATTTCTCACAAATCGCTTTCTTCAACTCTGCCGTTCCGGATGCCGGCGTATATTTGGTAAAACCCGTATCAAGTGCTTTTTTAGCCGAATCTATTATGTAATCGGGTGTATTGAAGTCGGGTTCGCCAGCACCGAACCCGATGACGGATATGCCTTCGGCTTTCATTTTTTTGGCTTTGGCAGTAATTTCAAGTGTCAAAGACGGTGCAATTTCTCTTACTTTTTTAGATACGCTCATTTTTTGCTCTCCTTTGTTATTCTGCGGCTATTCTTTTTATTCTTCGTCTATACCTTCCGAAAGCCTCGTTTCGCGGTCTGCTATCGCCAACGCGTCTAACATCTCGTCAAGATCTCCGAGCATAAAAGCGTCAATCGAATGCAGGGTAAGTCCGATCCTGTGGTCGGTTACACGGCCTTGTGGGAAATTATAAGTTCTGATACGTTCGGATCGGTCACCCGTTCCTACTTGATTTCTTCTGTTTTCCGAATATTCTTTATCGTACTGAGAACGGTAATAGTCGTAAAGTCTGCTTTTAAGAACGCGCATGGCTTTTTCACGATTTTTGGTCTGAGACCGTTCATCCTGACATAAAACAACTATACCGGTCGGAATATGCGTCAATCTGATGCAGGATTCGGTTTTATTGATGTGCTGACCTCCGGCTCCGCTGCTTCTCAAAGTATCCACGCGGAGATCTTTTTCGTCAATATTGACTTCAACGTCTTCCACCTCTGGCAGCACCGCTACGGTTGCGGTCGACGTATGCACCCTGCCCTGCGACTCGGTTTCAGGAACCCGCTGCACTCTGTGAACGCCGCTTTCAAATTTAAGCCTGCTGTAAGCGCCTTTGCCGGATATTGAAAAAACAACTTCCTTTATGCCCCCGAGCTCGGTCGAATTATTATCTATTTCTTCGGTTTTCCAGCGATTTTTCTCGGCATATTTCACATACATCCGGTACAGCTCGTAAGCAAACAAACTTGCTTCTTCTCCGCCGGCGCCCGCGCGTATTTCCATAATTACGTTCTTTTCGTCGTTAGGATCTTTCGGCAAAAGCAATATACGCAGTTCTTCCGCGATTTTTTCGGTTTTTTCTCTGCACGTTTCAAGCTCTTCTTCCATCAGGGCTTTCATATCACGGTCGCTTTCAGTTTTAAGCATTTCGGTTATATCCTGCAATTCTTTGACCGTTTTTTTGTATTCCGTATATTTTTCAACCGTTTCGCTTATTTCGGCAAGCTCTTTGGTATAGGATTTCCATTCGTCGATATTTGATAATACTTCGCTGCTGGATACCAACTCGTTAAGTTTATCGTATCGCTCGAGCATTTTGTCCAGTTTTTTAAACATCAAAGCACCGCCTTAATTATTCTGTCCACTTTTTCGTAATCTTTTATTATTTTTACGCTAGCGAATTTGCCGAGCATTTCTTTTATTTTCTCCGCCTGCCCCATACCGCATTCCAAAAAAAGCATTCCGCCTTTGTTCAGATGTTTTGTCACGCGTTTTGCTATTATACGATAAAAATCAAGCCCGTCTTCACCGCCGTCGAGCGCAGAAATCGGCTCGAAATTTTTAATTTCATTCTGTAAACTGCTTATATCTCCGCTCTTAACGTATGGCGGATTTGAAATGATAACGTCGAATTTTCTGCCTTTAAGAGCAGAAAATATGTCGCTTTCTATAAATTCTATATCTGCTCCGTTAATCGCGGCGTTTTCTCCGGCAAGAGACAGTGCGTCCGCACTGACGTCTGACGCCGTTACCGTTGCGCCGGTCTTCTTTTTTACCGCAATGGCTATTGCGCCGCTGCCCGTACAAAGGTCGAGCACCGTTTTTTCTTCGGTTATTTCTTTCATAGCGCTTTCGGCAAGCAACTCAGTTTCCGGCCGGGGTATAAGAACACGCTCGTCAACCTTGATTTTATAACCGTAAAAATCAGTATCTCCGATACAATACCAAAGCGGTCTGCCGGTCACGCGATCGGACACAATTTTTTCCGCAGCGGCAATTTTTTCAGGAGATACAAGTTTGTCGCTGTCGAGTTCATCGCGCTTGACGCCCAAAACTATGGATAAAATCCATTCGGCCTCAGCTTTTTCATTTATTCCCGCCGCGTTTAATTTCCCGGCAATCAATGCCAGCACTTCTCTTCGCTTTTTAGGAAGGTCGAATTGCTTTTCCGGAACGGACGGGTCTGAATCCATCTCCTGCACTGTTTTGAAAGCGGCGATAGCGACTTCCAGCATTTTATCATCCGGTTCTTTCGTTGTAATTCTCTGCAAAAGAAGTCCGGGAAGTTTTAAAGGATAAACAACCGGGCTATCGGTTTTCGAAAGCGCTTTCAACAGTTCGTAGGAAAGCCCTGCAACAACCGGCAGAAGGGCTATCTTTAATAAAATGCGATAAAATTTCTCAACCCCTGTACCGATAAGCGCTTCGACAAGTGCAAACACGAGAATGCTTATCAGCATCACGAATACAAGAAATGTCGTTCCGCAGCGGTCGTGAACCCGCGGACACTTTTTTGCGTTCTCAACAGTCAGCTCAAGCCCTCTTTCATAGCACGAAATAGTTTTATGCTCTGCTCCGTGATACATAAACGTACGGCGAATATCTTTAAGCAACGAACACAAAAGGATGTAACCTATGAAAATAAGAAGTTTTATGCCGCCTTCTATAAAGTTTTTGGCAAGCAGAGAAAATTTAAAATCCCGACCGCATAATCTTTCAATTCCCGTTCTGATAAGCTGCGGCAAAAACATGAACAGCACTACAGCAAGTGCAAGTCCTAAAACCACGGAAAGGGTTGTGACTACGCTCATAACGTTAATTTTCAGTTTTTCCGCCATCCATTTTTCAAATTTCGAAGGTTCTCCTTCCCCGTAAACTTCGGCAGAACGCATCAATACTTTCGTTCCCCCTACAAGCGACTGCACAAAAGAATATACGCCGCGAACGATGGGAAGTCTGAAAAAAACATTGCGTTTCTTCGGAGATATAACGCGTTTCGATTCAATTCTTATTATGCCGTCGGCGTCTCTTACGGCAGTTGCCATAGACGTTTCGCCGCGCATCATAACGCCTTCCAAAACAGCCTGACCGCCTATCGAAGTGCGTTTTTCCTGTTTTTTACCCATCTTAAACACCGAAAGAATTTAAAAAAACGGCTTTAAGCGTAAATTATACCCTTAAAGCCATGAATACAGCCAACTATTTTGCTTTGCTATATCTCTTGTTGAACTTATCAACACGGCCGCCGGTATCAACCAATTTTTGTTTACCGGTAAAAAACGGGTGACATTTACTGCAAATATCCACCTTTATAACGTCGGTATTTTTGGTCGAGCCGGTTTTGAAAGTCTCACCACAAGCGCAAACAACAGTCACTTCGTGATAATTAGGATGTATACCCTGTTTCATAACGCACCTCTTTTTTAATTTACTCGGTTATTATATTATATTTTAAAGGTTTAGTCAACTATAAACGACGGTAATTTCTGCATTTTTTGAAATTCTTTTAAAACTTATCCCGTATTTAAATTGCTTGCATTTTTTTCAGAAATATAATATAATGTAGTAAGTTTCGGCTTGACTGTACGTACTGCGGTTTAACTGAAGCCGCAAGAAATTTTACGGAGATATTATGAAAGGCTGGAAAATTTTAAAACCTTTGACCTTGTCTGAAAGCGAGATTGCCGACGCAGAAAAATCGGAACTTGCTTGTTCCAAAGTCAAAATTACCAAGGTGTTGATTACCCTCTCGGATATTTTAAGGTATACGGGAGACATTTTTGCCGAAAACGTTGTTTTAGGAAGTTACGGGATAGGAATAGTCAGCGAAACCAACACCAACCTTTTCGGTTTGGAAAAAGGCAAACATGTATATATCGAGCCTACGCGCCCGTGCGGAAATTGCTACAATTGCAAAAACGGCGAAAAGAATAAATGCACCGCACTGATGGTTGCAGGAGAAGATTTTGACGGATTTTTATGCGATTTTACCTCTCTTGAACCTGATAAACTGTTTATTCTGCCCGAAAGCGTTTCCGATTTCGAAGCGTTATTTATAAGTCACATTTCTCTCGCGCTGTCGGTTGTCGACAAGCTGAATGTTCAGAAAGGAGATTATGTTGCCATAATAGGCGCAAACAACTTCGGAAATATTCTCGCACAGCTGCTTATCTATTATCAGGCGGTCCCCATTGTTATGACAACCGACGAAGAAGACTTTAAAATAGCCAAAGATTCGGGGATTTATTACGTGCTCGGCGCAGAAGACAACTGGCAAAAAGAAGTTACTTCGATCACAGGCGGCAGAATGACGGGAAGCGTTGTTTATATTTCGGATTGTAATATTCCCACAAGCAAAGCCTTTGCCGCGGCGGCATTCAATGCAAAAGTCGCTTTCACCGGCGTTTCCTACAAAAACAACCCTATCTCCTTTTCTCAGGCAGTCAAAAAACAGCTTGATATTCACTGTATAAACAACGGTTTCGGGAATACTGCGGCCAGCATAAATATAATTGCCAATAAAGCTCTCGATTTTTCACATCTCAAGCTCGATGCGTCGTCCTATGAAAACATACCGGACACTTTTGATAAAATGAAAGAAAAACTCGACAAAGACGGTAAAATCTACGAAACTATAGTAGATCTTATATAGTTGCAAAATCCTGTAATTAATGGCAGATGCATCGACGCCGAGAGCGCTGCGTTTAACTTAATTATAAAAACAAAAATAATATTTTGACCAGCAAAAAGACCGCTTTAATAAGCGGTCTTTTTGCTGGTGTTAAGTATTTCAAATCTCTTCTTTCAGTTTTTTATGGAAAATAAGGCGTAAAAATTTTCTGATAACCGCTGGCGGTTTAATACAAATAATCTTCATATATACCTCACATTCATATTATATGCCGAAAAAACCGAAAGTGATAACTTAAAATTAAATCTCGCGCAGTTCTTTTATAATTTTCGCTCTGTCCTTTTCATTAAAAACCGTGCTCCCCGCCACTATGACGTTCGCTCCGGCATTTTTGCAAGCTCTCACATTTTCTTTAGTGATTCCGCCGTCAATTTCAAGATCTATATCTTTTCCGGTTTTCACTATCAACTCTGCCGCTTCTTCTATTTTTTTCAGAACTTCAGGAATGAATTTCTGTCCTCCGAAACCGGGAAAAACACTCATCAACAGAAGCATGTCGCACTCATCGATTACATTTTCTATTGCACTGACCGGCGTATCGGGATTAATGACGGCGCCGCACCTGATTCCCAAATTTTTTATGGCTCTTAAAGTCTCTTTAAGTCTGTCTCCGCAGGCTTCATAATGTACCGTTATTATATCCGCACCCGCATCGGCAAACTGATTTATATAATTCCACGGTTTTACTATCATCAGATGGGTGTCGAACACGGCAGACGAATACGGTCTTATTTCTTTTACGAATTTGGGGCCGAAGGAAATATTTTTTACGAAACTGCCGTCCATAACGTCGATGTGAATCACGTCTGCGCCGTTTATCGTAATATTTTTGACTTCTTCGCCCGCACGCGCAAAATCCGCCGACAGTATAGACGGGGCAATTTTAATTTTTTTCATAATATTTCTCCTTTAATTTCAATTCTTTTATCATTTCTTTATATCTTTCATATCTCCGCCGTGACAGATCGCCGCGCTCCACTGCGGATATTACGGCGCAATCGGGTTCGGTTATATGGCTGCATCCTCTGAACTTACAATGTGATTCAAGCTTAGCGTATTCGGGATAAAACGCAGGCAGCTCATGAGATTTAACCGCCGCGTCGATAACTGCGAAACCCGGCGTATCCGCTACCATTACACCGCCCTTTTCATAAATTTTCGAAAAAGTCGTCGTATGCTTTCCTCTTTCCGTTTTGCTGCTTACGTCACCGGTTTTCAGAAAAGTTCCGAACAAAGCATTGACTATCGAAGTCTTACCGGCAGCGCTTTGCCCCGCAAGGAGACTTAATTTCCCTAAAGCGAACCGTTTTAATTCTTCAATTCCGCAACAGTCTTTGCTGCTGATTTTTAAAATCGGCATACCGCATTCCCCGTACTCATTTTTAACGATATCGTAAAGATCGCCCGATAAATCGGATTTGTTCACAGCAATCAAAACTTTCAGTCCCGAATATTCCGCATTGACAATCAATTTGTCTATAAGATAGAAATCGGGTTTAGGTACGGGAGAAACAACAATGATAACCTGATCGGCATTGGCGAGAAGCGGGCGGGTTAAAAGATTTTTACGCGGAAGAACGCGGGCGATTATTTCGCCGTCAAACTCCACGAAATCGCCGACGGCAATTCCCCGGCTTTTAATTTTTAAAAGCCCCCTTGCCACGCATAGATAAAACTTTCCGTCACAAAAAACAGTATATTTTGATGACTGAATTTCATAAACCTGCCCCGTCAATGCCGTTCTCCTCTATATATCTTTGGCGCAGCTGCCCGCAAGCGCCGTCTATATCGGCGCCCATGCGCCTTCTGAGCGTGGCCGAAAGCCCGCCTTTTTCAAGCATGCCGAGAAACCTGTAAGCCGCTTTATCATCCGCCGCGATAAGATTTCGTTCTTTAACTTCATTAAGTCTTATCAAATTTACATGACAGGGTCTGCCTTTGAGAAGTTTTATCAACATTTCGGAATGCCTTTGAGAGTCGTTCCGCCCTTTTATTAACACGTATTCGAAAATATATCTGCGGCCCGTCTTATCAAAATAATAGGAACAAGCCGACAAAATATCGTCAATTTTATACTTTTTCGCAACCGGCATAATCAATTTTCGCTCTTCGTCAAACGGCGAGTGCAACGAAACCGTCAAATTGACCGCTAAATTCTCGTCAGCAAATTTTTTCATCTCGGGGACAAGCCCGCATGTAGAAAGGCTGATATTTCGCGGACTGATATTTATGCCTCCTTTTTCAGACGCCGATCTTATAAAATCAACCGTGTTGCGGTAATTGTCAAAAGGCTCGCCGCTACCCATCAGCACAACGTTGACTATTGCCCTTTTATCACCGAGCCCTCCGCCGCAATAGGCATTTGCCGCAACAATTTGACCCAATATTTCTCCTGACGAAAGGTTTCTAATGAGGCCGCTGAGTCCCGAAGCGCAAAAAGCGCAATTCATGCGGCACCCTACCTGAGTGGAAACACAAAGCGTATGCCCGTATTTATACTTCATAAGAACGCCTTCGACCACGTTGCCGTCGCAGAGTTTATAGAGAAATTTTTCCGTGCCGTCCGATGATTTCAGAATTTTAATAATGACTGCAGGCTGCGCAATATATTTTTCAGAAAGTTTTCGGCGAAGTTTAAGGGGCAAGTCCGTCATATCGGCAAATTCAAGACCCGCGTGAATCGATTTAAAAATCTGATCCGCGCGATAACCTTTTTCACCTTCCTCAAGCAACGTTTCTTTAACTTTTTCTTTTCCGAAATCTAAAAGACATTCTTTCAAAATCACTTTACTCTCTTTAGCTTAGCTATATAAAAACCTTGTCCTTCGGAAATATCCGGCAAGAACTGCAAACTGCCGTTAATTTTGATATTTGCCAGCGGACTTGATATATCCTGCAATTCAAATCCTTTTATGTCAGACATAAACTTATCGATAATCATTATATTTTCACAAGGGAAAATCGAACACGTAGAATAATAAAGGCTGCCGCCTTTTTTTACATATCGGGACACTGTTTTAAGTATTGCAAGCTGCTCTTTTATAAGCGAATTTACATTTTTTTCTTCCCTGTTCAGTTTAATATCCGGATTATCCCCCACGACCCCGAACCCGCTGCACGGCGCATCGCACAAAACGGCATCGAAAGCTTTTTCATATTTTGCGTCATAAATTTTCGCATCTCTGACTTCCGCAAAAATATTATCGCGCCTCATTCTTTCTTTGTATTCACGTATAAGCTCCACCCTATGCGGATGAATATCCCATGAAGTAACTTTGTCGAATTTATAAGACAATCTTACGCTTTTGCCCCCGGGAGCGGCACAGCTGTCCAAAAGAGAGCCCCCTCTTTCCACCACATCGCATATAGCAACCGATCCCAACGCCTGGAATGTATATATACCTTTGTCGTAATCGCTGTTTCTTACAAAATTTTTCGCCGTAAATACATTATCAAAAGGAGTATTTTCATAATTTATATTTAATTTTTTTAGATATTCTTCGCCGTCCGTTTCAAAAAAAGACAAACAAGTTGCCACGTTTTCAGCCGCTATAATTTTCTCGGCACGCTCTAACCCATAATAATCCGCAAGTTTTTTTATAGCAAACTCGGGATAAGAATACCTTATGCTTAAACTTTTTATCGGATCTGAAGGAAAAACAAATTTTGCAAAAGAAAATCTCCGCAAAAACGCATTGACAAATCCCGCAGCACCGCCCTTACCCAGTTTCTTTACCAATTCGACGGCATTTTGCGTAACGGCATATATGTGCTTTTCGAGATACTTAACCGCATACATAGCAATTTTAAGCACCGTTCGTATTGCCTGTTTGGGAGTTTTTTCTGTAAGACAGCTTATGTAATAAGAAAGCTCTATGTCCTTATCAAGCACACCGTAACAGGTTTTAACCGTCAAAGCTCTGTTTTTTTCCTCGATAACGGTTTCGGAAATAGCTTGTTTTAAAAACGTTTTGTCGCTGTATACCTTACATAAAATTTGATAGCAGTCATAAAAATAATTAATCATTTACCCAAAAAGCTGCCTTTCACAAGTTTATTGCCCCTCAAAAAATCCTGCGCCGTCATTTCTTTACCGCCCGATTTCTGCAATTTTTTAATGACAACCGACCCTTTTCCGCAGGCAATCTCCAGTTTGTTTTCGTCGCAACAAATAATTTCGCCCGGCAAACCTGCTCCGCAGTTTATTTCCGCTTCAAATATCTTTAACGGCAATCCGTCAAGAAAAGTGAACGCCGACGGCGCGGGGTTAAAGGCCCGAATCGCATTAAAAACTTCCGCTGCAGATTTATTCCAGTCTATTAATGCGTCTTCTTTTCTGATCATTTTTGTGAGCGTGGCGGCAGAATCGTCTTGTTTTCTATACACGGCTTTACCGCATTCCATAAGTTCCAGCGCATCGATTAAACATTTTGCCCCCAGAACCGAAAGCCTTTCGAAAAGTTCTCCGCAAGTCTCGCGTTCGCCTATATCTATACTCTTTTGCAAAATAATATCACCGGTATCTATGCCGATATCCGTTTTCATAATGGTTATACCGGTCTGTTTTTCCCCGTTTAAAACGGCGTAATGAATGGGAGACGCACCTCTGTACTTAGGAAGAAGCGAAGCATGGACATTGATTACCCCGAGTCTCGGTATATCGAGAATTTCTCTTGAAAGAATCTGCCCGAACGCGCAAGTAACCATCAAATCGGGGGAAAGTTCTTTCATGTCGTTGACGCCTTCGAGCTTTATTTTGTCATAAGTAAAAACGCGTATGCCGTTATTTATCGCCGCTTGTTTTACCGGTGAAGGAGTCATTATCTGCTTTCTTCCGACAGGTCTGTCCGGATTAGTGACCGCCGCGCATACTTCGAATTTATCTTTATGTCTCAATAACTCCACAAAAGGTTTTACCGCAAACTCAGGAGTTCCGAGATAGACTATTTTAAGCACTTAAATCATTCCTCCGATAAAGAAGTTGCTTTATCAACATACAAAACTCCGTCAAGATGATCGTTTTCATGGCAAAAAGCCCGCGCCAGAAAACCTTCCGCTTTGACCGTAAAGCTTTTTCCGTATCTGTTCTGCGCTTTGACGGTTACCTTCATGGGGCGTTCCACTATTCCATACTTGCCGCGAACAGACAAACACCCCTCTTCACCGACCTGTTTACCGCTTGTCTTGACGATCACGGGATTCAAACATTCGTAAAACTTACCTTCGGCATGAACGATAAACGCTCTTCGCAAAATGCCCACTTGCGGAGCCGCAAGCCCTGCGCCATTAGCCTTGTCGAGCGTCTGTCTCATATCGTCAAGCAACTGATGTGTTTTTTCTCCGAAATCGGTCACGGGAAAACTTTTTTTGCGGAGAATTTCATCTCCTATCTGAACAATATTTCTTATAGCCATTTTACACCTTTATAAAATAAGTCTACCGCCGGTCAGCTTTCATAAAAATCGAAAGATTTAATCTGCGGCTCGTTTATTTCTCATTACCAACTTCCTTAGAGCATTTAATATATGTCTGCGGCACAAAAAATTATTTTAGACGTTCAACTTCCCTAATAGTTGAAACGCAGAAAAAAGATCCGCTTGACAGACATTTACATCCTTAAAATCACTCCTCCGAAACGGAATTTGCCTTATCTACGTACAGAATACCGTCAAGGTGATCGTATTCGTGACAGAAAATACGCGCCATTAACCCCTCTGCTCTGACCGTAAAACTTTTTCCGTATCTGTCCTGCGCTTCGAGAGTTATATCCATGGGCCGCTCCACTATCCCGTATTTTCCGCGGACCGACAAACATCTCTCCTCACCGACCTGTTTGCCGCTTGATTTGACAATCACGGGATTCAAACATTCATAAAACTTACCTTCGGCATGGACGATAAATGCTCTTCGCAAAACGCCCGCTTGCGGAGCCGCAAGTCCCTGTCCGTTGGTTGTATCGAGAGTCTGTTTCATATCGTCAAGCAACTGATGCGTTTTTTCTCCGAAATCGGTCACGGGAAAACTTTTTTTGCGGAGAATTTCATCTCCTATCTGAACAATATTTCTAATTGCCATAAATACACCGTTTTTAAGTCAGATTATTGGGGTTGACTTCCATCGAAACAAAAACGTTTCTGGTCTTATTATCGGAAACCGCTGAAAAAATTTTGTCAAGCAACGGCTTGTTGCCGGCATTAATTCGCATAAGCACCTGATAACGGAACTGATTCTGCAATTTTTTTATCGGTGCTTTCATACATCCGAAAAAGCGAAATTTATCCTTTTCCTGTAAATATAACATATTCAGCTCCCCGTATATTTTTTTGGTGACGGCAAGCGCCTGTTCGTCGTTTTCGCTTTTTATAAGAACTCTCACAATATCGGTAAACGGAGGAAAAGCCGTAGCTTTCCTGACAGAAATCTCATGCCTGTAAAAACTCTCGTAATCGTAGCGGATAGCTTGCCTTAAAACCGCATTGTCGGGAGAATAAGTTTGAAGAACCACTTTTCCCGCTTCTTCCGCACGGCCGCTTCTTCCCGCAACCTGCGTAAGCAACTGAAACGTCCTTTCATTGCTGCGATAATCGGAAAAATGCAGGCTCATGTCCGCGTCAAGTATCCCGACAAGAGTAACAAACGGAAAATCGTGCCCTTTTGCGATCATCTGCGTGCCCACAAGTATATCCGCCTGTCTCGCGGCAAAACTTCCGAGAATTTTAAAATGACTCTCCTTGTTTTTTGTGGTATCTCTGTCCATTCTCAGAATGCGCGCTCCGGGAAATAATTTTTGCAATTCCGAAACGACTCTTTCCGTTCCGAATCCTCCGTGCCTAATAAAAGGACTACCGCATTCCGTACACGCCGATATCATCTTATATTTTGCCCCGCAATAGTGGCAGAGCAGTGAATTTTCTTCCATATGATATGTAAGCGACACATCGCAGGAAGAACATTTCTGCACGTGCCCGCACTCGGTGCAAATTACCGTCTTGGAATATCCGCGCTGGTTCAAAAAAATGATTGCCTGATTGCCGTTATTGAGACAATTTTGCAATTCGGCTTTCAATATCGAAGAAAAGGGCGTGTTATTGCCTCTCCTGACTTCCGACCGCATATCTGCAATCTCTACTTGCGGAAGAGGTTTTTTGTTTATTCTGTCCGGAAGTTCTGCAAGATTATAAATACCGTTTGTGGCAAGCATAAAACTTTCAACCGACGGCGTTGCGCTTCCGAGAACGAGCTTTGCCCCGTTATATTTTGCCCTGAACAACGCAACTTCGGCAGTAGAATATCTCGGACTGGTCTCACTTGTATAACTGCCGTCATGCTCTTCATCGATTATTATGATTCCGACATTTTCCACAGGAGCAAATACCGCGCTTCTCGCACCGATGGCAATAACCGCTTCCCCGTTTCTTAGACGCCACCATTCATCGAAGCGTTCTCCGGCGGAAAGACCGCTGTGCAGTATTGCAGCGCCGTCGCCAAAACGCGCACGAAGCTGCGAAAGCATCTGCGGCGTAAGAGCAATTTCGGGAACCATCATAATTGCCGAGCGGCCTTTCTCTATCACTTTGTTTATCAGATTAAGATAAACTTCCGTTTTTCCGCTGCCGGTAACTCCGTATAAAAGCGTTGTAACCTTATCTGTATTTTCTATGCTGTTAACAGCATCGGACTGTTTAGGCGTAAGAATCACGTCTTTATCTCTTGCACAGAGTTCTTTATAAGGAGATCTGATGTTTTTTTCTGTGACAATTTTAAAAAAACCCTTATCAACGCAAGCTTTTACCGCAGCTCTTCCGAATTTTTCATTTAAAACGGATGCTCGCGTTTTTCCGTTTTCCGAAACGTAACAAAGCAATTCTTTTTGTTTAAGCGCGGATTTCCGAAGGGTTTTGAGAGCTTCGCACAAAGAAAAATCTTCCGCAGTCAATATAAAATCGGCATATAATTCCCGTACTTTTCCTTTTCTCATCTCACTGGGAAGAAAAAGCCGCAAAGCCTGTGCGCGAGTTATATAATATTTAGAGCACATATATTCCGCAAGCGCCAGAATTTCATCGGTCAATGCGGGAATTTCATCTTTTATCGCGCTTATGCTTTTTATTTTTTCAGGCGGAAAGTCACTTTTTTCTTTAATGCCTATGACGATGCCTTCTATATTTTTATTTCCGAAAGGCACGCTGACACGGCAACCGGCTTTAACGCCGTTGCCATCAAAAGAGTATTCAAATATTCTGTCGACTTCGCTGCTGGCAATATCGACGATAACGTCAGCGTACATAAATATCTGTTTAACCTCAAAGAAAATATGCCCGCCGCAAAACCGGCAGGCATTTCTTTTATCAGTCTACGGTAGCAATAAGTTTACCGTCGTAAATTTCCTGCGCGGCGACAGATAAAGGTTTCTCCTTATCGGGAAGTTCGTTATACCCTTGATTCTGCGCCTGTTCCATAAGCTGTCTGGCGCGCTTGCTCGCAACTATACAGAGCGCATATTTAGATCCGATTTTATCAACAAGTTCATCTATTGGAGGTTTATGTATCATATTTCTGCTCCTTTTATATTATTTTCTTTTTCTTTTTTTATTATTTCTTCAACCCTGGCGACCGCATCCGACAAAACGTCATTAACCACCGCATAGTCGTACAAATCCTTTTTGCCGAGTTCATAACCTATTCTCTGCATGCGGACATTGATTTTATCTTCCGTTTCGGTGTGACGCATAAGCAATCTTCGCCTGACTTCTTCGACGGAAGGCGGAATCAGCATAATAAGAACAGCGTCTTTAAAATTTTCCTTTACTTTAAGTCCGCCGTTGACGTCAATTTCCAAAAGCACATCGCCGGTTTTCAATTTTTCGATCACGAAATCCTTCGGCGTTCCGTAAAGGTTTTCAAAATGCTCCGAATATTCCAGAAATCCGCCTTTTTCTATTTTTTTTTCAAATTCAGATCTGTCTATAAAAAAATAGTCCACGCCGTTTTTTTCACCCGTCCGCGGAGCGCGCGTAGTACAAGAAACGCTTAGTGAAATGTTTTTGTTTCTTTCAATAAGATTTTTTGCCACCGTGCCTTTACCGACCCCTGAAGGCCCTGAAAGCACAACCAATATATTACGGCTATTCAAGATTCTGAACCTGCTCTCTGACTTTTTCTATCTCGTTTTTAAGCGACAGCGCCAAACGCGTCACTTCTATATCGTTTGATTTTGAACAGATGGTGTTTGCCTCACGGTTAAATTCCTGCATGAGAAAATCAAGTTTTTTACCGGCGCCGTCCGTTCCCGCAATTTCTTCGAACTGCGCTATATGCGAACCGAGCCTGGTAAGTTCTTCGTCTATATTGGCCCTGTCCGTAAAAAATGCGACTTCCGATAAAAGGCGCGACTCTTCATAGTTTACGTCGCCGAGAATTTCTTCAATGCGTTTTCTGAGTTTTTCCCTGTATTCCGAAGCAACAAGCGGCGCTCTTTCCGTTATCTTTTTGCGAAGGTCTTTTATAGTTTCCATTCCGGCGAGCATATCGCGTACAAGTTTATCGCCTTCACGCCGCCGCATGGCACATAAATTTTCGCATGCCCTGACCAGCATTTCTTTGAGAATATTTTCAAATTCCGAAACATCGGTCGAAATATTATCCGCCAGAACATCGGGCGCTTTTAAAACCGCGCATGCGGTAACGTCGTTATCTATACCGAGTTCTTCGGCTATCAGCCTGCCGGCGTCATAATATGCCCGTGCTTTCTCGATATTGACTGAAATAGCCGCTGTGCTTTCGCGTTTATCGGAAAAAGTTATATAAACGTCTATTCTTCCGCGCCTTACAAAATTCTGCACGGTCTTTCGTACCAAATCTTCAAAAACAATAAAAGCGCGCGGCGACTTTACGTTCAGATCGAAGTTACGGTTATTCACCGTCTTAATTTCAACAAGAAGATCGATGGCGTTTCCGCTGTATTCGGCTCTGCCGTAGCCGGTCATGCTGGGCATAAAAAGTGCTCCTTCACCAGTCTTTTTATCATTTTATCACATTTATATTATTTTATCAAGTTTTTATAAGCGATTTAAATGTTTCTTCATCTATAATTTTGATGTTCATGGCCTTGGCTTTTGCAAGCTTTCCGCCAGCATTTTCGCCGGCGATGACCAAGGTAGTGTTTTTTGACACAGAGGAAAGAATTTCCCCGCCCAACTCTTCGATAATAGCTGCAGCGTTTTCGCGCTTAAAATCAGCCAGCGTTCCCGTAAGAACTACTTTTTCCCCGGAAAATATGCCTGCCCTCGCTGTTTCTTCGTAGAACGGCTTTACGCCGCATTCAAAAAGCTTTTTAATCTCTTCGCCGTTATTGCGATCTTTAAAAAAGTCCGTTATACAATTGGCAGTAACTTCGCCGATATCACCGATATTTTTTAATTCTTCATTTCCGGCGTTTTTAAAATTTTCAAAACTTTTATAAATATCCGCAAGATCTTTCGCCGTTTTTTTGCCGACATTATCTATGCCGAGAGCAAAAATAAAATTGGAAAGCGGAACGGTTTTGGACTTTTCTATTGCTTCCAACAGATTTGAAGTCTTTGCATTTTTAAATCCTTCAAGCTTCATAAGCGCTTTTCTGTCAAGAGTATAGAGGTCGTAAAATTTTTCAACCCCCATTTCGTCAAATAAAAGACCTGCCGTTTTTTCGCTGAATCCGTCTATGTTCATACCGTTTTTAGATGCAAAGTTGGTTAGTCTGCCCACAACTCTCGGACGGCAATGCTCGTTGGGACAAAACAAATTTGCACCCGATTCAATGAGCTGCGCTTTGCAAAACGGACAAATTACAGGCTTTTCAACGTCTTTGCATTTTTCAGAAATTTCCGTTGCCCCGAGTATTTCGGGAATTACCTCGTTACTTCTTCTGACAAGCACTCTGGCGCCGATCTTTACGCCCTTGCGCAGTATATCCCCGAAATTGTTAAGAGTAGCTTTTCTTACCGTAGCTCCGGCAAGCTCGGTCGGCTGCAGTATGCCGAGCGGAGTAAGCTTTCCGGTTCTCCCGACCTGCCATCTGACGTCTTTCAAAATGGTGGTTACTTCTTCCGCCTCAAATTTGAAAGCGATGGCCCAGCGCGGAAATTTATCTGTTGCACCAAGTTTCTCACGAACCGAAAAATCATTTACCTTAACAACTGCACCGTCCGTAAGAATATCCAGTGTTTTTCTGGATATATTAATATCTTTTATGACAGATATAACGCCTTCTATATCTTTGCAAACCTTTAAAAACGGATGTACTTTAAATCCGTTTTTACGTAAAAAATCAACACACTCTGTCTGCGATGAAAGGCTGCCTTCCTGCATATAGTTCACGTTATAGAACATGATTTCCACTTTGCGTTTTTCGGTAATCTTGGGGTCAAGATTTCTGATAGCGCCGGCAACCGCATTTCTGGCATTTTTAAGAGGCTCGTCTGCAGTGCGATTATATTCTTCAAGTACAGATAGTCTCATCACGGCTTC